>NZ_JAMYSY010000007.1:0-186005 GCF_040322175.1 Mesorhizobium sp. M0185 | reverse complement strand
CGCCGCTGAGGGAGGGCGGCTACCCTCTCTCAGCGTTCCTTTCTGACCCATTCGGCAGCGAAAGTCATAAGACAAGCAATTCCAGAAGTTCCGGATCGCTTTGGCACTCCGAACGCACGATCGACTCGCCCGACAAGGCAGCCAATTTAGAGCGGCCTCGGTTCAACGCAGCTTTGACGCCGCCCACGGTCGAGCCGACGAGATCGGCAATCTCTTCCAGCGAATAGTCGAAGACATCCTTGAGCAGGACGCAGGCGCGCTCCTTGGGCGGCAGGTGGGTCACCAGCCGCTCGATGGCGCGATCCGCGCCCTGGCCCGCCGGCTCGACCGGCAGGACGATCTCGTCGTCGGCGAAATTGGCCTCCGCATGCCGACGCACCTGCCGGCTTCGCAGGAAATCGATGCAGCGATTATGCGCAATGCGAAACAGCCAGGGGCGAAGAGCACTCGCATCGTCCAGCTTCTCGATCTTCCGATAGGCCTCGAACAGCGCCTCTTGCATCACGTCTTCGGCGTCGAGCGTTGAACCGGTCATGCGTGCACAGTAGCGGTGCAGCCGTCCACGCAAATGCGCGACTGTCTCCAGAAAACCGGCGTAGCGGACGTCGAAAAGCCCGGTCGGGTCAAGTCCTGGCTGCATCTTCATGGCATACGGATCATAGCGGGACATAGGTCAGCGTAATGACCCCGTTCTTGAAACGGTGCGTATCTATAAGCTCCAGCTTGACCAGGGACGGGTCGACATCCTGGAAAGCGCGTTTGCCAGGGCCGACGCGGGTCGGCACGATCGAGAGCTGATACTCGTCGACAAGCCTGTTGGCGAGCAGCGTCTGGTCGAGATTGCTCACTCCATACTTCAATATGTTGCCGCCGGCCTGCTGCTTGATCCTGGTGATTTCGGCAGCGACGTCGCCTTCGATCAGCGATGCGTTCCAGCTCACTGCCTTGAGCCTGCGCGACGCGACGAGCTTCTTCAGCCCGTTCATGCGGTCCATGTACTTGCTGCCTTTGACCTGCGGCCAACGCGCCGAAAACATTTCGTAGGTGACGCGGCCGAGCAGGAAAAAATCCGCCTCGCCGGCCTTTTCATAGGAGTGTTCCTTCATCTCCTCGTCGAAGAACGGTGACGCCCATTCCATTGGTGCTTCGATGACGCCGTCCAGCGAAATGAAGCTGCCCACGATCAATTTTCTCATCGCGTGTCTCCGGTTGCGCAACAGGCATCCCGTCGGATCCAAGAACTGGCGCAAACGAACCGGCCGGACGGATGACCACAGGATGCAGTGCCTGAGACGTTTCCGGTTCGACTTTGGATACGCGTGAGAATCGTTTGAGCTAATAAAGCGGCTTGGCCACGTGCCGGGGGGTCGGCCATTCCGTCGTTATCCCCGGCTGCACCGGCCGCTCGAGATAGGTCGACAGGACCACATAGCTTCGGGTCGAGGTGACGCCGGGTGTTTCGTAGAGGCGCGACAGCAGGCCCTCGAGCGCCCGCGTGTCCTCGGTGCGGACCTTGATCAGCATGCATGTGTCGCCGGCCACCGAATGGATCTCCTCGACTTCGGGGTGTTCGGAGATTGCCATCAGCTCCGGCGTCTTTCCCCACCCCTTTGTGTCGATATGGACGAAGGCAAGCAGCGGCTTGTGCACCGCCTTGGGATCGATGATGACCGCGGTGTTGCGGATGGCGCCGCTGCGCCGGAGGCGCTTGACGCGTTCATGGGCTGCCGGCGGTGAAAGGCCGACACGGTCGCCGAGCTCGGCATAGCTGATCGTGGCGTCGTCGACCAGAACGCCTAATATTTTTCGGTCGGTTGCATCGATATCGCGGGCGGCGGGCCTGTTCTGCGGAATGCCATCTGTTTCTTCATCCATATTAAAATTCCCGATTGATGCAGAATTTAATACGGCCATTATTGCCATATGTCGAACACTGATCAAGTCGCCACATTCGCAGCGGCCCCCAAGCCGCCAATCCCGGCACTCGCTTACCTGCTGACGGGGTGCATTGCCGTGATCGGCTCGAACTCGCTGGTGCTCAGTCCGATCGCGCCGGCGGTGGCCGCGTCCTTCGGCACAATCGTGCCGGCGGTTATGATCGCGTCGGCCGCGTTCGGGCTCGGGACGTCGGCAAGCGCCTTGTTCCTGGCGCGCTATATCGATCGGTTTGGCGCCCGCCGCATGCTGCAAGGGGCGTTGCTGCTGCTGGCGATAGCGCTCGTCGCCAGCGCCGCTGCGCCGACCGTGACGGCGCTGGTCGCGGCCCAGCTTCTCGCCGGCATCGCTGCAGGTGTCGCCATGCCGGCAATCTATGCCAGCTCCGCCGCGATTGCGCCGCCCGGTCGTGAAAGCGGCACCATAGGCGTCGTGCTGACCGGCTGGACGCTGAGCATGGTCGCCGGCGTTTCGCTGTCGGCCGTACTTGCCGATCTGGTACATTGGCGCGCCGTTTTCGCGGCGGTCGCGGTGCTCGCAGCAGTCGCATTGGCCAGCCTGTCTCTGACGTCGCTCAGCGATGTCAGGAGGAGCGGCCCGGCGCCGACGCCACTGGGCGCCTTGAGCGTTCCGGGCATCGTGCCGCTTCTGGTTGCCTGCGCCGCCTTCATGACCGCGTTCTACGGTGTCTATGGCTATCTTGGCGATCACCTTCACAACGGCTTGGGACGGCCGGTCAGTGCCAATGGGCTTGCCGCGCTCGCCTATGGCGCCGGCTTTGGCACGGCGGCACTTCTTGACGGCGTTATCGACCGCTTAGGCGCGCGGCGTGTCATGCCATTTGCCTATCTGCTTGTCGCGGTCGTCTATGTAGTGATTGCCGCGGCAAGCAGTAGTTTTCATCTGACCGTAGCGGTGATAGCCGTCTGGGGCCTTGCCAATCATTTCGGGCTGAACGTCCTGGTGATGCGCCTGTCGGCGCTCGACCCTGCGCGTCGCGGCACGATCATGGGTTTGAACAGCGCGGTGACCTATCTTGCGGTGTTCGTCGGCACCACGGCGTTCGGACCGCTCTATTCCACGTTCGGTTTTGCAGCATCGGCGGTGATTGCAGCTTTGCTCGTGCTAATCGCTGCTGCGGCAGCGGCGTGGCGTTCGCCGAAGCTATAGCGCAGCAAGGCTTGCGTCTCGGTCCCGTCCTTCGATAGATGCTTGGCGGATGAACAATACAACGCTTGAGACAACCGCCGATCCCTCGCCGCACGAGTTGGCTTTTCTTGGAGAGCGGCTTACGGCGTTCAACGACGGTGATGTCGGTGCCTCCGGCAGGAAGACACTGGCCGTGTTCGTGCGCGATGAGCACGGCGCTATTGTCGCCGGCATCTCGGGATACACCGCCTGGGGCTGGCTCTATGTGCAATGGCTCTGGGTCGATGAAAAACTGCGCGGTCACCGCATGGCCGGCAGGATGCTCGAGGCGGCCGAGAGGGAGGCGATCGCGCGCGACTGTCACGGCGCCTGGATCGACACGTTCAATCCCAGGGCCGCCAAGGCCTATGAACGCCAGGGCTATCTGCCCTTCGGCGTGCTTGCCGATTTCCCCATTGGCCGCAGCCGCATCTTCCTGCAGAAGAAATTGTTGGCTTAGTTAGCCGGCAAGGCGTCCGCCGCGCATCGGCTGGGGCACGCCGGTCGTACTGGGGAAGCTGATCGGCAAGCCTCTGAGCACGCGCACTGCCAGGAACGCAAAACACTCCGCCTCCACCGCATCGCCCTTCCAGCCAAGCGCCTCGGCCGGAACCGCTTCGACGCCAGCGCGGCTGGCAAGCATGGCCATGATCGTTGGGTTGTGTCGACCGCCACCGCTGACCACCAGCCGCTTCGGCCGGCGCGGCAGAAGATCGAGCGCCTTGCCGACGGCGGCCGCGGTGAAGGCCGTCAGCAGGGCTGCGCCATCCTCGGCGTTCATTCCGTCCGCCATCGAGGCGCCGAAATCGAAACGGTCCAGCGATTTCGGGTAGGGTTTGGTCAAATACGGATGCTGCAGGAGCTTGGCCAGCCGTGCCTCGTCGACCGTGCCGGCGCGGGCAAGGGCGCCGTCGCGGTCCATTTCGCCGAGCCCCTTCGATTTGATGAAATCGTTCAGCGGTGCGTTGGCGGGCCCGGTGTCGAAGGCAACAACATTGTCCGTGCCGTCCCACCAGGTGATGTTGGCGACGCCGCCGAGATTGAGCACCGCCGTGTCGCCGGTGGCGTCGGCTTCGCGCAGCAGCGCGGCGTGATAGGCGGCCGACAGCGGCGCGCCCTGGCCGCCGGCGCGCATGTCGGCCGAGCGGAAGTCATAGGCGACCCTGGCGCCAAGGATGGCATGCATCAGCTCGCCGTCGCCAAGCTGGCGGGTCTGGCCCAGTCGGCCCACTTGCGGGGCACGGTGCAGCACGGTCTGGCCGTGGAAGCCGACGACCCCTATATCGGCCATCGTCAGCCCGTGGCTTTCGACCAGATCCTTGACCGCCGCGGACTGGGCGCGCGTCAGCGCTTCCTCTGCCTCGTGGAAGATTGCCGGTTCCGGCCCTGTGAAATTCCAGCTCCTTGCCTGCCGCAGCGTCTCTTCCAGCAAGGTCCGGATCGACTGCGGGTAGGGGGCCAGCGTGTAGATGCCGAAGTCGTCAATCCGTTCGCCGTCGGTCTTGATCAGCGCGACATCGATATTGCCGTCCAGCACGGTGCCGGTCATCAGGCCGACGGCCCACATGGGTTCGCCATTTTTCGGATTCATGGTTGTCAGGCTCCGTTGACGAGATCGCCGACCGCTTGGCGAAGCGCTGCGATCCCGCTGTTGAAATGACGTGTCGGATGGATCCGGTTGGTGAGCAAGCTCCAGGCTCTGCCTTTGTCGAAGTCGACCCAAAGCCCGGTGCCGGTAAAGCCGGTATGCCCGATGGTTTCGGGGTTGCATAACCGGCCGCCGGACCAGCCTTCGTAGGGTCGCTCCCAGCCATGGGTGCGGGTTGCCGACAAGGGCGTGCGCATTAGCGCGATCGAACGCTGCGACGCGCCGGTCCCGTCCAGCAGCCCTTGCGCAAAGTCGAGGACCGAAGCCGCCGTTCCGAACAGGCCGGCGTGACCGGCACCTTGCAAGGCCGAGCAATTGTCGTCGTGGACTTCGCCGCAGAGCACGCGATGGCGCCATGTGCAGTCTTCGGTCGCCGCCGCTTGATCCGGTTCGGCGGAGAACGCGAAGCCCGGACGGGGATCTATGTCGCGAATGGTCTTGCCAGACAGGCGCTCCAGGACGAAGCCGAGCAGGATGAAGTTGATATCGGAATAGACCGGCTCGCCAGCCTGCCATTCGCGCTGGAGGATGAAGGCGCGCAGCAGCTCGGGGTCACGCCCATAGGTGTAGATTGGCGCGACGGCGGGAAACGGTGTCTGATGGCCGAGACACTGGCGAAACGTTACGTTCCGTTCCCAGGCTTTTTCGTCATATTGGCGAAGGTCGGACAGGACGGAAATCAGCGGCGCGTCGAGGTCGATGACGCCTTCTTCCGCCAGTGCCAGGATACGCGACGTGGTGAAGATGACTTTGGTCAGGGATGCCAGGTCGAACCATGTCCCGACATGCATCGGCCGTATCTTGGGCACGACTTGGGCTGAGCCGATTGCCCGGACGATGCGTTCGCCGTCCCCGTCAACTATGCCGAGCACGCCGCCCGGAATGCGCGATGCGGCCACGGCCGCTTCGAGCGGGGCGAATACGCGGGAGAAGAAATCATGGTCGATCAACTACGCCTCCGTTTGGAAGGCAGCGATGGGGCTGTCCCTCCGGCCTTTCATATCCTTGGGCGACAATCATCACGCTTCCACCCGTGCTCTATGATCCGGCCCGAATTGCTGCCAATTAGCCGGGCCCGGCTCAAACCCCAGCGGACGCACGAGCGAGGGGACCTGGCGCGTGTCCAGCTCGAAACGTTCATGCCGCCGGTCTATAGTAGGAACGGCCGCGATAAGCTGTTTGGTATAGGAGTGCTTCGGCTCCGAGAGCACCGATCTGGCATCGCCGATCTCGACAATCTGGCCGGCATAGATGACCGCGATGCGATGGGCGATCCGCTCGACGACAGCCATGTCATGCGAGATGAACAGATAGGCCAGCCCGAATTCACGCTGCAGCTCGATCAAAAGCTTCAACACCCTGGCCTGCACCGACACATCGAGCGCCGAAACCGCTTCGTCGAGGACGACAACCGAAGGATTGAGCATCAGCGCGCGAGCGATGCACAGGCGTTGCCGCTGGCCGCCGGAGAATTCGTGCGGATAGCGCTGCAGGCTGTTTTCCGGAAGGCCGACGCGTTTCAGCAGCGCAGCCATTTTCGCCCGCGTTTCAGCAGTTATCCGTCCGCCGGTAGCGATCACCGGCTCCGCGAGGAGGTTTTCGACGGTGAGTCTGGGATTAAGCGAGCCATAGGGATTCTGGAACACCATCTGCACGGGAAGGGCGCTCTGCCCGGCGGCGGCCTTGCGCACGCTGGCCGAGATTGTGCCGCGCGTCGAGCGCACCAGCCCCAGAATCGCGCGGGCGGTGGTGGACTTTCCGGAACCGCTCTCGCCGACGACCGCCAATGTCTCGCCCGGCATTAGCTCGAAATCCACACCGTCCACCGCGTGCACGGCACCACTGGCGCGGCTGAAAAACCCACCCTTGACCGGAAATCGCACTACGAGGCCATCGACCTTCAGCGCCGGCTCGGCAGCTTTTTGCGTTTCGCGTTGCGCGTCCCTGCGTGTCGCGCTGCCGCCGGCGAAATGCGGAACCGCATGTAGTAGATGCCGCGTATAGGGATGCTGCGGATCGTCCAATATCTGGTTCAATGCGCCCTGCTCGACAGCTTCTCCGCCTTGCATCACCATCACCTTGTCGGCGATGCCTGCAACCAGACCGATGTCGTGGGTGATGAAGATCATCGACATCCCGGTTTCCTGCTTCAACTCGGCGAGCAGCGCCATGATCTGCGCCTGCACCGTAACATCCAGCGCCGTCGTTGGCTCGTCGGCAATGAGCAGGCGCGGGTTGCACGCAATCGCCATGGCGATCATCACCCGCTGCAGCATGCCGCCCGACAGCTGGTTGGGCGTGTATTTCAGCCGCCTCGCTGCGTCGGGAATACGGACGCGGTCGAGCGCGTCCTTGGCTGCCGCCGTTGCTTGTCGTCCGGTCAGGCCGCGATGCAGGCGAAACGATTCCTCGATCTGCCAGCCAATGGTCAGCACCGGATTGAGCGAGGTCATCGGCTCCTGGAAGATCATGCCGATTTCGCCCCCGCGGATCTTCGTCAATTGCGGCTCGGCTGCGGCTGTCAGGTCGAAGGTGCTGCCGTCGGCCCGCCTCAGCTTGATCGACCCGCCGGTGATGCGGCCGCCGCCATAATCGACAAGGCGATTGATCGACAGCGCCGTAACCGATTTGCCCGAGCCGCTTTCGCCGACGATGGCCAGCGTTTCGCCGTCGGCGAGATCGAAGCTGACGCCGCGCACGACCTCATTGGCTTGCGGGTTGCGGCCGAAGCCGACGCGCAATCCGCTGACGGACAGCAGCGGGATCATGCGATCGATCTCCGCATCTTCGGGTCGAGGACATCGCGCAACGCATCGCCGAGCAGGTTGAAACCGAGGATGCCGATCATGATCGCCACGCCCGGGAAGATCATCAGCCAGGGAGCTGTCTCCATCAGATTGCGGCTGTCGCTCAGCATCAGGCCGAGCGACGCGGCGGGCGGCTGCGTGCCGAGCCCGAGGAAGCTTAAGCCGGCTTCGGTCAGCAGTGCCCAGGCCAGCGCCAGCGTCACCTGAACCGTCAGCGGCGCCACCAGATTGAGCAGCAGATGCCGTGTTACGATATAGCCCGCACTGCTGCCGAACGTGCGGGCCGCGTCGACGAACTCGCGCGCCTTGAGCGACAGAGCCGGACCTCGCACGACGCGCGTGAAGATCGGTGTGTAGACGATGGCGATGGCAATGACGCTGGTCGAGGTTCCCGGTCCCGCAACCGCGACGATCAACAGCGCCAGCAGGATCGCCGGGAACGCCAGCACAACGTCCATGATGCGCATCACCAGGCCGTCCCAGCGGCGCCCGAACCAGGCTGCCGCCAGCCCGAGCACGGTGCCGGCCAGTGTCGCGACGGCGACCGAAAAGAAGGCCACGATGAAGGACTGGCCGATCCCGGTCATCAGCCGACTTGCGACATCGCGGCCGAACAGGTCCGTGCCCATCCAGTAGGTGCCGTCAGGCGCATGCAGTCGCTCGACCCGGTGCTGCGTCAGCGGATTGTGCGGCGTCAGCCACAGCATGCCAAGCACGGCAAGCAGCAGATAAAGCGCAACGATCGCACCGCCGATGCGGCCGCTGGGATGCGCAAATATAGCCCGCAATGTCGCCATCAGTGCTCGCTTAGCCGGATACGCGGGTCGAGCGCGACATAGGCAAGGTCGACGAGGAGATTGACGATCATGAAGTTGAAGGCGATGAACAGCACGCTCCCCTGCACCAGCGCGTAGTCGCGCTGCAGGATGGCATCCAGCACCATGCGGCCGAGACCGGGCAGCGCATAAATCTGCTCGACGATGACAGCTCCGCCCAGGAGGTAGCCGAACTCTATGCCGCTCAGCGTCACGACCGGGATGAGCGCGTTGGGCAAGGCATGCCGCCAGATGACGCCGCGCGCCGAAACGCCCTTGCTGCGCGCCGTCCTGACATAGTCGTCGCTGAGCACATCGAGCATCGCCGAACGCGATATGCGGGTCACCGAAGCCGCGAAGGCAAATCCAAGCGTGACCGCAGGCAGCAACAGCTGGCCGAGATTGCGCAGCGGATCCTGCCACAGCGGCGAAAACTCGCCCATCGCCGGCAAAACGCCAAACCCCGCCGACAGTGTGTAGATGATCAGCAGGGCAAGGACGAAGTTCGGCGTCGACTGCCCGATCATTGCGACAACGCGCACGCCGAGGTCGGACAGCTTTTCGTTATGGGTGGCGGCAAAGATCCCCGCCGGCATACCGACAAGCAGGGCGATGACCATCGACAGCAGGGCGAGTTCCAACGTTAGCGGGAAACGCTCGAGGATGACGTCGAGCACCGGCCTGCCATAGGTGGACGAAATGCCGAGATTACCTTGGAAAAGACCAAGCAGCCAGCGCCAGTATTGGATGAACCAAGGCTGGTCGATGCCGAAATAAGCTGCAAGCGCATCGCGCTGCTGCGGCGTCAGCAGGCCGGCTTCGGTCCCCAGCATTGCCGTGATCGAATCGCCCGGAACCATCCGGATCGCCAGGAACACCACGATGGACACGCCAAGCAGGACGAGAGGGAAGGTCGCCAGTCGCCGCATCAGATAGTTCACGCGAAGAATATCCTCTCGTCCGGCATCAAAGCAGCTACTGGATCGTCACCTTGGCGAGGCTGAACAGCGAGCCTGTCGGCACCGGTTCGAATCCTGCGATATTCTTCTGCTGTGCCGTGTAGCTGTAGGACGTGTAGAGCCAGATCCAGGGCGACATCTCAGTGATGTGCTTCTCGAAGTCGGCGAAGATCGCTTTGCGCGCTGCCGGGTCGGTCTCGGTGCGGCCCTTCTGCATAAGACTGTCCAGCGTGTCGTCGATATAGTTCGCCACCTTCTGCAGATTGCCCGTCTTGGTCCAGTAGCGGTTGTACATAGTGTAGGGATCGGCCCTGCCGCCGTTCAGCGCGACGGCCATGTCGAAATCGCCCTTCAGCCAGGCGTCGACATAGACGTTGAGCTCCATCATCTTGATGTCGAGCTTGACGCCGATTTCTGCGAGTTGCGACTGGATGACCTGGGCTTCCGCCGCTGCCGTCGGCGGCTCGCCGGTGGCGCCGATCACGGTCGCCGAAAAGCCGTCGGCATAGCCGGCTTCGGCCATCAACTGCTTGGCCTTCTCAATGTCGCGCTTATAGCAGAACAACTGCTTCGGATCGGTCGCCAGTGCCGGGATGGTCAGCGGGCCGGTGACCTTGCCTTCGCCGAGCGAGGCGGTGTCCAGCACTTCCTGCCGGTCGATGGCGCAGGAAATCGCCTGACGCACCTTGAGTTCGGTCATCGGCTTGCGGGAGGGATTGAGCTGCAGCACGTGATAGGCAAGCACCGGCACGCGGTTCAACTGCAGGCTGGCTTCCTTGGGCACCAGCGTGGCGACAAGCGGATCGTTGAGCAGGGCAAAATCGATCTGCTTGGTGCGCATCGCCGCCAGTATCGCCGTCTCGTCCGGCAGCACGCTGATTTCGATGCCGTCGACGCCGGTCGCGCCGCCTGCCCAGTCCTTGTTGGCGACAAGCACTTCCTTGGAATTCGGATCCCATTTTTCGAGCTTGAACGGACCCGAGCCGATCGTTGTCGTGCCGATCGAGCCGGCCGCGATTTCGCTTGCCGGGACGATCGCCGCATTGACGTCGCTCATCGCCGTCAGGATCGGCACGTCCGGCTGCGAGAGGTGGAACACGACGGTGGCTGGATCGGGCGTGTCGATGCTGGCGATCGAGAGAAAGTTGGCGCGCGCCGCAGCACCCGTCTTCTCGTCGAGTATGCGCTCGAACGATGCCTTGACGTCGGCCGAGGTCACGGCGGCGCCGTTCTGGAATTTTGCTTTCGGATTGAGCTTGAAGCTCAGCTCCTTGCCGTCCGGCGAGAACTGCCATGAATCGGCAATCGCGGGCGTGATTTGCAGATTTGCGTCGAGCCGCACCAGCGGTTCGTAGATCAGCTCCAGCAGCCGCAGTGAGGAGAATGCCGTCTGCTTGTGCGGATCAAGACCGGTGGCGTCCTGCGACCACGCCATATGCAGCGTCGCCGCACTCGCCTGCACCGGTAGCGCGGCGATGCCAACCATTGCCGCGAGCGTCATGCCGGAAAGCAGTTTCTTGCCAATGTGCCGTACCATTGTCGTCTCCCATTATTGTTAAACCAGATGCCTTGCAGTTCCCCGGACCGCTTCAAAGGGACACACGCCCCGGAACATCGGCCCAGTATCCATGCGGTCTTACACCGTCTTTTCGCCTATCGCCTTGCGCAGGAAACCTCCCGCGTTGGCAAGCGCCTTACGTGCTTCTTCGACCCCCATGCCGGTGATCGTCACCAGGATTGCCAGTTTTACATCATTGCCGGTCTGGTCGAGTGCCTGTCGTGCCTGCTGTGCCGCGCAGCCGGTCGTCTGCATCACGATCCTAACCGCCCTTGCGACAAGCTTCTTGTTGCTTGGATTGAGGTCAACCATCAGGTTCTGATAGCTCTTGCCGATGCGGATCATGCTGGCGGTAGACAGCATATTGAGCACCAGCTTTTGCGCGGTTCCCGATTTCAGCCGGGTCGAGCCGGTGAGGACCTCCGGGCCAACCACCGGAGAGATGCCAATATCGGCAATGCCGGCAATGGTCGATCGAGGATTGCAGGACAACGCCACGGTGGTGGCTCCCACTTCCTTGGCGTAGGTCAGGCCACCGATCACATAAGGTGTGCGTCCGCTGACAGCGATGCCGACCACCACGTCGCCAGCGGTCAGCTTGATGTCCTGCAGCGCCTTTATTCCCTGTTTCGGATCGTCCTCGGCGCCTTCCGCAGAGTGCATCAGCGCGTCGACGCCGCCGGCGATCAGGCCCACCACCATGTCCTCGGGTACGCCGAAGGTCGGCGGACATTCCGAGGCGTCGAGGACGCCGAGCCGGCCGCTGGTGCCAGCCCCCATATAGACAAGGCGTGCACCGTTCTGGAACGCGCTCACGATCCGGTCCACGGCCGCAGCAATATCGGGGATGACCTTCTCGACGGCTGCCGCAACGCCTTTGTCCTCGTCATTGATCTTGCGCAGCACCTCGAGGGTCGGCAACAGATCGATGTCCATGGTTTTCGGGTTCCGGTCCTCGGAAACCAGCCGCTCCAGCTCCGACATCAACCCTTGTTCGACCACTTCGCTTACTTTCAAGTGCGACTGCGAGCAGGACTGTGATGCCCGCGGCAAGCGGCGTCCAGTGCCTGCACCTGGCCGTCGGCTCCGTACCGGCCTGCGCCGGTTCTGTTTCGTTAACTTTTTAGAATTCGATATTCCCTCTGTCAACGGAAAGTAGGAATATTATATTCCTTGCCGAGCAAGGCATCACTGGCGGCAGACGGATTTTCTGGCCAGGATTATGGCTCCCGAAACCGCATCGCCGTCGGCCGGCTTCAGCCGTCGGCGGACGTCGGGAGCGAGCCATGGCTCAAGCGGGCTGGACAACCCTCCGAGCAGCGTAACCCGCGGCGCGCCTTTTTCGAACAGCACCCGCACGAAGGTGTCGATCTGCTCGGCAGCGCCTTGCACGATCCGCCGACCGGCCGGATCGCCCTGGTCGGCATGGCGGATCACCATCGGCGCTAGGGCGGCATAGTCCGTCGCACTGGCGCGGTCCATCCAGGCCACCGCCTCGAACGGATCGTCCTTGAAGCGCTGCATCACCTCGGCCAGCAGCGCCGTCCGCTCATGCCGGCCGTCATGGGCTCGCAAGGCAAGCTGCACTGCCTTCAGTCCGAGATCGGCGCCGCTGCCCTCGTCGGAAATCGGAAAACCGTAGCCGCCGACGCGCAGGTCGCGCCCTTCGACAAAGCCGAGCCCGATCGAACCGGTCCCGGCTATGACGATGGCGCCGTCCTGGCCGGAATGCGCGCCAAGGCAAGCCGCGACGCCGTCGCTGACGAAGTCGATGCTCGCAAAGGGTTGTTCGATGGCATGAAACGCCTCGAGCGCACCCTTACGGCCGATGCCGGCAACACCGATACCCGCGCGGATCTTGGCGATTTCCGCCGCCGCGAACCCTGCCTCTTCGATCGCCGTACCAAAGGCTTTGACAATCGAGGCCCAGGCCACCTCTATACCGAGTCGCGTTGTCGCCGGGCCCGACAGGCCTTGCCCGAGCACGGTTCCTGCCTCGTCTTCGATACGCGCCCGGCAGCCGGTTCCGCCGCCATCGACGCCCAGGAAATAATGCGGAGACGCCCCACCGGCACTCATTGCCTTATTCGTTCGATCTGGGCGCCGCACAGCCGGAGCTTGCGGTCCAACTGCTCGTACCCGCGGTCGAGATGATAGACGCGATTGATCGTCGTCTCGCCCTCCGACACCAACGCTGCCAGCACCAGCGAGACGGAGGCGCGCAGGTCGGTCGCCATCACTTGCGCGCCCTTCAGCTTCTCGCCTCCGCGCACCAGCGCCATCGTGCCTTGCAGCTTGATATTGGCGCCGAGCCGCATCAGTTCAGGCACATGCATGAAGCGGTTCTCGAAGATCGTCTCGCGCAACAGCGAAGCGCCCTCGGCACAGCACATCAACGCCATGAACTGCGCCTGGAGATCGGTCGGAAAGCCCGGATAGGGCTCCGTCGTCACGTCGACCGCCTTGAGCGGCCCGTCTCTCGATACGATCAGCCCGCGGTCGCCCGGCCATATTTTCACACCGGCTGCTTCGAGCAGCTGGACGACGGATGCCATGTGCTCGAGCCGCGCGTGGGTCAGCTCGAGCTGACCGCCGGTGATGGCCGCTGCGACGGCATAGGTGCCGGCCTCTATCCGGTCCGGGATGATGTCGTGCGTGGCGGCGCGCCAGTCTGTGCTGCCCCCGATCAGGATGCGGTGCGTGCCGGCGCCCTCGATCCGCGCGCCCATGTCGTTCAGGCAGGCGGCAAGATCGGCCACCTCCGGCTCGCGGGCCGCGTTGAGGATCTCGGTCTCGCCGTTTGCCGTCGTCGCCGCCATCATCGCCGTTTCGGTCGCGCCGACCGACGGCGAGCTCAAAACGATGCGCGCGCCTTTCAGTCCGCCTGGCGCAGACGCGACGATCAGTCCGTTTTCGATCGCGATATCGGCGCCAAGTGCGGCAAGTGCGGCGACATGCATGTCGACCGGCCGTGCGCCGATCGCGCAGCCGCCAGGCAGCGAGACCCGGGCATGGCCGAAGCGGGCAAGCAGTGGACCGAGAACCAGCACCGTCGCGCGCATGCGCCTGACTGTATCGTAGCTTGTCTCCCTGGAAGCGGCAGCACTGGTATCGATTGTGGCGGCATGCGCCGATCTGGTGACTTCGGCCCCATGAAGGCCGACGACGCCAAGCATGTTGTCGATATCCGTCACCTCAGGCAGGTTGGTCAGCTGCAGCGGATAGGGGCTGAGCAACGCCGCCGCTATTTGCGGCAAGGCCGCGTTCTTGGCGCCGGAGATCGTCACCGCGCCCTCAAGCCTGTGTCCGCCGACGATCCGCAATTTGTCCATGGCTCTGACCTAATCCCGAGCTGTCGGCGAGTCTACGATCTTTCATATCCGAATCGTCGACATGCCCGAAGGCTCGGCCGCAACCGCACCAGTCGAGATTTGATGGTTCATTCTTGGCTGTCAATCAGAGACGGAATAATTTATTCCTTGGCTTGGCATTGTCGATGACAGGCAATGGAGGAACGCATGTCCGTCCTGAAGAAGATCGAGGCCAAGCTCGAAGTCATGGCGCCCGGCGACCGCGAGATCGGTCGGTATATCGTCGATAATCCCGACCAGATGCTCCGCCTGTCGACGGCGGCGCTTGCCGCCGAGATCGGCCGCAGCCAGTCGAGCGTCGTCAAGTTCAGCCAGAAGCTCGGCTATTCCAGCTATCAGGAGCTTAAGCTCGCCGTCAGTGAGGCCAAGTCGCAGGAATGGCACGTGCCGGCCGGCATGATCCACGGTTCGATCGAGGTCGACGACAGCTATCTGGTCATCATGCGCAAGCTGATCGGCAGCAAGCTCTTGTCGATGCAGCAGACCGTCGCGGCCAACACCGAGCAGGAAATCGGCAAGGCCCTCGAAGCGTTGAACGGTGCGCGCCGCATTCATTTGGCCGGCGTCGGCGCATCCTCGCTGGTGGCGCGCGATTTTTCCTACAAGCTGATGAAGCTCGGCCGCAACGTGCTGCACGACAGCGACAGCCATGTGCAAATGGCCAATGTCTCGACGCTTGGACGAGGTGACGTGCTGTTCGCGCTCTCCTATTCCGGGGCGAGCATCGAAACCCTGCGGATAGCTGAACTTGCCCGCAAACGTGGCACCACCGTGATCGCCGTCACCGGACTTCGCGACAATCCGCTGAGCCGGGTTGCCGACATTCGCCTCCACACGATCGCCGATGAAGAGCGCGCGCGCTCGTCATCGATAACTGCGCGTGATGCACAACTGACGCTGACCGACCTGCTGTTCATCCTGCTCGTGCAGAAGCAGCCTGACGCCAACGAATACGTCCACAACAGCGAATTGGCCGTCTCGGTGCTGAAGGCTTAGCGCTCTTCGCCGTCTCGCGTTAAGGCCTCAGTTCCTCCCTGGCGCTGCACGCCGACAAGAGCAACTTTCGTCCTCCTTGGTGAAATGGCTTTCTTCAATGTGCTCACCCGCTTTCTTCGTCCGGCTGGCAGAGAGTCGCGGGAGCGCCGAATGGTCAAATGCCGCCGGTCGAAACAAATGTTGACAATGTCATCTGTTGTTGCGAAAGCGTTCAGCCTCGAATTTGACGGCCGGGTGAGACAATGGACGACCTTGGAGCACAGGAACAAGCGGTTCTCGATCTCATTGCCGCGAACCCATTCGCCGGCCAGCAGGACATAGCAACGGTGCTCGGCATCGCCCGCTCGACGGTCGCGGCCCACATCGTGCAACTCGTCAACAAGGGATACATTCTCGGCCGTGGTTACGTCTTGCCGACGTCCAAGCGCATGGTCTGCGTCGGCGGCGCGGTGCTCGACCGCAAATACCACGCCAAGAAGGATCTGATTTTCGAGACGTCGAACCCGGTCGACGGCTATCGCAGCTTCGGCGGGGTCGCCCGCAACGTCGCCGAAAACCTTGCCCGCCTCGGCGTCGACATAAGCTTCGTCTCGATCGTCGGCGACGATGAAACCGGCCGCTCACTGGTGCGGCATCTGCGCGACCTCGGCGCCGATGTCAGCCAGGTCATCACCACCACGGAACGGCCGACGGCGGAATACGCGGCCATCCTCGACCGCAACAACGACCTCGTGCTCGGCATTGCCGACATGGAGATCTTCGATCTGTTTTCGTCGTCCTATCTCGACCGCTTCTGGCCGCATCTGGCTTCGGCGACATGGGTGTTCATCGACTGCAATCTGCCGGCCGCGACCCTCGCGGCACTGATGTCGCGCAAGCAGGGTGCGCGCTTCAAGCTCGCAGTCGACACGGTATCGGCGCCGAAATCAGCGCGCCTGCCGAAGGACCTGACCGGCATCGATCTTCTGTTCACCAATCATGACGAGGCCAATACGATGCTCGGCATGACGGATGCCGACAGGCGGCTGACGCCGGAGGAAGCAGCGGCAGCGCTGCGCGCGGCCGGCGCCGGCGAGGTGATCGTGACCGTGGGCGCGCATGGATTTGCCGTTGCGACCGAGAGCGGTGTGACGACCATGCACTCCGTCCCGGCGCAGCCCGTCGATATCACCGGCGCCGGTGACGCGATGATCGCCGGCACACTGTTCAAGGTGCTTTCGGGTGAGCCGGTCGCTCATGCCGTGCGCACCGGCGCGCTGCTTGCCACACTGACCACCGAGAGCGAATCCAGCGTCCATCCCGATCTGTCGCCGCGCTTCCTTGCCGCCGGCCGTACCGCATTCCTGCCTGAAAGCGAGATGATATGAAACCTTTCCTTGTCCACCTGAACGATGAAGTCGCTGCTGCGCTTGATGAAGGCCGCGCGGTGGTGGCATTGGAATCAACGATTATCACCCACGGCATGCCATATC
Source organism: Mesorhizobium sp. M0185 (assembly GCF_040322175.1). Lineage (NCBI taxonomy): Bacteria > Pseudomonadati > Pseudomonadota > Alphaproteobacteria > Hyphomicrobiales > Phyllobacteriaceae > Mesorhizobium > Mesorhizobium sp. M0185. Next base: position 169,256 of record NZ_JAMYSY010000007.1, on the reverse strand, counting down.
CGGTCAATCTGGAAACTGCCCGTGGTGTCGAGACCGTAGTGCGTGAAAACGGCGCCGTGCCCGCCACGATCGCAGTGGTCGCCGGCAAGATCAAGGTTGGCCTCGACGACCGTGAACTGGAAGAGCTGGCAGCGGCAAAGGGCGTGGTCAAGGCTTCCGGGCGCGATCTCGCCGCCATCATGGTGCGCGGCGGCTCGGCCGGAACCACCGTCTCGGCGACGATGCGGATCGCCGCTTTAGCCGGGATCGGCATTTTTGCGACCGGCGGCGTGGGCGGCGTGCATCGCGGCGCCGAAGCCACTTTCGATATCTCCGCCGACCTGACCGAACTCGGCCAAACCGGCACGACCGTCGTCTGCGCCGGAGTTAAGTCGATCCTCGATATTGCGAAGACGCTGGAATATCTGGAAACTCAGCGCGTGCCGGTGATCGCCTATGGGAGCGATGATTTTCCGGCTTTCTACACCCGCTCCAGCGGGCTCAAGGCCGATCATCGCCTCGACACGCCCGACGAGATCGCGCGAGCCATGCTGCTGCATGACGAGATGGAATCCGGCACCGGCATTCTCGTCGCCAACCCTATCCCCGAAGCGGACGCGCTCGATCCGGCGTTCATCGACGGCACGATCGCAGCGGCCGTGGCTGAGGCCGAGAAGCGCGGCATCGGGCGCAAGGAACTAACGCCGTTTCTGCTCGCACGCATCAATGAGCTTTCGCAAGGCCGCAGCCTGAAGGCCAACATCGCGCTGGTCCGCAACAACGCCGCGCTTGCTGCCCGCATCGCGGTTGCGCATGCGGAATTGAAGGGCGCGACCAGATAGAGACAGCACCCGGCCAGCGCTACCGGCCTTCGATTTCAGCCCGGCGCGAGGTCGAAGATGCGCCCGGCATTGAGGATGTTGTTCGGGTCGAAGGCTGCTTTCAGGCGGCGCATGGCCGCGATCTCGGCGTCGCTGCGCACAAGGTGCAGCCATTCCTTCTTGTCGAGGCCGATGCCATGTTCGGCCGAAACGCCACCGCCGGCGGTGGCAACACCGCGGTACACGATGCCGTATGCGGCCGCCGGATCCGCGGTGCGGACCTGATAATGCAGATTGCCATCGCCGAGATGGCCGAAGACGTAGATGTCGGCGCCAGGGTCGACGGCCCTGATGGCGGCTTCTGTTTCGCCCAGGAAAGTCGCCATTCTCGCCAGTGGGATGCTGATATCGACGCCGATCAGGCCTGCCATCGAAAACAGGAAACGGTTGGCCTCTTCTCGCACCGCCCAGAGCGCCCGGAATTCGCGCGGCGATTGCGAGACGACCACGTCGTCGATCACGCCATCTTCAACCGCCTGCATCAGCACCGCGGCAAAACGTTCGCCGTCGCGGTCGGGCTCGCTGCCCTGTATCTCGGCAAGCACATAGACGGGCGAGCCGGCGGGCAGCGGCGCCGGCGCCTCCATGCCGGCGATCATGGCGCCATAGAGCGGTGCGAAATTCACCTCATAGGCCGATAGCAAGGGCCCGAGCTTCCGCCTGAGCAGCGCAAGCAACGTGATCGCCGCGTCGAGCGAAGCAAGCGCGCAAAAGGCGTTGATCTCGGTGGCCGGCTTCGGATGCAGCCGCAGGCATGCGCGCGTGACCACGCCGAGCGTGCCTTCGCTGCCGATGAACAATTGGCTGAGGTCGTAGCCGGAGTTGTCCTTCGCCAAACCCTTGAGCGAGGTCAGAATACTGCCGTCGGCAAGCACCGCTTCCAGCCCAAGCACCTGCGCCCGGTACATGCCGTAGCGCAGCACACGGATGCCGCCGGCATTGGTGGCGACATTGCCACCGACGGTGGCCGTGCCGCGCGCTCCGATGTCGACGCCGAACAGCAAGCCGGCCGCATCGGCGGCTTCCTGCACCGCTTGCAGCGGCGCGCCGGCCTCGGCGATGATGGTCGCCGCCTCGCGGTCGAGGGCTTCAACGGAAGTCATGCGCTCCAGCGACAGCACAGCTTCGCCGGGTTGGATGCGAGCGCCGCCGGCAAGCCCGGTCCGGCCACCCTGGACGACGAGCCTTTGCCCGACCTCGTTGCACAGGCGCAGAATGTCCGACACCTCGCCGGTCGTGCGTGGACGCAAGACGATCGCCGGCGGCGCGCCGTCCTTGCCGTCGGGATCTTCCCGGTAGCGTGGTCCGGCCTCCTCAGCCGAGACAATCGCTGACCTGTCCAGCCGCTTTTCCAGCCGCGACAGAAGCTCGGTAATTTTCTGCGACATGTGGCTCAAGGACATGAACGGCCCGGGCGCATCGACGCGGCCGGGAGAGGGAAGGGCGAGGGCTGTGAAAGCGGCCGTGGCTGATTTCTACTGTTCAGCAAATGTGCGGAAAACCCGCCAAGAATACAGCCGGTTGTCTTCGCCATGCGTCGCTCCTGTAACAGGTCGACCATAGGCGCGGCCAGCTATTTGTCAAACCTTTGACCGCAAGCGCTTACCTGCGGGCGGCCCAGTATTCTGGACCGAGGCAAACGCTCACTCACGCGTCCCAGGCGCCTCAGCCTCGGCGCAAATGAGCTTGATGTCGGCTCCCGCCGCCCAGGCGCCGATATCCTCCCGCCGCAGTGCCGCCGCCATCATGTCCGGAAACAGATCCGGGGTGCAGGCGAAGACCGGAATGCCAAGTGCCGCAAGCCGCGCTTCTCCCCGCCCCGACGCAGTATAGATAGCGGTTTGTGAAGAATTATTATAGCTCTGGCATGGTGAAGATTGGCATGCCTTGGCCCTGTTTTGATGGACCAGGACGTGCCTCAGACGCAAATGGGGTCGACTGTTATTCGGCAGACAGAACGGGCTTTGGTAGCCGGCGGCCTAGGCGGAAGCGTTCAGGCTCTGCCCTTCAGGAACTCGATCACCATTGCCGCGGTCCAGGTGAAGCGATTGCCGCCGAGCGGCTCGCCGCTGAGGGGATCGTAATATTCGGCAAAACCGCTCTCGGCGATCAGCTCGAGACTGGATTGCGTGATGCGCTGTGCGATTTGGCTGCGGCCGGCGACGGCAAGGCCGTCGGCGATCATGTAGTTGACCACCAGCCAGACCGGGCCGCGCCAGTAGCGCTTTGGGTCGAAGCGCCCATCCTCAGGATCGTGCGACGGGACGATGTAACGCGTTTTGCCGGCGATGCGCTCGATCGTTGCAGCGATGGTCGCTGCCCGGCTTTCCGGGATGGCCGAAAATACCGACAGAATGCCGCCGACCGACGCGCTGTCAACATGCTTTCCGGCCACTCGGTCGAAACAAATGTACTGGCCATGCGCGTCGCTCCACAGCCGTTCCATTGCCGAAAGCCCCTTTTCGGCACGGGCGCGATTGGCTTCTGCGATTTCGGTTTCGCCAAGTGCCTCGGCGAGATCGGCAAGGTCGGCGGCGGAACGGATCAGGATGGCGTTGAAGCCGGGATCGACGACCTGGAATGGCGAGGCATCGTGCAGCCGGGCATTATCCCAGCCAAGCCCGCGGAAATGCTGCAACAGCCAGACATAGCGGTCATACTGTGCCTTGGTTGGACGATGCGCCGGATCGGCGTGCAGGATGTCGCGGCGGGTGTAGGGCTCGACGCCTTCGGTCGGCACGCGCTCGAACGCCTCGTCCCAATCGATCGAGTTGTCGCGGCCGGACTCCCATGGGTGGATTATGGCGACCAGCCCTTCGCCGTCCGGGTCGCGATTTTCGTAGAACCAGCGGTGCCAGGCATCGATTTTCGGCAACAGCGCGCGGGCGCGCTCGGCCGCCAGGGTCTTGTCCTTGGCCTGGTCGAACAAGCGGCGCACGGCAAAACCGGCGACCGCCGGCTGGGTGATGCCGGAGGTGGCAGTCGGGCGGTTGGTTCGCCAGACCTCCGGCCCGGGGAAATAGCCGTCGCTCCAGACATGGAAGACGATGTGCGGCACCATGCCGTCTGGCCATTGGTGGGCGAACAGCGTGTCGATCTCGGTCCAGGCGCGCGCCTCGTCATAGTGGGCAAGGCCGAGCGCGGTCAGGCAGGAATCCCAGTTCCACTGAAACGGGTAGAGCCCCTTGGTCGGTATGGTATAGGTGCCTTGGTCATTTTCCCTGAGCACCTCGACGGCGCGGGCGATGGTTTCGTCGACAGCAAGAGATATCATCGGAGCGTTCGTACTTTCAGAATCGAAGGGGATCAAAGGGCGTTGGTGGTTTCGGGATCGAACCAGCGGACGCGATCGGGTTTGGGCGAAAGCCGCAAGTGATCGCCGACGGCGACCGTGGCATTCGATTCGAGGATGGCGCGGAACAGGCCGCCCTCGACGTCGCAGCTGACCAGCGTGTGCGGTCCGAGCGGCTCGACAACGCGCACGGTGGCGTTAATACCTTCGTTGCCGGCGTCCACATCCTCGGGGCGAATGGCGAATTCTATCGTCTGCTTGTCCGATTTGGGGCCGGGCAGCGTCAGCCCGGCGACGGTCCAACTGCCGTCGGCCGTCTTCGTCGCCGGGATGAAATTCATCGGCGGGTTGCCGATGAAGGAGCCGACGAAGCGGGCCGCCGGATTGCGGTAGACCTCTACCGGCGAGGCGGCCTGGACGATACGGCCCTGATGCATGACGGCGATGCGGTCGGCGAGGCTCATCGCCTCGACCTGGTCGTGGGTAACGTAGATGGTGGTGGTCTTGGACGCCGCGAGCACACCTTTGAGCTCGGCGCGCATTTCGAGCCGCAGCAGCGCGTCTAGGTTGGACAGCGGCTCGTCCATCAAGATCACGTCAGGCTCCATCGCCAGGGCCCGGGCCACAGCCACGCGTTGGCGCTGACCGCCGGAAAGCTGGCCCGAATAGCGCTTCAAAAGCTGTTCGATGTGCATGAGCTCGGCGGTGCGGTTGACGCGCCCGTCGACCTCCTGCTGCGGCAGCTTCTTCATGCGCAGGCCGAAGGCGATATTCTCGAATACCGTCAGGTGCGGAAACACGGCGTAATTCTGGAACACCATAGCGATGCCGCGTTCGCGCGGCGGCAGATGGTCGACGCGACGGCCGCCGATCCAGACCTCGCCCTGGCTTGGCGTTTCCAGCCCGGCGATGATCCTCAGCAGCGTGGTCTTGCCGCAACCCGAGGCGCCAAGCAGCACCATGAATTCCTGGTCGGCGATGGTCAGGTCGATCGAATGCAGCGCGGTGAAGCCGCCGAAGCGTTTTGCCACCTGCTTGATGACGATCTCAGCCATCGGCGTTCTCTTTTGTGCGCGTCATCGGTTGGCGATCCCCCACATGGCGAACAGATATTTGCGAACGGCGAAGATGAAGATCAGCGCCGGAATGACCAGTGCCGCGCCACCGGCAAATTTGAGGTAGAGCGGCGATTCGCCGAGGCTCTGCAACAGGAAGGCGGTCAGCGTCCGGTTCTCTATGGTGAGCACTGCGGCAGCAAACACCTCGTTCCAGGAGATGGTGAAGGCAAACACCGCCGACGCCGCGATGCCCGGCAGCGCCAGCGGCAGAATGACTTTTCGGAATGCCTGCAATCTCGTGCAGCCGAGCGTCCAGGCCGCCTCCTCCAGCTCGACGGGAATGCCGGAGAACAGCGAGAAGGTGATCAGCACCGCAAACGGCAGCGCCAGCGTGGTGTGGACCAGCGCCAGCCCGATCGCGGTGTCGTCGAGGCCGGTGCGGATGAACATCACCGCCAGCGGCAGCGCCAGCAGCGGCAGCGGGAAGGCGCGGGTCATCAGCACAACGAAACGGAACGTTTCCTTGCCCGGGAATTCGAAGCGCGACAGCGCGTAGCCCGCGGGTGCGCCGAAGCCGATCGAGAGGAGCATCGTCAGCGTGGCGACGAGAACGGAGTTCCACAGCGCCTTGGCGACGCCGGCGAATTTGATGAAGAAAGAAAGGCTGCCGAAATCGAATGACGGGAAGAAGCGCTTGGGAAAGGCGGTCACCTCTTCCGGCGACGACAGCGCGTTGACGATCAACAGATAGATCGGCAGCAGCACCCAGACGCAAAGCAGGATGACCGTTGCGACCAGCAACCAATTGCCGGCTTTGCGGGCCTCAGGCGCGGCGATCGAGAGCTCCGCGACAGTGCTCATATGCGAGTCTCCTTCGGCACACGCAGCACCCGCAGGAAGAACAGCGTGAAGCCGATCGAGATGGCGAGGATGAACAGCGCCATGGCGGCGGCGACATTGTGGTCCTGCAGCGTGAACTGCCAATTGTAGGTCTCGCCCATCAGCACCGGCAGATTGGTGCCGCCGAGTGCTGCAACCACGGCAAAGACCTCAAAGGCAAGGATGACGCGCAGAATGATCGCCGTCTGCAGGCTTGGGCGCAGCAGAGGCAGCGTGATCTTGATGAAGCGCTTCCACGGGCTAGCGCCAAAAACCTCCGCCGCCTCGTAGTATTCCCGGGGGATCAGCCCCATGCCGGCGACCAGAATGACCATCATGATGGCGGTCGCGCGCCAGATCTCGGCCAGCGCCACGGCGATGAAGATCGTCAGCTTGCTCTGGTAGCCGAGGAACATGACCGGCCTGTCGATGACGCCGAGATTGGAGAGCAAGGTGTTCAGGAAGCCGGACTGGTCGAAGATGGCGAGCCAGATCAGCCCGGCGGCGAGATCGGAGATGCCGAGCGGAATAGCGAAGATGTAAAGCGCAGCGCTGCGCCCGGTTTCAAGCCGCGACACCACCGTTGCCATCAGCAGCGCCATCACCAGTTGGATCGGCACGACGATGGCGCTCAGCAGCAGCGTATTGCGGACAGTGACCGGAAACTTCCAGCTGCCCGCCATGGTGCGGAAATTGTCGAGCGTAAAGCCGCCGTCGCGGGTGAACGCCTCGAAGGCGACCAACACGAACGGGTAGAGGAAAAAGACACAGAGGAACAGCGTCGCCGGCGTCAGCAGCAGATAGGGCAGGGCCTTGCTGTGCATGGAGCGCTCTCTATTCGAAGCTTCAAAAGGGGTGGGCGCCCGGCGCGCTGGAAATCCGGACGCCCGGGAGGATTCTTAATCGACCGGGCAGGCGCCTTGCGAGGGCTTGTCGGGCGCCCAGCATGGCGCCTTCGCCTGGTCGATGATCGCCTTCAGCGCCGTCGCCTGTTCGTCGAGCACGCCGTGGACATCCTCGCCGCCGAGCACGATGCGCTCGAAGCTGTCGGTGTAGATCTGATTGAACTTGCCGCCGACGCCGCCAAGTCCCATCGGCAGCAGCGCCGGCAACGCATCGGGAGCTCCGGTCATGGTGGCGATCACTGGGCTGAAGGCCTTCACCGAGGCCGGCATGTCGTCGGGCAGCTTGACGTCGACGATGGGGAAGAAGTTTGTCGCCTTCAGCGTCGCGATCTGGGTTTCCGGTTTCAGCATATAGGCGACCAGCGCCTTGGCCTTGTCCATGTCAGGCGAGGTCTTCGGGATAGCGACACCGGCCACCACCGGCATGTAGCCGCGGCCTGCCGGGCCAGCCGGCGCCGGGAAGGCGACAAACTCGTCGGGTTTCTGGTTGAAGGCGTCGGCGAGGCGCGCCACGTGATCGAATGCCACCCAGACTTCGCTGGTCAGCAGCGGCTCCTGCATGAAGGCATAGTTGGTCGAATTCGGGTTGGTGTATTGCCACAATTCCTTGAACTTATTCCACGCCGTCTCGGCCTCCGCCGAGCGGAACTTCGTCACCATCGAGCCGGTATACGATGGAAGGAGAAAACCCTCGAAGAAACGGTGCTTCAGCCCTTTCGGGCCGGCCGGAAAACCGAATTTGGGCGAGCCGGTCTTTTCAGCGATGTTTTTCGCCCACTCGATCAGTTGGTCATAAGTGATGGTGTTGAGATCGGTGCCGGCCGGCAGATATTGCAGCGCCTGTTTGTTGGCCGCCATCAGGAAGGTGGCCTGCATCCATGGCAGGTACTTCTGCTCGCCGGTGCCGAGCATGCCGAGCTTCTTGTAGGTCTCGTTGACCTTGACGCCACCGAGATCGACGCCGGAGAGATCGACAAGGTTCGCGCCGACGGTGGAGAAGTCTCCGTGCAGGCCGCCGAGCACGCCTATGGTGCCGGAGCCGGCCTGCAGTTCGGCCTGAAGGCGGGTGAGCCAGGGCCCGTCCTCGGCGACCTGGTAGTCGACCTGGCCGTCAAACCCCTTCAGCACTTCGCTGCGCATCTTCTGTGTCTCTTCCACTGGTCGCGCCTGTGTCGACCAGAACAACACCTGCTGGGCTTGTGCTGCGCCGGCAGCAAGCGACAACGCCAGCACCGCACCTGCCAATGTCCTCAACGCAATCATCGTCGTCTTCCTCCCTGGTTGTGCGCCGCTAAGGCGTCAGTTCCGTCCTGTGGGTGCCGGGCCATGGCTTGCCCGCGAGACAAGTGTCGGCCGGACCAGCCGCGTCAGTGGCGCGTCCGGCCTGTCGCCGATGACGGTCAGCAGCATCTCGCCGATCTCGCGCGCGCACCGGCGGATCGAGGCGTCGAAAGTGGTCAGCCCCGGCGGCGCATAGGCGGAGGCGGCTATGTTGTCGAAGCCGATCACCGAAAGGTCGCGAGGAATGGCAAGTCCGGCGCGCCCCGCCTCTTCCATCACAGTCAGCGCCAGCTCGTCGAACAGCGCGACAATCGCCGTCGGCCGCTCGGTGGCGTGCAGAAGCCGGATGATTGCCTGGATGCGGGCACCGCGATCGAAACGCGGCGCCGTCGCCACATCGAGCCTGACGGACGGATCGCCCCGGCGGGCGATCGCGGCGGCGAGCCCGTCCTGTCTGAGATGGCGAAATGTCATCGGCTCGGAAATCGTCACCAGGCCGAAATGGCGGTGTCCGAGATCGTAGAGCATGTCGAAGGCCTCGCCGAATGCGTGCGCGCCATCGGTATCGAGCCAATGGTAGGCAAAGTCGCCGTCGAGCAGCCGGCCATGCGCGACGAACGGGAAATTGCGGTGACGCAGATAGGCAAGCCGCTCGTCGACCTCGGCGATGCGGGTGACGACGACGCCGTCGGCGCGCCCGGATTCGACGACATGGCGAAGCACGGAAAGTTCCGACTGGCCTTGCGGTGCTGCGGCCAGGATCAGGTCGGAGCCGTGCGAAACCAGCCCTTCGCCCAATCCGGTGACGAATTCGCCGAGGAAGGAATCGACCAGATTGGGACCGCGGATCGGCAGTACCATGCCGACGAAGCCGCTTCGGCCGGAGACCAGCGTGCGGGCTGCGGTGTTCGGCACGTAGCCGGCCTGGCGCGCGGCCTCGGTGACACGTTGGCGCGTTTTCAAGGCGATCTGCTCGTGGCCGGCAAGGGCGCGCGAAACGGTCGTGATCGACAGGCCGAGCTGCGCAGCAAGTTCCTTGAGGGTCGTAACGCGGGCCGGCATCGTTCCTCCCGAACGAAGTTTGAAACGTTTGTAATCACTTCAAGCGAAATTGCAAACGTTTTAAATGGCGCGCGGTCGGTGTTGTTTCTTGCCCGTTGGTTAGCGCGGCTCTATTCGGCCCCGGCCGGCAAGCTCCTGGCCGGAGATTTAAACGCAGCGGTTGCTTGACTCGGGCGACGCCTTGTGAAAAATTTTGCAGCAATTGATAAAAATATCAAAGGGCGGAAATGGTTGGTTTTGGCAACGGCCTGCTGCGCGACGATGAGACCGGCATGGCAGCCCGTGCTGCCTGGCTTCACTATGCCGGCGGCCTGACCCAGTCGGAGGTCGCCAAACGGCTTGGCCTGACCAGTCTCAAGGCGCATCGCCTGATCACCAAGGCCAATCAGGAAGGCCTGGTCAAAGTCTACATCGACGGCGAAGTCTCAGAATGCGTGGAGCTTGAGGATGAGTTGTCCGGCCGGTACGGCCTCGACTACTGCGAGGTTGTTCCGGACTTCGATGCCGAAGACCTGCCGCTCAAGGCGCTCGGCATTGCCGGCGCGCAGTTTCTCAAGCGCGAGATCGAACGCGGCGAAGAGGCGCTGATCGGCGTCGGCCACGGCCGCACGCTTGCCGCCTGCGTAGAATATCTGCCGCGCATATCGGCCGGCAGGATCCGTTTCGTCTCGCTGCTTGGCGGCCTGACGCGCAAGTTCTCGGCCAATCCGCATGACGTCATCCACCGCGTCGCCGAGCGGACTGGTGCGGAGGCCTATGTGATGCCCGTACCGATGTTCGCCAACACGGTCGAGGATCGAACAGTGTTGCTCGGGCAGAAAGGCGTCAGCGATGTCTTCGACCTCGCCAAGTCCGCCGACCTGCTCATCGCCGGCATCGGCACCGCCGAACGTGAGGCCTCGCTTGTCGCCACCGGCATGATCGAGAAGGGCGAGATGGAGGAGATCCGCCGCAACGGCGGTGTCGGCGAACTGCTCGGCCATTTCTTCGACGATGCCGGAAAGGCCGTTGCGACGACGCTTTCCGACCGGGCGCTGGCACTGGCGCGCGAAGACATCAGCAACCGCAGGATTGTCGCCGTCGCCGGCGGCAAGGTGAAGGTTCGCGCCATCAAGTCAGTGCTGGAGGGCCGTTATCTCAAAGGCTTGATAACCGACGAGCGGACGGCGCGATCGCTCGTGGAACAGACGCCGGTCGGGTAGCCGGCAACCATTTCGTTGAAACTACCCTGTGGAGGAGAAGAGAAATGCATGAGAAAGAGAAAGACCTCATCGACGCATTCCTGCGTGGACAAGTCGACCGCCGTGGGCTGATCAAGGGCCTCGGTGCAATGGGCCTTGCCGCCAGCACCGCCGGCACACTGCTCAATTTCGGGCAGACCCGCGCCCTGGCGGCTGATTTCGACTGGCAGGCGCATAAGGGCAAGACCATCAAGCTGCTGCTCAACAAGCATCCTTACGCCGATGCGATGATCGCCAACCTCGACAATTTCAAGAAGCTGACCGGCATGGAAGTCGTCTATGACGTGTTCCCCGAAGACGTCTATTTCGACAAGGTTACCGCTGCGCTGTCGGCCAGCTCGCCCGAATACGATGCCTTCATGACCGGCGCCTACATGACCTGGACCTACGGTCCGGCCGGCTGGATCACCGACCTCAACGAATGGATCAAGGATCCGGCCAAGACCAACCCGAAATATGCCTGGGACGACTTCCTGCCCGGCGTCAAGAACTCCTGCGCCTGGAACGGCCAGCCGGGCGGCGCCCTCGGTTCGGCGGACGCCAAGCAATGGTGCATTCCGTGGGGCTTCGAGCAGAACAACATCACCTACAACAAGGGCATGTTCGACAAGGTCGGCGTCAGCGTTCCCGGCAATATGGATGAGATGGTCGCTACGGCGGCGAAGCTCACCAAGGACGTCGGCGGTGGCGTCTACGGCATCGGCGTGCGCGGCTCGCGCTCCTGGGCAACGATCCACCCGGGCTTCCTGTCGGCCTACGCCAATTTCGACCAGAAGGACCTGAACGTCTCGGCTGACGGCAAGCTGTCGGCCGCGATGAACACCGCCGAATCCAAGGCTTTCCACAAGCAGTGGGTCCAGATGATCCAGGAGAGCGGCCCGAAGGACTGGTCGACCTACACCTGGTACCAGGTCGGCACCGATCTCGGTGCAGGTGCTTCGGCGATGATTTACGACGCCGACATCCTTGGCTACTTCATGAATGGCGGCGACAACAAGATGGCCGGCAAGCTCGCCTTTTCGGCATTCAAGGCCAATCCTGCCGCCAAGGCGCCGACGCCCAATATCTGGATCTGGTCGCTGTCGATGTCCAACTTCTCCAAGGACAAGGACGCAACCTGGTACTTCATGCAATGGGCATCCGGACCCGAGCATGCATTGTTCGGTGCGACCAAGATGGACTTCGTCAATCCGGTTCGTCAGTCGGTCTGGAACGACGAGATGTTCCGCGAGAAGCTGAACAAGAGCTATCCGGGTTATGTCGAGATGTTCGACGTCTCGGCGCCGGGCGCCAGCATCAAGTTCACCCCGCAGCCGCTGTTCTTCGATCTCACCACCGAATGGGCGGCGACGCTGCAGAAGATGGTGGCCAAGGAAGTGCCGGTCGACGAGGGCCTCGACAAGCTGGCCGAGAGCATCAACAGCCAGCTCAAGGAAGCCGGGCTCGGCTAAGCCGCGGCCAAGGCTGACCCGTCCGCGGGCCAGCCTTTGAGATGTGATACGTTTGCGACGCGGTCCCGAAAGGTGCCGCCTGCTCGCCCGACCGGCCGCCTTGCTCCCTTGGGCGGCCGGGACGGCGAAGCAACAGGATGACGGAGCAGCCGATGACTGCGGCGACAATACAAAGAAACAGGCCGTCGGGCTTCAGGATCAGCAAGCGGGTGCTGCCCTATCTCCTCAGCCTGCCGGCTCTGCTGGTCTGCATCGGTATCCTGATCCCGTTCCTGACGTCGGTGGTCTATTCGTTCCAGCGCTACCGGTTGAGCCAGCCCTGGGCGCGGCAGTTCAACTGGGGCGACAACTATATCTCCTTCTTCACCGACCCGAAGTTCTGGAATACGCTGGAGATCTCGCTGCTCTACGCCGGCATCACCGTTGTGCTTGAACTGCTTCTCGGTCTCGGCATCGCCATGCTGCTGCAAAAGCGCTCGACGCTGAACAACTTCATCTCGATCATGCTGCTGATGCCGCTGATGACGGCGCCGGCGCTCGCCGCGCTGATGTGGAAGCTGATGACCAATCCCGGTTTCGGCGTGCTCAGCTATCTCGCCAGCCTGATCGGGTTGCAGGATTTCCGCTGGGCCTCGTCTCCGTCGACGGCGCTGCTCACCGTCGTGCTCGTCGACATTTGGGTCTACACGCCCTTCATCATGATCCTGCTGCTTGCAGGCCTGCGCAGCCTGCCGACGCAGCCCTTCGAGGCGGCAGCACTCGACGGCGTGCCACGCAGCTTCGTCTTCTTCCGCATCACACTGCCGATGCTGACCCCCTACATCCTGACGGCGACCCTGTTCCGCCTGCTTGATTCCATCCAGCAGTTCGACATCATCTACGCCATGACGCAGGGCGGTCCGGGCGACACGCTGACCGTGTTCCAGGTCGAGGCCTATCTCAATTTCTTCCAGTCGACCAATGTCGGCCGCTCGGCGGCACTGATGATCATCCTGTGGGCGATCACCTATTTCCTCTCGAACATTTTCATCAAGAACTGGCTGCGGCTGCGCGAACGCGCCCGCGGCCAGGCATAGGAGGCTGGCGTGGAACACACCTCGCTTCTCGAACGCATCCTGCGCGGCATTGCCCTGGCGCTGGTCGTGATCTTCTTCATGTTCCCGATCGTCTGGATCCTGATGATGTCGTTCCAGACCAACGAGACAATCCTGCGGATTCCGCCGCAGCTTGTCTTCGAGCCGACGCTCGCCAACTACACTGCCTTGATCACCGGCAAGCTGATGACGGCGGCCGGCACGCTCGACATCGCCTTCATGCGCAACCTCTGGAATTCCGTCTTCCTGTCGGTCACCTCGGTTGCCGTCGCGTTGCTGCTCGGCGTTCCGGCGGCCTACGCCTTTGCGCGGCACAAATTCCGCGGCTCGGAGGACATTGCCTTTACGCTGCTGTCGTTCCGGTTTGCGCCGGCGCTGCTGGTGCTCCTGCCGCTCACCCTCTATTTCCAGAAGCTCGGGCTGGCCAACACCTATATCGGGCTGATCTGGGTCTATCAGCTGATCTGCCTGCCGTTGATCCTGTGGATCGTGCGCGGCTATTTCGAGGACATTCCCGCCGACATCGAATACGCCTACCGCATTGCCGGACATTCCTGGTTTGCCACCTTCCGCAAGATCGCGCTGCCGCTCGCCGGCCCAGGCATTGCCGCTGCCGGTCTGCTCGCCTTCATCTTTGCCTGGAACAATTTCGTTTTTGCGCTGGTGCTCGCCTCGGCCGACAAGCAGCCGGTGACGGTCGGCGCGCTCGCCTTCATCACCTCCTCGGGCATCCAGTATGGCCAGATCTCGGCGGCGATCGTGCTGTCGATCACGCCAACGCTGGCGCTCGCGCTCTATGCGCAACGCTATCTCGTCGAAGGCCTGTCGCTTGGCGCGGTGAAAGGATAGTCCGATGGCAAGCCTCGAACTGCGAAACATCGTCAAGCGCTATAAAAGCCAGACTGTTCTCGACAATCTGTCGCTAACCGTCGCCGACGGCGAAACGCTGGTCCTGTTCGGGCCGTCCGGCGCCGGCAAGACCGTGCTGCTGCGGCTGGTGGCCGGCGTCATCGACCCCGACGAGGGAAAGATACTCATCGGCGGCGAGGACATGACCGATCTCGACGCCGAGTTCCGCGGCGTCGGCATGGCATTTCAGAACTTCGCGCTGTTCCCGCATATGACGGCGTTCGATAACATTGCGACGCCGCTGCAGGCGAAGCACTCATCGCAAGGCACGATAAAGACCGGCGTCGAGAGCGTCGCCAAGCTGTTGAAAATCGGCCATGTGCTCAGCCACAAGCCGCGGGCGCTGTCCAATGGCCAGAAGCAACGCACCGCGCTTGCCCGCGCCCTGGTCGGCTCGCCGCCGCTGCTGCTGCTCGATGATCCCTTGCGCAACGTCGATGCCAAATTGCGCTTCGAAATGCGGCTGGAATTGCCAAGACTGCTGGCGGATCGTGGCGCGACCGTCATCTACGTCACCCAGGACTACAAGGAAGCGATGGCGCTCGGCGACCGCATCGCGGTGATGTCGCAGGGCGTCGTCAAACAGCTCGGCACGCCCGAGCAGATCTATCGCGAGCCGGCCAATGTCGAGATTGCCCGGCTGTTCGGCGACCCGACCATCAACCTTCTGGACGTCAAGCCGGCGCGGGACGCCAAGGGCATCTATGTCGGCCTGTCCAACGTCCAGGTCCATCTTGCCGGCGCTCATGAGGCGGCGGTCGGCCGCGACTGCGTGATCGGTTTGCGGCCGGAAGCGCTGGCCTTTGCTGACGAAGGCACGCCCGGCGCCATTCCGGTGACGGTCGAGGCCGAGACGCCGCTCAACGAGAAGATCGTCACGCTGGTGCGTACCGTGCGCGGCCGTGAAATCCTGGTCTCGCGTCCGTCCGGGACACCGGGCCAATCCGAGGGCAAGGTCTACATCGCCGTCGACAGTAAAAGCGCCCTTTTGTTCGATCGCACAAGCGGCGAGCGCATCGGCTCGAAAAACGTCGTCAATTTGCGCAGCGGAGAAGCGGCATGAGCCCGACCGCAATCACCATTTCGGGCGTCGACAAGTTCTACGGTCCGATCGACCGTGGCGTACACGCCGTCAAGAACCTGACGATGGAAATCGCCAAGGGCGAGATCGTGGCGCTGCTCGGCTCGTCCGGCTGCGGCAAGACCTCGACATTGCGTATGATCGCAGGCTTCGAAGAGGTCTCGCGCGGTAGCATCTCGGTTGCCGGCCGCAAGGTGCACACGTTGCCGCCGGTCAGGCGCAACGTCGCAATGGCCTTCGAGGGCTATTCGCTCTACCCGCCGCTGACCGTGCGCGAGAACATGGCCTTCGCCCTCAAGGCCGCCAGGCTGGCGAAGAGTGCGGTCGATGCAAAGGTTGCCAACATCGCCAAGCTGCTCGAGATCGAGGACATTCTCGAGCGCTATCCGAGCTCGATCTCCGGCGGCCAGCAGCAGCGCGCCAGCCTCGGCCGGGCGCTGATCCGCGAGGCCGACCTGCATCTGCTGGACGAGCCGATGGGCCAGCTCGAGCCGCAGCTTCGCGCCGTGCTGCGCGGCCGCATCAAGCATTTCATCAAGGAGCGTGGCCTGACCGCGATTCTGGTCACCCACGACCAGACCGAGGCCAATGCGCTGGCCGATCGCATCGCTGTCATGGAGGGCGGCGTGCTGCAGCAGTTCGATACGCCTGACAGGCTCAAGGAGCGGCCGGCAAACCTGTTCACCGGCACCTTCGTTGGCGAGCCGCCGATGAATGTCTTCGAGGCCTATGTCGGCACGGCTGCCGGCAAGATCAGTCTCAAGCTGCCCGACGGGCTTTCGCTCGACTACGACAAGGATGCGTTCAGCGGCCCGGTTCGCGACGAACTGCTCAACCGGCAGCGCGTCGTCATCGGCGTCAGGCCCTATGCGGTCCGCCGCTCGAAGGATGGTGTGCCGGCGACGGTTTCGGCCAATCAATGGCTCGGCGACCAGACCCATATCGCCGCCGATTTCGCCGGCGGTTCGCTGGTCCTGGTCGAACATGACCGAACCCGCTTGGAGCTTGGCGCGCCGATCAAGATCAGCATCGATCCGAAAAACCTTCACGTCTTCGATCAGGCGAGCGGCAATGCCATTTCGCACGGCACGGAGCTTGCTTGATGCAGGATGTGCTGATCGGCATCGACGCCGGCACGTCTGTCATAAAATCCGTCGCCTTTGACACGGCGGGCAGGCAGATCGCGTCCGCCGCGCTGCCCAATAAATACGAGACACTGCCGGGCGGCGGCGCCGAGCAGGACCTGACACGCACCTGGGCCGATACCGCGACGACCTTGCGCGAGCTTGCCGACAAGGTGCCAGATCTCGCCAGCCGGACCATTGCCATCGCCGTGACCGGGCAGGGCGACGGTACCTGGCTGATCGACAAGGATGGCGAGCCGGTTGCCAAGGGCTGGCTGTGGCTCGACGCGCGCGCTGCCGCGGTCGTCGAGGAGATCCGCGCGCGGCCGGAGGACCGGCTGCGCTTCGAAAAGACCGGCAGCGGGCTCGCTGCCTGCCAGCAGGGATCGCAGTTCGTGTTCATGAAGCGCCACATGCCCGCGATGCTTGCCAATGCAGCGACGGCGTTCCACTGCAAGGACTGGCTCTATTTCAAGTTGACCGGCCACCGCGCCACCGACCCGTCCGAGGGCACCTTCACCTTCGGCGACTTCCGCACGCGCGGCTATTGCGATGATGTGCTCGAGGTACTCGGCGTCACCGATCTCCGGCATCTGTTGCCGCCCATCGTCGATGGCACCAGGCAAAGCACCTCGCTGTCGGTGGCAGCAGCCGATGCGACCGGCCTGCTCGCCGGCACACCGGTCGTTCTGGCCTATGTCGATGTCGCCTGCACGGCGCTCGGCGCCGGCCTGTTCGATCGCGAACGCAAGCCGGGATGCTCGATCATCGGCTCCACCGGAATGCATATGCGGCTTGCCGAAACGTCGGACGAGGTTCTGCTCAACGAGGCTGCAACCGGCTACACGATGACGATGCCGGCACCCGGCGTCTTTGCGCAGATGCAGTCGAACATGGCGGCAACGCTCAATATCGACTGGGTCCTTGGCCTCGCCTCCGGCATTCTCGCCTCGCAAGGTATTACGCGGACCAATGGCGAGATGATCACGCTGGTCGACCAGTGGATATCGTCGTCCGAGCCAGGCTCGCTGCTCTACCAGCCCTATGTCTCGGAGGCCGGCGAGCGCGGCCCGTTCGTCGATGCCAATGCCAGGGCCGGCTTCATCGGCATTTCGTCCAGGCACGGCTATGCCGACATGGTCCGCGCAGTGTACGAGGGGCTGGCTTTCGCGGCACGCGATTGCTACGCCGCCATGGGGCCACTGCCCAAGGAAATCCGCCTGACCGGCGGAGCGGCCAGGAGCCCGGCTCTGCGCAAGATCCTGGGTGCTGCGGTCGGCGCCGACATTCGCACCAGCGAGCGCGAGGAGGCCGGTGCTGCGGGCGCCGCAATGATTGCTGCGGTCTGCGTCGGCCAGTACGCATCGATGGACGATTGCGTCAGCGAATGGGTCACGCCTTTGCTCCGTACGGCCGAACCCAGCGATCGGAAACTTGCCGCTGCCTATGAGGCGATGGCTCCGTCCTACACATTGGCGCATGAGGCGCTGCGGCCGGTCTGGCGTTCGATGGCCGCGTCCAGGCAAACCGACGTGAATTGAGAAGAGCATGCCCAAGAAAATTGCGATCATCGGCGACCGCTTCATGCTTCCGGAAGTGTTTCGCGAGAAAATCGAGGCGGCCTGCGGCGACAATCTCGACATCCGCAGCATTGAGACCGCTTGGCCCGACGAGCCGATGCAATTCGGCAATGCCGCGCTTGGTCTGGACAAGGTCAAGGAGTATTTCGGCGATCCCGACGAGGTGGTGGATTTCATCGGCGACGCCGAAATCTTCGTCACCCAGCTTGCGCCGCTCTCCGAAAGCATGATGCAGCGCCTGCCCACGCTCAAGCTGGTTGCGGTCTCGCGCGGCGGACCGATCAACATCGACATGGCCGCCGCCAAGGCCCACGGCATCACCGTGGTCAATGTGCCCGGCCGCAACGCCAGCGCCGTGGCCGAGTTCACCATCGGCGCCATTCTCGCTGAAACGCGGCTGATCCGCGTCGGTCACGAAGCTTTGCGCAAGGGCGAATGGCGCGGCGATCTCTACCGCGCCGATCGCACCGGCCGCGAGCTCAACGAAATGACCGTCGGCGTCATTGGCTACGGCAATATCGGCACCAGGCTGGTTCGCCTGCTGCGCGCCTTCGGCTGCCGCATCCTGGTTTGCGATCCCTATGTGCAATTGAGCGCCGAGGACCGCAATGCCGGCGTCGAACTGGTTGCGCTGGACGATCTGCTGTCGCGCTCCGATGTGGTCACGCTGCATTCCCGGGTCACCGAGGAGACGCGCGGCCTGATCGGCAAGAACGCCATCGCCCGGATGAAACCCGGCGTAATCTTCGTCAATACCGCGCGCGGACCGCTGGTCGACTACGATGCGCTCTACGAGGCGCTCGTCTCGGGGCAGATCGGCAGCGCTATGCTGGAGACGTTCGCCGTCGAGCCGGTGCCTGCCGACTGGCCGCTGTTGCAACTGCCGAACGTGACGCTGACGCCGCATATCGCCGGCGCGTCGGTACGCACCGTGACCTACGCGGCCGAGCAGGCGGCCGAGGAAGTGCGCCGCTACATCGCCGGGCTGCCTCCGGTCAATCCATGCTGACGACAGGGCATAGAGCGAGATGAACGGTGAAACCGAAATCGTCGACCTCTTCGTCATCGGCGGCGGTGTCAATGGCGCCGGAATCGCGCGCGATGCGGCGGGCCGGGGGCTGTCGGTCATTCTTTGCGAAAAGGACGATCTTGCCGAGGGCACCAGTTCGCGATCGGGAAAGCTCGTTCATGGCGGTTTGCGCTATCTCGAATATTACGAGTTCCGCCTGGTGCGGGAGGCGCTGATCGAGCGCGAGGTGCTGCTCGAATCCGCGCCACACATCATCTGGCCGATGCGCTTCGTGCTGCCACACAGCCCCGATGATCGGCCGGCCTGGCTGGTGCGGCTCGGCCTGTTCCTCTACGACCATCTTGGCGGCCGCAAGCGACTGCCGGCCACGCGTACGCTCGACCTGCGCACCGCGCCCGAAGGCGCGCCGATCAAGGACGCCTTCAAGCGCGGCTTCGAATATTCCGACTGTTGGGTCGATGACGCTCGCCTGGTCGTCATCGACGCGCTCGACGCCGCTGAGCGCGGAGCCAGGATATTCACCCGCACTGCCTGCACCGCCGCCCGTCGCGAAAACGGCCTGTGGTCGGTGGAGATGCGCGACGGTCGAACCGGCGTCAGGACCACAGTCCGGGCACGGGCGCTGATCAACGCCGCCGGACCCTGGGTCAACGACGTCATCAACCGCGTCGCCGGCCAGAATTCCAGGCGCAACGTGCGCCTGGTCAAGGGCAGCCACATCGTTGTGCCGAAATTCTGGGAAGGGCGGCAGGCCTATCTCGTTCAGAACAGCGACAAGCGGGTGATCTTCATCAATCCCTATCAGAACGATCTGGCGCTGATCGGCACCACTGACATTCCCTATGAAGGGCGACCGGAGGACGTGACCGCCGATGCGAGCGAGATCGATTACCTGATCAAGGCAGTCAATCGCTACTTCAAGCGCCAGCTCGCACGAAGCGACGTCGTCTACTCGTTTTCCGGCGTCAGGCCGCTCTATGACGACAATGCCGACAATCCGAGCGCGGTGACCCGCGATTACATATTCGAACTCGACGCACCGGCTGGGCAGGCGCCGCTGCTTTCGGTCTTCGGCGGCAAGATCACCACCTTCCGCAAATTGGCCGAGCACGCGCTCGACCGTATCGCCCCGTTCTTTCCGAAAATGGGCAAGCCGTGGACCTCGATAGGGCACCTGCCGGGCGGCGATATCGCCAATGCCGATTTCGAGCAGTTTCTGGGCGACCTCGGCCATGAATTTCCCTGGATGCCGGCATCGCTGGTCAAGCATTACGGCAGGCTCTACGGCACAAGGACGCGCGATCTGGTCGGCGCGGCCACCTCGCTCGCCGAACTGGGCCGGCGCTTCGGCAGGGATTTTTTCGAGCGCGAAGCCAACTACCTGTTCGAGCATGAATGGGCCGAGACCGCCGCCGATATTCTCGAAAGGCGCACCAAGCACGGCCTGCATCTGTCCGCCGAGGAAAGAACCGCCTTCGAGGACTGGTGCTCGAGCCGGCTGGCAAAGGCCGGCTGATGGCCTTTACGCTTTCGCTCAACACCAATCCGCTGGTCAACCGCTTTGCGGAGCCGGACGACCTGATCGACGCGATCGCCTATCAGATCGGTATCAGGGACGTCCAACTCACCCATGAATTCGTCAATCCCGGCTGGCCGGCGGCGACGATCGCCAAATTCGTCCGCCTGTTCCGCTCCGCGCTCAACCGCACCGGTGTGCGCGTGACCTCCGCGATGACCGGCCCTTACGGCCGGCTCAATCATTTCGGCCATCCCGATGCCGACGTGCGGCGCTACTACGTCGACTGGTTCAAGACCTTTTCAGAAGTTTCGGCCGAGCTCGGCGCCGCGGGCATGGGCACGCAATTCGCGATCTTCACCCACCGGGATTACGACAATCCGGAGCGTCGCGCGCGGCTTTTCGACATCGCGCTGGAATGCTGGCGCGAGGTCGCCGAGCATGCCAAAGCAGCCGGCTTGACCTACCTGTTCTGGGAGCCGATGTCGGTCGGCCGCGAATTCGGCCATACGATCGAAAGCTGCCGGGCACTGCAGCGCGAGATCGAAGCGGCCGGCATGGCCGTCCCGTTCAAGATGATGGTCGACATCGACCATGGCGACGTGACCTCGAGCAATCCGGCGGACACCGACCCTTATGCCTGGGCCGAAGCCTTTCCCAGGCAATCGCCGATCATCCACGTCAAGCAGTCGTCGATGAACAAGGGTGGTCACTGGCCGTTCATTGCCGCTCACAACAAGGACGGCCGCATCACGCCGGAAAAGCTGCTGGAGACGGTTCGCCGTGGCGGCGGCGTCGACAACGAGATCTGCCTCGAATTGTCGTTCCGCGAGCGCGAGCCCGTCGACCACCAGGTCATCGCCATGATCCGCGAGTCGGTCGACTACTGGGCACCATTTATCGAGACCGGCAGGGCCGATCTCTTGCCGCGAGAATGATCGGATGAGCAGGAGCTGAGGCAGCTCCTGCTCAGAACCGGAATACGTCAGCCAAATTTCGGATCGAGGCTTCCGGACTTGTAGCGCTTGGCCATTTCCGACAGCGGCACCGGCTTGATCTTCGGTGCGTTGCCGGCGGTGCCGAATTGCTCGAAGCGCTCCTTGCACAGCTTCCGCATCGCGGCCATTGCCGGCGTCAGATATTTGCGCGGATCGAATTCGCTCGGGTTCTCGGTCAGCACCTTGCGGATTGCGCCGGTCAGCGCCATGCGGTTGTCGGTATCGATATTGATCTTGCGCACCCCGTGCTTGATGCCGCGCTGGATCTCTTCGACCGGCACGCCCCATGTCGGCTTCATCTGGCCGCCATATTTGTTGATGATCTCCTGCAACTCCTCCGGCACCGAGGACGAGCCGTGCATGACGAGATGCATGCTCGGCAGACGGCGGTGGATTTCCTCGATGACGTTCATGGCCAGTACAGCGCCGTCCGGCTTGCGGCTGAACTTGTAGGCGCCGTGGCTGGTGCCCATGGCGACGGCCAGCGCATCGACACGGGTGTCGCGCACGAATTGTTCGGCCTGCACCGGGTCGGTCAGCAGCTGGTCGTGGCTGATGACGCCCTCGACGCCATGGCCGTCTTCCTGCTCGCCGCCGCCCATCTCAAGCGATCCAAGGACGCCGATCTCGCCTTCCACCGAGACGCCGCCCCAATGCGCCATGTCGACGACGCGGCGGGTGATGCCGGAATTATAGGCGTAGTCGGCCGGCGTCTTGCCGTCTTCCCTCAGCGATCCGTCCATCATCACGGAGGTGAAGCCGTGCTGGATCGCGGTGACGCAGGTCGCTTCGTTGTTGCCATGGTCGAGATGCATGCAGACCGGGATATCGGGATGGATTTCGACCAGCGCGTCGATCAGCTTGGCCAGCACCACATCGTTGGCGTAGGCTCGCGCGCCGCGGCTCGCCTGCAGGATAACCGGCGATTTGGTCTCCTCGGCTGCCTCCATGATGGCGAGGCCCTGTTCCATATTGTTCATGTTGAAGGCAGGCACGCCATAGCCGTATTCGGCGGCATGATCGAGCAATTGTCTCAGTGTGATGCGAGCCACTCAGTAGTCTCCCGTATCCGGTTTCGAGCCAGTGTTTGCGGGCCGTTCGGTTGTCGTCGAGCCCCTGATGCTTCTGGCCGGATTTCCGCGCCACCGCAACCGCTGGGCGCTCGGCCAGCAGCAATTCTTGTTACAGGACGCGACCAGAAGCGTCATGATATCCCATAGAGATATAACATTATCACAAAAATTTGGTGGCTTGTGCGACGTTTGCTGTTATATCTCGGAACCGGATTGCCCGAGGAAGCCGCGGAAATGAAGAGCGACGGCCGTCGCCAAGGCATCATGGATTTTCTGATGGACATCGGCACCGCCAGTGTCGACGATCTTGCCTCACGCTTCGGCGTGTCAAAGATGACTGTCCACCGCGACCTCGACGAGCTCGAGGAAAGCGGCTTCCTGCGCAAGGTGCGCGGCGGCGCCTCGATCCAGCCGAGCAGCCTTTTCGAGAGCGATTTCCGCTACCGCCAGCGGCTGGCCGGCGACGAGAAGAAGCGCATCGCCGCCGCTGCCGTGACGATGATCGAACCGGGTCAGACGGTGATCATCGACGACGGCTCAACCGCGGGCGGCGTTGCTCGGCATCTTGCCGATCTGCGTCCGCTGACGGTGATCTCGAACAATCTGGCTGTCATCCAGGATTTGGCGGGCGTTGCCGGCATCAACCTGATTGCGCTCGGCGGCCAATACAACAAGAAGTTTCACGGCTTCTTCGGCCTGCTCGCCGAGGACACGCTGAAGTCATTGCGCGCCGATGTCGCGTTCCTGTCGTCATCGGCCATCCATGGTGCCTCTGCCTTTCACCAGGATCAGGAAGTGGTCCAGACCAAACGGCTGATGATGGCCGCAGCAGCGCGCAAATATCTGCTGGTCGATCATGGGAAATTCGGCCGCACTGCCTTGCACTTCCTGACAGATCTCAAGGCCTTTGACACGGTCTTCACCGGCCGCGAGCCGCAGCCGCAGATGCGCGCCGCGCTGGATGGTGCCGGCGTTTCGCTGACAGTGATCGCAGAATAGGAGGGCACGTATGGTTTATTGGGTCGGCACCAGCTGGAAAATGAACAAGACGCTCGCCGAGGCGTTGGCTTTCGCCGAGGCGCTGGCGGAGTTCGTCCCCGGTTTCGACGAGCGCATCCAGCCTTTCGTCATCCCGCCCTTCACGGCGATCCGCGAGGTCAAGAAAGCGCTGTCGCCGACGCGCATCAAGGTCGGCGCGCAGAACATGCATTGGGCCGACGCCGGTGCCTGGACCGGCGAGATCTCGCCGGTCATGCTGAAAGACTGCGGGCTCGACATGGTCGAGCTCGGCCACAGCGAACGGCGCGAGCATTTCGGCGAGACCGACAAGGCTGTCGGGCTGAAGACTGCGGCGGCGGTGAAGCACGGTCTCGTGCCACTCATCTGCGTCGGCGAGACCTTGGCTCAACGCGACAGCGGGCAGGCCGCTGCGGTGCTGGCCTTGCAGGTGCACGGCGCGCTGCAGTTTCTCGAAGGCGCGGCGAAGGCGGCGACGATCCTGTTTGCCTATGAGCCCGTCTGGGCGATCGGCGACAAGGGCGTGCCGGCCAGTTCGGACTATGCCGACAGGCAGCAGGCGCTAATCAAGAAAATCGCACGCGACCTGCTGCCGGCGGTGCCGCCGGTGCTTTATGGCGGCAGCGTCAATCCTCAAAATGCCGCCGAACTGGTCGGCCAGCCCAACATCGACGGCTTGTTCATCGGCCGCTCGGCCTGGCAGGCGGACGGCTATATCGACATCCTCAAGCGCGCCTCGGCGGCGATCTGAATCATCAAACAGGAAGGAAACGGAACATGAAAATTGCCATTGGAGCTGATAGCGCCGGCAAGCCGCTGCTCGACGTCATTGCCGCTCACCTCGCTACCCAGCCCGGCCTCACGGTTAGCGACCTCAGCCAGTCGGGCTACTATGCCGACCTGTCACAGAAGCTCGCGCAGACCATCCTGGACGGCGAAAACGATCGCGGCATCCTGTTTTGCGGCACCGGCATCGGCGTATCCATATCCGCCAACAAGGTGCCCGGCATTCGCGCCGCACTCACCCACGACACCTATTCGGCCGAGCGCGCGGCAAAATCCAACAACGCCCAGATCATCACCATGGGCGCCCGCGTCATCGGCCCGGAACTGGCCAAGTCGATCGTCGATGCATGGCTTGCATCGGAATTCGATGAGAAGGGACCATCGGCCGGCAATGTCCAGGCGATCGACAGGCTCGACGCGGCGAAGCGGGGTTAAGCCAGACTGTTCCGCATCGCTCTGATGATCGTCACCGCCGATGCGGCGCCGGGGTCCATATGCCCGAGCGAGCGCTCGCCGAGCCGCGATGAGCGGCCCTTGGCGGCGATCATGTCCTTGGTCGCCTCGGCACCTCGTTCGGCCGCTGCAAGTGCAGCCTCCAGGCTCTCGGACAGGCTCTTGCCAGCTTCCTGCGCGGCACCCGCTGCTTGCGCCGCCGGCAGCCAGGCGTCGACCATGGTCTTTTCGCCGAGCTCGGCCTTGCCGCGATCCTGGATGCCTTGCGCCATCGCCCGGAGCATGGCGATGATGTCAGCGTCCTCCAGAATTGCCTTGCCTTTGACGGCGGCCGCACCGCGCATGAAGGCGGTCGCATAGAGCGGGCCTGACGAGGCGCCGACCGCGTTGAGGAAGGATTTCGCCGCAGTGTTGAGCAGCGCCGTCGGCTCGGTCGCCGCGAGGTCGAGTTGCGCTAGTGCATCGCGCGCAGCAGTGAAGCCTAGTGCCATGGCGATGCCATGGTCGGCGTCGCCGATGACGCCGTCGAGTTGGCAGAGCCTGTCCTTGTCGGCGTCGATCGCCGCCGCGATCTCATCGAACATTCTTTTCAAGCCGACTGAATCGATCGAGGTCATGATGCTTTCTCAGCCGGCGCGGAACATGGCGCAGTCGCAAGGATGGTCGAGCATCCCCTGCAACTCGCCGTCGAGATGCATCAGCGTCACCGAGGCGCCGGCCATTTCGAGAGAGGTGCAGTAATTGCCGACCCAGGTCGCGTGGACGGAAATACCGACGTCATCCAGCCTCTGCTTGACGCGTCGGTTCATAATGTAGAGCTCCATCAACGGCGTTGAGCCGAGCGAATTGACCAGAACGGCGACCTTATCGCCGCGCGCCGGCGCCATCTCGTCGAGGACCTTGTCCAGCATTTCGTCGGTGATCTCGTCGGCCGTTTTCAACTTTCCACGCGCGGTGCCTGGCTCGCCGTGGATGCCCATGCCGATCTCCATTTCGTCCGGGCCGATCTCGAAATTGGGCCGGCGGGTCTGCGGCAGCGAGCAGGGCGACAGCGCCACGCCCATGGTGAAGGTGTGATCGTTGGCTTTCCTGGCGATACGCTCGCATTCATCGAATGACAGCATCTGGTCGCATGCGGCACCGGCGGCCTTGAAGATGAAGAAATTGCCGGCGACGCCGCGCCGCTTCTGCCTCTGGTCGCGCGGCGCCGAGGCGACATCGTCGGTGGTCAGCACGGTGCGCACCTCGATGTCGTCCATTGCCGCCATTTCGGCGGCCATGTCGAAGTTCATCACGTCGCCGGCATAGTTGCCGTACATGAACAGCACGCCGGCGCCACCGCTGGCCGCCTGGGCGCATTCGAGGATCGGGTCCGGCGGCGGCGAGGCGAAGACATTGCCGATCGCGGCGGCGTCGGCCAGCCCCTTGCCGACGAAGCCGAGGAAGGTCGGCTCATGGCCCGAGCCGCCGCCGATGACAAGGCCGACCTTGTCTGGGCGCGGTCCGTCGCGGGCGATAATGGCGCGCGGACTGCCGTCCGCGCTTCTGAGGTGGCGCGGATGCGCGGCCAGAATACCCTCCAGCATCTCGTCGACGGAGCGATTGCCGTCATTGATGATCTTCTTGGTCTGCACCGGCATCCTCCTGCTTCGTGAGATACTACAGCGCCTTACCGGGATTTCCACCCGGCGGTGGAGGTTTCACGCCGCGATGTGTTCGCGTGCCGCCAGCAGTTGCACGCAGGCACTGGCCGCCTCTTTGCCTTTGACCCTGAAATGCTCGAAGAAGAAGCGGTGATGGTCCGCGCTGTCATGGTAATTATGCGGCGTCAGCACCGCCGAAAGCACCGGCACGCCAGTCGACAATTGCACATTCATCATGCCGTCGATGACCGCGCTTGCAACAAACTCGTGCCGGTAGATGCCGCCATTGACGACGAACGCGGCGCCGAGGATAGCGGCATAGCGGCCGGTCACGGCAAGCGTCTTTGCATGCAGGGGAATCTCATAAGCGCCAGGCACATCGAAGACATCGACGGCAACGCGTTTCTCTCCGAGAACCGCCAGTTCCGCCTCGAATGCTTCAACGCATTGGTCGACGATATCGGCATGCCAACGCGCGCGAATGACGGCAACGCGGATCGTTTCATAGTCGTTGTGGGAATGCTGATTCATGGGTCCATCCTTCCGTTTCGAACCAGAATCAGGACGCACGATATGGAGTCCGAACCGCGAAAGCGGACCGTCTTCCATTTCGTTCTCTTCCATCCGGACTGTGACCGTCGGCTCCGGAATCACACCGGATCTGCTGACCCCTCCGGCTAACCGGAAAGCGCTCGCGGGCTTGGGCCGAGACCCTTACCGCCGGTGGGGACTTTCGGCCCGCCCTGAGAACATTGACGGCGTTTGTATGGAAGGACCGGAAAGCGCTGTCAACCACCGGCATCGTCATCGATGGCGCAGAAATAGCGATCCGTTTCGACCTGGTCACCGTTGAGGGCGAGGGAGGAGAGCGTCAAATGGCGATCACAGGTAAGGCAGGCAGCACCTTGTCCAAGGTGATGGGAAATTCACGCACTCGCACGCCGGCCGCGTTGTAAACGGCGTTGGCGACAGCAGCCCCCGCACCGCACACGCCGAGCTCGCCGAGACCCTTTGCGCCAAGCGGGTTGGCCTTGTCGTCGTCTTCCTCGAGGAAGGCGACCTCCATATCGGGGACATCGCCATTGACCGGCACATGATACTCGGCAAGATCGTGATTGACGAAGTGGCCGTAGCGCGGGTCGAGCACCGTCTGCTCCATCAGCGCTGCACCGATCCCCCAGGTCATGCCGCCGATGATTTGCGAGCGCGCGGTCTTGGCGTTGAGGATACGGCCCGCGCCGATCACAGCCAGCATCCGGCGCATGCGGATTTCACCGGTATCGCAATCGACAGCGACCTCTGCGAAATGCGCGCCATAGGAATGCTGCGAATAGGTCTTGTATGACTGGGTGGTGGCGCCCGCGGCTACGGAGCCTTCGGCTTCGAGCCCGTCGGGAGAGATCCCTCGGATAAGATCGGCCAGGCTCGCCGATCGCTGGCCGACCCTGACCTCGCCGTCGGCAAAGCTTGCCTCGGTGGCGTTCGCGCCGCGCAACGGCGAGGCTTCGTTCGACTGCGCCGCCTCCAGGATCTGTTTCTTGAGGACGTTGCATGCATTATGCAAGGCCGAACCCGCGCTTGCTGCGCCCCAGGACCCGCCGGAGCCGGCGGTACGCGGGAAGCGGCTGTCGCCGAGCTCCACCTTGACGGACGAGATCGGCAGGCCGAGGCTCTCGGCGGCAATCTGGGTCAGGATCGTATAGGTGCCGGTCCCAATATCGGTCATGTCGAGCCGCGCCGTCACCCGACCGTCCCGGTCGATCGCAACCCGCGCCGTCGCCGCGCCGATATAGTTCGGACGGATCGCCGCCGCCATGCCGTGGCCGATAAGCTTGCGGCCCTCCCGAGTTCGGCCCGGTGTCGGGTTTCTCCGCTCCCAGCCGAAACGGCGGGCGCCTTCCTCCATGCAGGCGACGAGATTGCGGGTGGAGAACGGCACGCCGCGCTCGGGATCCTGTGCCGGTTCGTTGCGGATCCTGAGTTCGATCGGGTCCAGACCGGCGCGCTCGGCGAGCTCATCCATGGCGCATTCGAAAGCCAGCATGCCGGGCGCTTCGCCGGGCGAGCGCATCCATTCGCCGCGGTTGATGTCCAGCGGAACCAGGCGATGGCGGGTGAGACGGTTCGGCGCCGCGTAGAGCGAGCGCGCAAAAACTGCCGTTTGTTCGCAGTACTCCTCGAAGCTGGACGTTGCCGACCAGACATCGTGCGCGATCCCGGTGAGCCGCCCGTCAGTGTCCGCGCCGAGACGTACCTGTTGGACCATCTCTGCGCGATGACCGGCATTGGCGAACATCTGTTGTCGCGTCAGCGCGATCTTCACGGGGCGCTGCAGCACCTGCGCTGCAAGTGCGGCCAGGATCGTGTCGGCATGGGCAATCAGCTTGGAGCCGAAGCCTCCGCCGATGAAGGGGCTGACGATGCGCACTCGCTCGAGCGGGATGCGAAGCGTGCTGGCGACCCCGGCCCGGAAGTTCGCGAGGGTCTGCGCCGATGTTCGGATCGTCAGCTCGTTGCCTGACCAGGCAGCAAGCGTCGCATGCGGCTCCATCGGATTGTGATGTTCGAAGGGGGTCCCGTAAGTGGAGTCGATCTTGATCGGCGCCGTCGCAAAGGCGCGCTCGAAGTCGCCGACCACGCTGTCGGTCTCGAAGCCGGCATTGGTCCGCTTTGGCGCGTAGGCGTCGGCGATATGTCCCGGTAGATCGTAGAGGCCCGGCTCCTCGTCGTAGCGTACTCTGATGAGGCCCGCAGCAGCGCGTGCAGCCTCGAACGTCTCCGCAATGACCAGCGCGACCGGCTCGTCGTAATGCCGTACCCGATCGCTGTTGAGCGCGGGCCGGGGGCGCGTGAAGACCTCCGGCACCGTTGGCGTGACCGTTGGGCCGAAATCCGGCTGGGCCGGCGCATTCCGGTGCGTCATGACGAGCAGCACTGCCGGCGCCCGTTCGGCTTCGGCCGTGTCGATCTCGGCGATGCGGCCCTTGGCGACGGAGGCGCCGAGAATGTAGCCATAGGCTGTACCATCCAGCTCATTCTCGTAAGCGTATGTGGCGCCGCCCGTCACTTTGAGCGGACCGTCGATGCGGTCGATCGGCCGCCCGATGATGCCAGCATCGGCACGAGGTTTCACCCTTGAATGGGTGGCGGAGCCGGGCAGTCCGGGTATGGTCTCGTTCATAAGTCACCTAAAGATTTTTCATCTGGAGTTCGGAGGCATCGAGGCCGCGACGACGCGCTTCCTCGCACCTTTATGTTCGTCGCGCGGCGGCCGGAGCTCACGCGGCGATCTCGCCGAAATACTCGCGAAACTCGACCAGCCTCCCTGTTGGGCCGGCTCGCATGAAGATCGCATGCAGGCCAGTGTAGGGTGCGCCACCGATTGTCCCGCTCCCGCGATCGCAGACGATGACCCAGTCGGCGGCGAAGAGCTTGAGATCGACGGTCGATTTCGTGATCCTGTTCCCCTGCGCTTGATGCGCGGCGGTCCAGGCTGCGAGTGCCCGTTTGCCCTCTGGCGGTCCGTGTCGGCCTCGTTGCTCGCCGACAGGGAATTGGAAGGTCATCGTCTCATCGCAACAGTCAAGGAATGCCGTCCAGTCGCCAGAGGCCCAGCCGGCAAAGAAGGCGTCTACGGCGGCCTCGAGCCCGTGACGAGCTCCCGGGTCGGATGTGGCGCCCCAGGCTGTGGCGGCAGAGACGAGAAGGCCGCCACCCGCGGCGGCAACGGCGCGTCGCGTGAGTTTCATATCGATCTCCTGCTCGGCGCCGGCATCTGGGAACAGCGGTTCGGGGTCGTCGTCTCTGTCATCGCATCGCCTCATGCACTCTCGGCGGCAGCAGCCAGCGTGTGCCGTATCGTCCGTTTCGCCAGCGGGATCTTGAAACCATTGGCGCCATGACCGACGGCTCCGGCGAGCGCGGCTTCGGCCGCGTCGCTAAAGGCACCGTCGGATGCCGCCGCGCCTGCCAGCGCGCGCTCCGCCTCCGTCGCGCGCCAGGGTTTCGCTGCCACGCCGCCCATGGCGATCCGAGTGCTTCGGATACGGTCGCCGCTTTTCTCGACGATTGCTGCCACCGACACCAGCGCGAAGGCGTAGGAAGCACGGTCGCGCACCTTGCGGTAAACCTGTCGGCCGGGTGGCGGCGGCGGCAGGGCAACCGAGACGACTATTTCGCCGTGGCCGAGCACGGTCTCCACCTGGGGCGTCGCCTCGGGCAACCGATGGAAATCGCCGATCGGGATCGTGCGGGTCTCGCCGCCGGGCGAGACGGTCTCAATCCTGGCGTCGAGCCCGGACATGGCGACCGCCATGTCGGAGGGATGGACCGCAATGCAGGCTTCGCTCGCGCCGAGTACGGCGTGCATGCGATTGAAGCCCTGAAGTGCCGCGCAGCCCGAACCCGGCTGGCGCTTGTTGCAGGGCATGTTGCGGTCGTAGAAATAGGGACAGCGCGTGCGCTGCAGGAGATTGCCGCTGGTCGAGGCCTTGTTGCGTATCTGTCCGGACGCTCCCGCCAGCAGCGCTTGCGTGAGCATCGGATAGCGCGACCTTACCCGCGGGTCGGCGGCAAGATCGCTATTGCGGACCTGGGCACCGATCCGAAGTCCGCCTTCCGCCGTCTCCTCGATCCGATCAAGCGGCAGCCGGCTGATGTCGACGAGATGCGCTGGGCGCTCGATCTCGAGCTTCATCAGGTCGAGCAGGTTGGTGCCGCCGCTGATGAACTTGGCGTCCGGCCGGGCCGCAACCGCGGCCGCCGCCTGCTCAGCACTCGCCGCACGTTCATAAGTGAAGGACTGCATTGCTCATGCCTCCTCTGCCGCGTCGCGGATTGCAGCGACAATGTTCGGATAGGCGGCGCAACGGCAGATGTTGCCGCTCATCCGCTCGCGGATCTCGGCATCGGTGAGAGCGACGGAAGCCGCTGCCACGTCGGCGCTCGCATGGCTTGGCCAACCGGCCCGCGCCTCGCCCAGCATGCCAACCGCCGAGCAGATCTGGCCTGGCGTACAGTAGCCGCACTGGAAACCGTCGCGGGCGATGAAGGCGGCCTGGACCGGATGCAGCCGGTCACCCTCGGCAAGGCCCTCGATAGTGGTGATCTCGTCGCCTTCATGCATTGCGGCAAGCGTCAGGCAGGAATTGATCCGGCGCCCATCGACGAGCACCGTGCATGCGCCGCACTGGCCGTGGTCGCAGCCCTTCTTCGAGCCGGTGAGGCCGAGATGGTTGCGCAGGGCGTCGAGCAACGTCGTCCGCGGGTCGAGCTCGACGGCAAGATCCTTCGCGTTGATCCGTAACGACATCGTCATCGTCGGTAGCGGCGAGGACGATGCAGCCGCCGTGACGGTCTCGGCCGGCTCGGCGTCAACCGGTAGTCCAGTAACCAGGAGCACCCCGGTCGCAACACCGCCTTCCAATACCATCCGACGCGTCGGCCCGCTCCTGTTGTCCGTTTTGGCCATGCATGATCTCCCAGCCGCAATGAAGCGCAGACGGCAACTTGACCCGAGCGAACCCTCGGGTTCTGTCACCCAACGACACCGGAGGTGGGAGTGCGGGCGGCGGCTTTCTTTCAAGAAACCGGCGGCACTATCAGGATTCTGGAGAAGAATTCAGCCGATAGGCACGAGGCGTCATGCCCCTCAGACGTCGGAAGGTCGTGGTGAAGTGGCTCTGGCTTGAGAAGCCAAGCCGAAAGGCAATGACACCGATCGACAAACCCGTTTCGCGCAGCAGCGCCTCCGCTCGCCGCACCCGTTCCTCGATCACATAGGCGTAGGGTGCAAGGCCGGTCGTCGCCTTGAAGCGACGCGCAAAACTGTCGACGGCCATGCCCGCGGCGGCTGCCAGCTCGCTTAGCGAAATGTCGGAATTCATATGCGCATCGATGTAATCCCGAACGCGACCAAGTGCCCGGCGGCTGAGACAGCCGTGACGTACTAACCGCGGTTGCTCCCGGCTCAGGTTGGCCACGCGGAGACTGACGAGGGCGACCAGATGCTCGACATAGGCAGTGTCTGGCTTGTGGCCGAGTGCCATCTCGTCACGAAGCGAACTCAGCAGCGTGGCGACGACCGCGTCTTTCTTGTTTACCAGTATAGGCAGGTTCCTCAGGCGTTCGCATCCGGGAAGCCCGATATCGGGATCGATCCACAGGGCTGAATAGGAGAGGTTTACATCGCGATAGAAGCCCTGTCGTTCCGCGCCTGCCGGGACGAAGGTGAGGGCTCCGGGACGGTCCATTCCGTCGTAAAGGGATCGTGCCTCGTGCCGGATGGATGTATGGGACGTGCCGCCTTCTTCGGTCAGCACGATCAGATGATGAGGGGCTGTCCAGCGGAGCTCCGCCTCCCGGCACGCCCACCGCCGGTTGTCGAAGACGATCGAGGAGCTGACCCATGACGCGGTTTGCAGGGGCTCCGACTTCTCGTCCTGGCTCCGAACCCGTCCGTCACCAAGCAATGGTCTGAATGACATCGCGGTATCCCGCTGGTTCACTCGCCGAGCCGTGGGCAACCCCGGCTTCGAGCGTTGGGCGCCGCCCCGCCGCTACGCATACGGCCGTCCATGTGGGACAGGCAACGGGCGTTTTTAACCGTGCCGTGTTCAAGAAATCGTGAGATCAGGCAAATCCGGAGCGCCCTCTCGGCAAAGCGGATCATCCGCGCTCGGGAAACATCGCCCTCAGGCCTTCGCGCGAGGCCGTAGCGACACCGCGTTCGGTGATCAAGCCGGTGACCAGCCGCGCCGGCGTCACGTCGAAGGCCGGATTGGCCGCCGGCGTGGCTTCCGGCGATACGCGGACCTGGGCGATCTCACCGGAAGCGGTCTTGCCCCAGACCAGTGAGACCTCGTCGGGCGAGCGCTGTTCGATCGGGATGTCGGCCAGCCCGTCGCCCACGGTCCAGTCGATCGTCGGCGACGGCAGCGCGACATAGAACGGCACGTCGTTGTCGTCGGCGGCGAGCGCCTTGAGATAGGTACCGATCTTATTGCAGACATCGCCGTCGGCGGTGGTCCTGTCGGTGCCGACGACGACCATGTCGATCTGGCCGCGCTGCATCAGATGGCCGCCGGCATTGTCGACGATCAGCGTATGCGGCACGCCGTGGCCCGCCATCTCCCAGGCGGTCAATTGGGCACCCTGGTTGCGGGGTCGCGTTTCGTCGACATAGACATGGACTGGAATGCCGGCTTCCGTCGCCAGATAGATCGGCGCGGTGGCGGTGCCGTAGTCGACCGTGGCCAGCCAGCCGGCGTTGCAGTGGGTCAGGATATTGACCGGTTCGCCCGGCTGCTTGCGCGCCGCGATCGCCTTGATGATTTCGAGCCCATGGGCGCCGATGGCGCGGTTGAGGCCGACATCCTCGTCGGCGATCTCGCCGGCACGCCGATAGGCAGCCGCGGCACGTTCTGCCAGGGGAAGCGTCAGCAGGAAGCGCTGCATTTCGTTCAGCGCCCAGCGCAAATTGATCGCCGTCGGGCGCGTTTCGTGCAACGTTGCCCAGACGGCGTCGAGTGCTGCATCCGACGGATCGTCGGCCATCTGCATGGCGACGCCATAGGCCGCGGTGACGCCGATCAGCGGCGCCCCGCGAACCCACATGTCGCGGATTGCCGTGGCGATGCCGGCGACGGTATCGATCTTTTCGATACGGAAATCATGCGGCAGCCAGCGCTGGTCGATGATCTCCACCGAACGCCCGTCGTCACTCGGCCAGATGGTGCGGTAGTGGCGGTCGCCGACGTTCAAATCCTGCTCTCCCGTTCGATCAGCGCGGCCAACCGGTTGACCTCGTCGATGCTGTGGATCTGGCGCCGGTTGACGGCGAGGTGGCGGCCGAATTTCAGCGCCTTTGCCTCACATCTGGCGCGCAGATCCGGATCGGCAATGGTCTCGAAATCGGCATTGTGGGCAAGGCCGAGAATTCGCCGGTGAACCTCGACGCCGGCAAAGCCGAGCAGATCGGTCCAGATCGAATGCAGCATGTGGTCTAGCGCCTGCTCGGCGCCAAGCCTGTCGCCCTGATCTTCGAACAGGCTCTTCTGGTAGAGCATGCCGGTACGCTCGGTTCGCCACAGATGCGAGAACTCGGCGCGAAACACCGACCATGTCTCGACCGTAACGCCGAGCAGATAGTCACGCATGGCGTCGCGGCTTCCGTCCTGTTCATGGCCGCGCTGCGAGAAGAACGCCATCCAGAAATTGGCGAGCAGCATGCCGACGTCGAAGGCGATCGGCCCGTAGAAGGCGAATTCGGGGTCGATCATCCTCGTTTCGGTGTCGGTGACCATGATCGAGCCGGAATGCAGGTCGCCATGCAGCAGCGTCTCGGCATTGGCAGCGAAGATGTGCTTCATGCGCTGCGCCTCGACCTTGAGGTCGCGGTCGGCGCGCAGCTCGGCGACAATGCCATCGAGCTGCGGGCTGGTGTGCCGGTTCATCTTGGCATCGAAATACGGATCCGAGAAAACCAGGTTCTCGGTGATGTCGCAGAGTTCGACATTGTCGGCGAACAGTGCCAGATCGGCCTTGCGGTCCTTGGTCGCCATATGCAGGTCGGAGCCGCGAAACAACGTGCGGGCCATGAACAAGCCGATGTCTGTCGCGATGTTGGGCAATTGCCGGCCTTCGATCAGCGCCCGCCGCAGGATAATGTGCGGCGACAGATACTCCATGATGATCAGCGCCTGGCCTTCGTCGAAGTGATAGATATCGGGCACCGAACCCGGCGCCCGCGCCTGTTGCCGCGTCAGCGCATGGTATTCGAAGAAGGAGCGTTTTAGCGGCAGCGGCCAGCTGTCGCCGACCAGCCGGACGTAGGGCAGGGCCTGCTTGACGACGGCCGCACCCTCAGCACCCTCGACGATGAACACCAGGTTCAGATTGCCATCGCCGACTTCACGAACCTTCCACTGGCTCGTATCCTTGCCGATCTGCGAACACAGGGGCTCGTTGGCACCGAGACGGCCCGCCAGTGTCTCGACCGACAGTGCTTCGAACGGCGATTTCCCAGTCATCCTCACCTCCCGCTCATGTGCTCCGATGATAGCGGAGCCAACGCGGTCGGGCCAAGCTAGGAAGCCTGCTGGCAATTGTCAATCGTGTTGACAATTGCCGATATAGCCCATAGCGTCATGGTCAGGGAGGAACGAATGGGCAATGATGCCGTGTTCCGCGTCGACGGCCTGAGGAAATCCTTTGGCCATATCGAGGTGCTTGGCGGCGTCTCGCTCGAATTGCATGCCGGCGAAGTGACCGTGCTGATGGGCGCCAACGGCGCCGGCAAATCCACCCTCGTCAAGATCATCAGTGGCGTCTACGACCATGGCGGCGGCTCGATGTCGCTTGCCGGTCATGAGTTCGACCCGAAAACCCCGGCGGAGGCGATCCGCGCCGGCGTCGTTACCGTCCACCAGAACATCAATGACGGTGTCGTCGCCGACCTCGACGTCGCCACCAACCTTACCCTCGACAGGCTGAGCGGCAGCGGCGTGCCGACGCTGTTCAATCCAGGCCGGGTGCGTCGCGAGGCAAAGGCGGTGGCCGATCGCATGGGACTGGCCATCGACCTCAAGGCCCGGATCAGCGATCTCTCTCTGGCCGACCGCCAGATGGTGGCGATCGCCCGCGCCATGGCGCACCGGCCGAAAGTGCTGATCCTCGACGAGCCGACTTCCTCGCTGTCCAGCGCCGAGGCCGACCGGCTGTTCGCATTGCTCGACCGGCTCCGCCAGCAAGGCGTGGCGATCCTCTACATCTCGCACCGTATGTCGGACATCAGGCGGCTTGCCGATCGCATCATTTCGATGCGCGACGGGGTCATCTCAGGCATCTTCGACAAGAAGCCGCTGGATTACGAAGGTGCGGTCAACGCCATGCTCGGCCGTAAGATCCAGCTCGAGCGGATCGTCGCCAGGAATTCGGCCAAAGCAATTTTCACTGCCGACGCGCTGCGGATTGCTGAAGGCGCCAGGCCGATCTCGCTGACGCTCGGCGATGGCGAGGTCGTTGCCATCACCGGCCTTGTCGGTGTCGGCAAGACCGCGCTCGCCGAGACGCTGTTCGGCCTGCGCCAGCCGCTGGCCGGGACCATGGTGCTGAACGGGAAACCTTATGCTCCGGCATCGACCGGCGAAGCGATTGCCGCCGGTGTGTTTCTCGTCGCCAAGGACCGAGGCGAAAACGGCATCGTCGGCGACTTCAACATCCAGGAAAACATCAGCCTGCCGTTCCACAGCCGCATGTCGCGTCTCGGCGTTCTCAAACACCGTATCGAACGGGCCATTGCCCGCCAGCAGATCCAGGAGCTCGGCATCGTCTGCCGCTCCGAGAGGGACGAGATGGCGTCGCTTTCCGGCGGCAATCAGCAGAAGGTGATGGTCGCCCGCTGGATGTCGCAGGCGGCAAGGCTTTTCATCCTCGACGAGCCGTTTCAAGGTGTGGACATCTCGGCCAGACGCGATATCGCCGCAAAGCTGCGGGCGAGCGCCCACGGCCGCGCGACGCTGCTGTTCGTCACCGAACTCGACGAAGCCCTGGAGACGGCCGATCGCATCATGGTGATGTCGGAGCAGACGATCGTCGGCGAGCACCGCAATACCGATGTCGATCTCGAGCGGCTACTGGCCGAAGTGGCGGGCGGGCCGTTGCACAGCGCAGCCTGACGGCGGGAAGACGATGAGAATTGGAATGGAGAGGGCATGAATTCGGGTTGGATAATGACGGTGCCAGCGTGCGGGAGCGCTGAATGATCCTGCGCGACAATGCTATTCGCTACGGCTTCATCGTTCTGTTGTTCGGGCTGATCGCCTATTTCGCCGTCGCCGCCGATGGTTTCGTCTCGCCGCAAAGTGCTGTCTTCATCTTCCAGTCGGTCGCCATCACCGGTGTTCTGGCGCTCGGCGTCACCGCCACGCTGGTCGTCGGCGGCTTCGACCTGTCGATCGGCTCGGTCGCCACCAGCGCCATGATGGCGGCTGCCTATGTAATGGTGGTGCTGGGGCAGAACGCCGTCGTGGCGGTCGTCGTCTGTCTTGTGATCGGCGCCGTGGTCGGCCTGATCAATGGCTGGCTGATCGTCTATATGCGGGTTCCGGACCTTTTGGCGACGCTCGGCATGATGTTCCTGCTTGTCGGCCTGCAGCGCATCCCGACCGAAGGCCGTTCGATCGCCACCGGCATGACCATGCCCGACGGCTCGGTCGCCAACGGCAGCTTCGGCGCCGCGTTCCTGGCGCTTGGCCGCCATCGCTTCGATTTCTTCATCCCGAACCTCATTCCGGTGTCGGTCGTCGTCCTGCTCGTGCTGGCGGTGCTGATCTGGTTCTTTCTCGAATACACCCGTTTCGGGCGCATGATGTATGCGGTCGGCAGCAACGAACGCGCCGCAGAACTCGCCGGCGCGCCTGTCAAGGCATACAAAATCTGGGCCTATGTGATTTCGGGAGTTTTTGCCTCGATCGGCGGCATTTTGCTCGCTGCCCGGCTTGGACGCGGCGACATCGCCTCGGGTAATAATCTGTTGCTCGACGCGGTGGCTGCGGCACTCATCGGTTACGCGGTTCTCGGCGCCGCCAAGCCGAACGCCTTCGGCACGGCTGTCGGCGCGGTGTTTGTCGGCGTGCTGCTGCAGGGCCTGACGATGATGAACGCGCCTTACTACACGCAGGATTTCGTCAAGGGCGTGGTTCTCGTGGTCGCCCTTGTCTTTACCTTCGCCCTGTCCGGCAGGGGCAGGAGATAGGGTTCGACCGGGTCACATTTTGGGTTCAACAAGTGGAGGAAGCGACGTGAACATCACAAGAAGACTTTTGGGGAAGGCAGCGCTCGGGCTTGCCGGCGCAACATTGCTGATGCAGTTGCCGGCGATGGCGCAGGACAGGCCGGCGCCGTTCGACAAGCCGGGCGCCGTCAAGATAGCGCTGGTCCGCTATCTCTCGACCGGCGACTTCTTCCAGGCGTATTTGTCCGGCGTCGAGGCGCAGGCCAAGGCACTCGGCGTCGATCTGCGCGTGCTCGACAGCCGCCAGGATGCGGCGCTTCAGGCGGACATGGTCGACCAGGCCATCGCGCTCGGCGTCCAGGGCATCATCATCCAGCACGGCCTGACGGAATCGATGAAGGACGCCGCCCAGCGTGCCGTCGATGCCGGCATCAAGGTCGTCGCCTTCGACGTCAATGTCGAAAACCCCAAGATCCCGCAGATCGAACAGTCCGACCGCGACCTCGCCCGCCTGGCGCTCGAACAGGCGGTCAAGGACAATGGCGAGAGCTGGAAGGCCGGCTATGTCTATGTCGCCGGCATCGCGCCGCTCGATCGCCGCAACGAGACCTGGGTCGAATTCAAGAAGAAATATTCGGGCATCGACGAAGTTGCCATGTTCGGCACGCTCGATAACCCGATCGCCAATTCCGTCGCCAACCAGGCCCGTTCGGTGCTATCGGCCCATCCCGACATCAAGGTGATGTTCGCGCCCTATGACGAATTCGCCAAAGGCGTGAAGATCGCCGTCGACGAGGCCGGGCTGAACAAGGACATCAAGATCTATTCGGCCGACATCTCGACCTCGGATATCGCCGCGATGCGCGAGCCGGACAGCGCCTGGGCGGCAACCGCCGCCACCAACCCGGCCGTCGTCGGCCAGGTCTCGGTGCGTGCGCTGGCGCAGCTGTTGGCCGGTGAAGATCCCGGCCACAACGTCATTGTGCCGCCGACGCTGATCACCCAGAAGGACCTCGTCGACAAGGACATCAAGAACATGGAAGACCTCTCGGCCAAGCTGCCGCAATTCGCCCATGCCGACGTCGCGATGCCTGCCTGGATGCCGAACCCGAACGCGAAGTAATTTTCGCTATAGGCAAAGGAAAAGAGCGGCTCGCGGGCCGCTCTTTTTGTTGGTCCGGTGTTTAGATCTACCTCAGCGCCGCCGCGATGTTGCCGCCATCGACTGTCGTCACATCGGCGGTGGTCCGCTCGGCCAGCGCTTGATGCAGAAAGGCCTGGGCGACGTCTTCTGCCGTCACTTCCTGCCCGAGCAGGTTGCCCGACATGTACTCCTTCTCCGACACGCCGCGCGCGCCCGAGCGGCTGGCGATCATGGCGTCGGTCAACAGCCCCGAACGGATGCGGTCGGCGTTGACGGCATTGGAGCGGATGCCATGCGCGCCGTAGTCGAGCGCATATTGCCTGGACAGGAACAGCGTTGCCGCCTTGGGAATGCCATAGGCGCCGAACTTCGGCCCCGGATTGACCGCCTGCTTGGAGGTGTTGAACAACAGCACGCCGCCGGTGCCCTGTTCCAGCATGATGCGCACGGCATTCTGCGCCGCCGACTGATGGGCGAAGAAATTGAGTTCGAAGCTTTTGCGCAAGGTGGCGTCGTCGAGCTCGCCGATCCGGCCCTCCCAGGCAGCGCCGGCATTTGACACGAGAATGTCGAGGCCGCCGAAGACGGCGACCGCTTTGTCGAAGGCGACGCGCATCTGCACCGGATCGGTGATGTCGGCGCCAATGCCGATCGAATTGTTACCGGCCTTTTTTGCCGCCTCGGCAGCCCTTGCCGCATCGAGATCGACGACGACGGCATGGGCACCGTTGTCGGCGAACAGCTTTGCCGTGGCAGCACCGATCGCGCCGGCGCCGCCGGTGACCAGCACCACCTGGCCGGTCAGCGGCTTCGGCTTGTTGGAGGCGAGCTTGGCCTGTTCCAGCGACCAGTATTCGAGCGGGAACAGATCGCTTTTGGAGAGCGGGCGGAAGTCACCGACGGCTTCGGCGCCGCGTACCGCCTCGATCCACATTTCGCCGACGTCCGAGGCAATCTTCGCATCCTTCAGCGTGCGGCCGTGGCCGAACATGCCGAGGCCGGGCACCAGCGTCAGCCGCGGCATCGGGTCGAGCATGGTGCGCTTCACGTCGTCGAGCGCATCATTGGTTTCGAAATAGGCGCGATAGTCCTTGGCGAATTTCTCGACATGCTGGCGGATGACGGATTTGTAGTCGCCGACCTTGTCCGCGTCGGGCGCCGGCAATGCCATCGGTCCGGTCTTGATGCGGATCGACAGGTCGGGTGTCGACACGCCGCGCCCGGCATAGTCGGCAATTTTTGCCGAATTGATGAAATCGACGATCGCATCCGAGGTGCGGAAATCGCTGATCATCCGATCGAAGCGGCCTTCGCCGCGTGCCACCGCCACTGCGCCGCGCAGCATCGGCGCAATCTCCGCAGGCTTCGCCAGCCTGGCCGGCAGTGCCACTTTTTCGGTGCGCGGCTTGCCGTTCCCGGCGATGAAATCCTCGGCGACGTTCACATAATGGATCATCCGGTCATAGGCCTGCCTGGCATTGTCGCCGAAGGTGAAGATGCCGTGCTTGTCGAGGATCAGGCCTTCGACCGTCGGATCGGCGTCGAATACATCGGCGGCCGCCTTGGCCAGATCGAAGCCCGGCATGATGTAAGGCACGAAGCCCATTTTCTCGCCGAACACCTTCCGGCTCAGCGCCTCGCTATCCTCCTGGTCGACGATGGCCAGGATTGCTGTCGAATGCGTGTGGTCGACGAATTTGTGCGGCAGGAAGACGTGCAGCAGCGTCTCGACCGAAGGGTTGGGCGAGGACGGATCGATGAGGTTCGCCCGTTGCAGCGCGACCATGTCCTCGTCGGAGAGCTTCTTGAGCGACCGCGCCTTCAACAGCGCGCCGAGCTTGACCGCCGGCAGGCCCTGCGGCTCGATGACGCCCATGTCCCAGCCGCTGCCCTTGACGCAGAGCACGTCCCATTCGTCGCCGACAAGGTCGGTGGCCTTGGTCTTGCACGAGGTGTTGCCGCCGCCATGCAGGACGAGCCGCGGCTCGCCGCCCAGCAGCCTGGTCGTATAGACGCGCAGCGCCAGGTCGCGGGCCACACCCTTCTTTGCATAGTCGGCGACCAGCTTCTCCGCCTCGCCGTC
This sequence comes from Mesorhizobium sp. M0185, assembly GCF_040322175.1. NCBI lineage: Bacteria > Pseudomonadati > Pseudomonadota > Alphaproteobacteria > Hyphomicrobiales > Phyllobacteriaceae > Mesorhizobium > Mesorhizobium sp. M0185. Next base: position 127,962 of record NZ_JAMYSY010000007.1, on the reverse strand, counting down.
ATTCCACAGGTTCTTCATGTCAGCTTCGTCCGATTTCTCTCTTGTTGTGAACAGGAATACCGCGACGCCTTGATGACAATGCGTCGGCGGCTGAAACTAGGTATCAGGCGACCTTTTCTGCTGCCGCTCCGGCATGGTCGAGCAGCCGTCGCGCCATGTGCGCGCCGACGACCAGATGGGTACAGAGCCCGCCGGCGATCGCCGCGACGAGCGGTTCGAACTTGCTGTCCTCCTGCACCACCACAAGGCGCTTTCCGATCCTGCGCAGCGATGACAGCTCCGCCGAAATCAGCCGGCGGTTGTAGCTGCAGTCGAGCGCCTGGCCTTCGGCGTCGATGATCTGCCCGGCAATGACGCCGGCCGCACCCGCCTTGCGCAGTGCAGCCATTTCGCTCTCGGTCAGCGCGCCACATTTGACCAGGTGGCTGTCGGTGTCCACCGAGCCTACCGAATACAGCGCCAGGTCGCATTCGCCGATGCCCGACAATTGCTCGCGGATCACCGGCTCGGCGCGCAGGCCGCGTGCCAGTTCTTCCGTCGTCAGCACCAGCGGCGCGTAGAAATTCAGCCCCTTGGCGTTGAGCCGGCGCGCGATTTCCATCGTGCATTGGTCCGGCCGGTACGAATAGGGGGCGCCCAGATTGCCGCAGAGCTGCACCACGGTGACGTCCTGCAGATCGGCATAGGACATGATGTCGGCGATCGTGTAGATGGTCCGTCCCCAGGCGACGCCGATGCGGTCGCCCTTCTTGACCAGCTCGAGAAAGACGCTTGCCGCCAGCACCGCGATGTCGGTCGAGGGGTCGGCGACATAGCCGTTTTCCGGCGCGATCCAGACCGCGTCGAGCTTCAGCACGTCTTCGAGCTTGCGCGCCAGCACGTCGTCGGTGAAAAGCTGTGTCGAGGTCGAGATGTTGACGATGCCGGTCTCGCGCGCCTTGCGCAGATACATCGCCACCGAGGCACGGGAAATCTTGAGCTGGCTGGCCACCTGGTCCTGGCGCAGGCCGTGTGCGTAGTAAAGCCAGGCGGCCTTGTGGATAAGCTGTTCTGCCGGTCGGATCGCCATGCCATCTCCTCGCTGACATTATTCGCGGCTCTCGACAAAAGTCAAATTGGGAGGAAGGCATAGATGCCCTTTCGCTCGCCGAATCTAGACCATTCTTGTGCCAAACGCGGTCTATGATGGCATCGTTGGTGGTGACGGGTCGGAAGCCGGTAGCTAAAGTTCTCGACGAACACATTGCGGAGGACGGGATGGGCAATCCCTACGAACAGGATCTCGACAGGAACCCGGCCAACCACCAGCCGCTGACGCCGCTGACCTATTTCGAGCGGGCGGCAAAAACCTTTACCGACCAGACCGCCATCATCCATGGCCGCCAGCGCACGACCTATCGCGATTTCTGGAAGCGCTCGCTGAGGCTTGCCTCGGCGCTGGCGAAGCGCGGTATCGGCAAGGGCGACACCGTCACCGTCATGCTGTCCAACACACCGCCGATGCTGGAAGCGCATTTCGGCGTGCCGATGACCAAGGCGGTGCTGCATTCGCTCAACACCCGCCTCGACGCCGCGGTCATTGCCTTCCAGCTCGACCATGCCGAAACCAAGGTGCTGATCGTTGACCGCGAATTCGCCGGCGTGGTCCGGCAAGCGCTGGCGCTCGCCGAGGTCAAGCCGCTGCTGATCGATTACGACGATCCCGACTACGCCGCCGATGCGCCCTATGCCAAGGGCGAGCGGATCGGCACGCTCGACTACGAGGCGTTTGTCGCCGACGGCGACGAGGATTTCGCCTGGTCGATGCCGGACGATGAATGGGACGCCATATCGCTCAACTACACCTCCGGCACCACAGGCAATCCGAAGGGCGTCGTCTGTCACCATCGCGGCGCGGCACTGATGGCCTATGCCAATACCATCCATGCCGGGATGGGCAAGCACCCGGTCTATCTGTGGACGCTGCCGATGTTCCACTGCAACGGCTGGTGTTTTCCCTGGACGCTTGCCGTGCAGGGCGGCACGCATGTCTGCCTGCGCTGGGTGCGGCCGAAGCCGATCTACGACGCCATCGCCGATCACGGCGTCACCCATCTGTGCGGTGCACCCATCGTCATGTCGGTGCTGATCAACGCCAGGGACGAGGACAAGCGGCAATTCCCGCAGACCGTCACCTTCAACACCGCCGCGGCGCCGCCGCCTGAGGCGGTGCTGTCGGGCATGGCCGATGCGGGCTTTGCCGTCACCCATCTCTACGGCCTGACCGAAACCTATGGCCCGGCCGTCGTCAACGAATGGCACGGCGAGTGGGACCGGCTGGAGAAAGGGGCGAGGGCGGCGAAGAAGGCCAGGCAAGGCGTACGCTATGCCGCGCTCGAAGGCCTGACGGTGATGGACCCGCAGACGATGCAAGAGACGCCGGCCGACGGCGAGACGATCGGCGAGGTGATGTTCCGCGGCAATATCGTCATGAAGGGCTATCTCAGGAACCGCAAGGCGAGCGATGAGGCCTTTGCCGGCGGCTGGTTCCATTCGGGCGACCTCGGCGTCATGCATCCGGACGGCTACATCCAGCTCAAGGACCGTTCCAAGGACATCATCATCTCCGGCGGCGAAAACATCTCCTCGATCGAGGTCGAGGAGGCGCTGTACAAGCATCCCGCCGTCGGCTCCTGCGGCGTTGTCGCCAGATCCGACGACAAATGGGGTGAGGTGCCAGTCGCCTATGTCGAGCTGAAGCCGGGCAAGGCGGCGACCGAGGCGGAGGTAATCGAGCACTGCCGCGCGCTGCTCGCCCGCTTCAAGGTGCCGAAAGCGGTGATCTTCGCGGAAATCCCGAAGACTTCGACGGGCAAGATCCAGAAGTTCCGGCTGCGAGAGATGGCAAAGCAGCCTTAGGGCCTGATCCGAAAACGGAACCGATTTCGGAAAGCATCTTTTCAAGATCCTTCGCAAAAAACACGGGGCGGCGTTGCAGGCGCGCCCGGCGGAAACCACATGCGTTTCATGGGCAGGGATGTCACCATTTGTCATCAGCAGCCAAAATCGAGCCTTGACAGGTGATGGTTTTCAATTTACGAGTGACGAAATTCTAAATTCGTCAGTCGTAAATTTGGCCAACGAGATGCTTGAAATCCTAGACACCACCGCCGATTCCGCCCGCCAGGAAAATGTCACGCGCATCCTGGATTGCGCGGAGCGATTGTTTCGCCACTACGGCTACGGCAAGACCAACGTCGCCGACATAGCGCGCGAACTCGGCATGTCGACCGCCAACATCTACCGCTTCTTCGCCTCCAAGGTGGAAATCCACCAGGCGGTTTGCGGCCGTATGCTCGAGACCTGCTACCGGTTGAGCTACGAAGCCTGCCATGGTTCCGGCACCGCCAGCGAGAAGCTCCGCCGCTACGTGCATACGCACTATCAGTGGACGCTGGAAACCATGATCGACCAGGAGAAGGTGCACGAGATGGTCATCGTCGCCATCGAGCGCGACTGGCACGTCATCGAAAAGCACATCGACCGCATCCACGACCTGGTCGCTGAGGTGATCCGCGAGGGCATCGCCACCGGCGAGTTCGTCGATCAGGATCCGGTAGTCGCTTCCCGGTGTTTCGGTGCTGCTATTATCAGCCTCTCTCATCCACAGATGATGGCTCAGTGCCTCGCCAAGAAGAACCGGGCGACGCCGGACGAGCTTACCGAGTTTGCCATCAGAGCCTTGAAGAAATGACCGTTGCCGCCCGTCGGGCGGCGATACCGGCAATTCATCCCCACAGTTCGGGAGTACGAAAAGTGTCTTTGTCCAAGTCCATCACCTACAGGCGACCGGCCGCCGGCCTGGCACTGATTATCGTTGTCGCTCTCGGCCTCGCCGGCTGCTCGCAGGAGAAAGCCGAGGTCACCGAGATCATCCGCCCGGTCAAGGTGGTCGAGATCACTAAGGCGAGCGATACCCGTCAGCTTTCCTATTCCGGATCGGTGCGTGCCCGCACCGAGATGAATCTCGGTTTTCGCATCAACGGCAAGATCACCGAGCGCCTTGTCGACATCGGTGACCGCGTCAAGCCGGGCGACGTTCTCGCCCGCATCGATCCCACCGACTACGAGCTTTCGGTGAGAAGCGCTCAGGCCAGCCTCGATGCTGCCGACCGTCAGGTCGAGACAGTCGAGCTTACGCGCAAGCGGGCCGAACAGCTCTACGCCAAGAATTTCGCGCCGAAGTCGCAGCTCGAGCAGGCGACGCTCAGCTACAATCAGGCGGTCGCCACGCGCGACTCCGCCCGCTCGCAGCTTGCCCAGGCACAGAACCAGGTCCGCTATACCGATCTCAAGGCGGACAAGAACGGCATCGTCACATCAGTTGCCGCCGATGTCGGCCAGGTGGTCGGCTCCGGCACGCCGGTGGTGACCGTTGCCATCGACGGCGAGAAGGAAGTCCTGATCGCTGTTCCGGAAACCGATATCGCCGAATTCAAGCCGGGCAAGACCGTCAAGGCTGGCTTCTGGTCCGATGAGGCGCTGACGCTCGACGGCAAGGTCCGCGAAGTCGCCGGCAGCGCCGATCCGCAGTCGCGCACCTTTGCCGTTCGCGTCAGCCTGCCCAACGATTCTCGCGTGCTGCTAGGCATGACCGCCTCCATCGAAGCCGCGGCGGACAACCGGCAGCAACTGGTGTCGATCCCGCTGGCCGCGTTGGCGCAAAAGGACAGCCAATCGATCGTCTGGACAGTCGACCGCAACGGCGGGACCGTCCATGCGCATCCGGTCAAGGTCGCCGCCTTCACCCCCGACGGCGTCAGTGTCGCCGATGGGCTGAAGCCGGGTGACGTCGTCGTCGCCGCCGGCACGCAGTTCATGACCGAGAATCTGAAAGTCAAGCTGACCGGTGATGCAGCGCAACAGTCGGCGTCGGCCGATGACGCTGCAAGGCGCTTGCGCTGACGGCCAGGCAATTCACGGTTTCCGGGCGGCAGGCGCCCCCGATTTTCGAGATCTCAGGTCGATGTAACCCCCACGCCGACCCTCGCGTCCCACCGCGATGTAGATCTCTCAACTCGGAAAGCCACGCCGCCCGGAAGCCCACATCGGAAGTTCCTTGGGCATGCGAAAGCGCGTGCTCTGTTGATCAAATTGAAACGGACTGACGCCGATGACCATCGACACCAATGAAAAGCGGTCTTTCAATCTTTCGCGCTGGGCAATCGGCCATCCGAGCATTGCCCGCTTCCTGTTCGGGCTGATCATCGTCGCCGGTGCGCTCGGCCTGATGCGCATGGGCCAAAAGGAAGACCCCGATTTCACCTTCCGCGTCATGGTCGTCCAGGCGATCTGGCCAGGCTCCTCGATCAAGGAGATGGAGGACCAGGTCGTCAACAAGATCGAGCGCAAGCTGCAGGAAACGCCGCACCTCGATTTCGTCCGCTCCTACACCCGCGCCGGCAGCGCCATCATTACCTTGCAGGTCAAGGGCGACACCAATCCGGCGCAGGTCGCCGATGCTTTCTATCAGGTGCGCAAGAAGGTCGGCGATATCGCCAATGAGCTGCCGCAGGGGCTGCTCGGGCCTTACTTCAATGACGAATTCGGCGACACGTTCATCACCCTGCATTCGATCAGCGGCGACGGCTACAGCTATCCCGAGCTGAAGAAATTCGCCATCCAGGCGCGTGACATGCTGCTGACGACGCCCGGTGTCGAGAAGGCCGTGATCATCGGCGACCAGCCGGAAAAGCTCTACATCGACGTTTCATCCAAGGTGCTTGCCGAACGCGGCCTGACGTTGACCGACCTGCAGAATGCGATCCAAGGCCAGAACAATGTCGACCCGGCAGGTTCGGTCGACACCGGCCAGCGTTCGGTGCGCATTTCGGTCGAGGGCGATGTCACCAGGGCGGCCGACATCCGCGAACTTCGCCTGCGCGCCGGCAACCAGGTGACGCGCCTCGGCGACATCGCCACCGTGACCTCGGGCCTCGAGGATCCGTACCAGCGCAAGTACCGTTTCAACGGACACGACAGCGTCCAGCTCGGCGTCGTCATGGCCAAGGGCTTCAACGTCACCGACGTCGGCAAGGACGTCGAAGCGACCTATAAGCGCTTCGAAGCGGCGCTGCCCTATGGCGTTTCGGTCGATCAGATTTCCGACCAGCCGCATGTCGTGAAGGAGGCTGTGAGCGAGTTCATGGAAGCGCTCGGCGAAGCGCTGCTGATCGTGCTTTTTGTATCGTTCCTGTCGATCGGGTGGCGCTCGGGCCTGGTGATCGCGATCGTCATTCCGCTGGTCCTGGCCGCCACGTTCGCCATCATGTACGAGCTCGGCATCGACCTGCAGCGCATTTCGCTCGGCGCCCTGATCATCGCCCTTGGCCTCCTGGTCGACGACGCGATGATCGTCGTCGAAATGATGGAGCGAAAGCTCGAGGAAGGCTTGGTCAAGGTCGAGGCGGCGAGCTTCGCCTATTCCTCGACCGCCTTCCCGATGCTGACCGGCACGCTGATCACCACGGCCGGCTTCATCCCCGTCGGTTTCGCGGCCTCTACGGCCGGCGAATATGTGCGCACCCTGTTTTACGTCGTCGGCATCGCGCTGGTCGTGTCCTGGTTCGCGGCGGTCTATTTCACGCCGTGGCTCGGCCACATGATCCTGAAGCAGCGCAAGCACGCCGGCAACCATCACGATGTCTTCGACACGCGCTTCTACCGCCGTCTTCGCTCGACCGTTGCATGGGCGGTGCGCCACCGCATCATCGTCCTGGTGATGACGCTGATGACGTTTGCCACCAGCCTGTGGGCGTTCCAGTTCATCCCGCAGAATTTCTTCCCGCAATCGTCGCGCCCGGAAATCCTTGTCGACCTCTGGCTGCCGGAAGGCACCAGCATCAAGGAAGTCGAGACGCAGGCCAAGGCGCTCGAAGCCAGGATGATGGACGACAAGGACAAGCGCTTCATCGCCACCTATGTCGGCGAAGGCGCGCCGCGCTTCTTCCTGCCGCTCGACCAGCAGCTTCGCAACCCGAACTTCGCCCAGCTTCTGGTGATGGCCAATGACGAACCGGCCCGCGAGCGGCTGATTGTCAAGCTGCGCACCATCCTGGCCAATGATTTCCCATCGATCCGCGCCAAGGTCGACCGCCTGTTCCTTGGTCCGCCGACCGGCTGGCCGGTGCAGATGCGCGTCATGGGTCCGGATCGCCAGGAGGTGCGCCGCATCGCTGACGAGGTGAAGGCGAAGTTCCAGGCAAATCCGCTGCTCGGCGCCATCCACGACGACTGGCTGGAGCCGGTGCCGACGATGAAGCTGGTGATCGACCAGGATCGCGCCCGTGCGCTCGGCGTCACCTCGCAGCGCATCCGCCAGACGCTGCAGGCGGCCATGTCGGGAGCGCCGCTCGATGACTTCCGCGACGGCGAGGAGACGGTTTCGATCGTCGCCCGTGAGCCGGAGGCAAGCCGTCACCTGCTGTCGGCGGTCGACTCCGTCTACATCCCGACCGATTTCGGTGGCTCCGTGCCGCTGTCGCAGGTCGCCAAGATCGTCCCGGTGCTGGAGCAAGGCGTCGAATGGCGGCGCGACCGCTTGCCGACCATCAGCGTACGCGCCACGCTTCCGGACGGCGTGCAGCCGAACGATGTCGCCATGAAAATGTACAGTGAGATGCAGGGCCTGCGCGCCAGCCTCGCACCCGGCTACAAGATCGAGATCCAGGGCGGCGCCGAGGATGCGGCCGAAAGCCAGGCCTCGATTGCGGCGAAAGCGCCGATCATGCTGGCCGTCATCGTCGTGCTGCTGATGATCCAGCTGCAGCATTTCGGCAAGGCGATGCTGGTGCTGGCCACCGGTCCGCTCGGCATCATCGGCGCGGCGGCGGCACTTTTGATCAGCGGCGCGCCGTTCGGCTTCGTCGCCATCCTCGGTGTCATCGCCCTGCTCGGCATCATCATGCGCAACTCGATCATCCTGGTCGATCAGATCGATCAGGACATCGCCGCCGGCGTGGAGCGTTCCGAGGCCATCATCGGCTCGGCGGTGCGCCGCTTCCGGCCGATCGTGCTGACGGCGCTGACGGCGGTGCTGGCGCTGATCCCGATCTCGCGCGGCGTCTTCTGGGGGCCGCTCGCCTACGCCATGATGGGCGGCATTCTCGTCGCCACGGTGCTGACCATCCTTGTGCTGCCGGCAGCCTATGCGCTGTTCTTCGGCCGGGAGCCCAAGAAGGTGGTGGAGCAGCCGGCCGAGACGGAAGAAAAGAACGAAAGGCCGCAACTGGCCCTGGCGGCCGAATAGCGGTCGAGCGAACGTCTTCCATAGATAACCCCGCCGAGGCGGGGTTATTAGGGTCAGGCCGCAATCAGTTCGTACGGCCGAGCATCGTTATTCATTTTCTGTATTTTGATCGGTTGCTCGTCCGCGGTAGGAACGCTCCGACGCGACAACTCATCGATTCCCGCGTCGACAGGGAGCCCTAGCTTTTCGATTGCCAAACGACGCACCAGGGCCTCAGCCGAGCTGTCAATGTCGATTTCGTTGCGCTCCCATCGGCCAATCGACTGCTTGTCACGGTGGACCATGGCGGCCAATTCAGCTTGGGTCAGACCCATTTCCGAGCGCAGGAAACGAAGCTCGTCCCCGCTCATGCCCTTGGCATGGCTTACGATCCCAAGCGCGATTACTTGATGCAGTTCATTCACAGCAGGAATCGTGATGATGTCGTCGCCATCGTCATCCACCTCAACGGCGATGCCTTCGATGTAAACGTTGAGCAGACCGCTTTCTGTGTAGTGGTGTGCGTTATTCATCAGCTTCAACTCCAATTATCGAGCCCGCTTTTCGCTCGAACTCATCGATCCACATGACCGAAATAACTTTGACGAGACATCCGTTCTTGGAAGGAATAATAACGACCCCGATGGATCGACTCCCGCCGTTCGGTGTCTTGCACTCCACGCGATAACGGAAATGACCCGGCCGGGTTGCGGGCACAGGTGGTTGGTACACATTTCCAAACTTGAGCGCATGCAGTACATCAGACATGATCAAGCCGCGTTCGGAAAGCCGATCCTGCGCATGCAGCTTGTACGAGATGTTTAGTTTCAGATTTCTCGCGATAGATCTTATTTCAATCGTCGCACGGCCGGCATCCCAAGGTTGCGTGGTCGTCACAAATCCCCCTTCTATGGCATTCCTTCCGGTGCTTCATCTATCATGGTGATACCTACATAAGTGCTGAACGTCAATAAACAAGCGGCATGCCATTGACGCCCGTTGGGTGGTGACAAATTCGCTACCGAACACAGGACGACACCGCTATTAAGACTAGCGCGTGGTTGGAGGACGGTCATGACCATAGCTCAGACGACGGCCCCGCTGCGGCTGCCGATCGACGGTCGCCATCGCCGGATGTTCATCGGCGGCGGCTGGGTCGATGCCCGCTCCGGCCGGACCACGGAGAGCCGAAATCCCGCCACCGGCGCGGTCATCGCCACGGTGCCGCGCGCCGACCGCCAGGACATCGACTTGGCGGTGACTGCTGCGCGCAAGGCGTTCGAGGGCTCGTGGAGCCGGTTCAAGCCTTATGAGCGGCAGGTGCTGCTGCTGAGGATCGCCGACCTCTTCGAAAAGCACTGGGAAGAGATCAGCCGCTCCGACACCACCGACATGGGCATGCCGATCATACGCACCCACGCCAATCGCAACCGCGTCATCGGCATGCTGCGCTACTATGCCGGCATGGCGACGGCGCTGCACGGCGAGACGATCGACAACTCGCTGCCCGGCGAAATCGTCTCTTTCACCCGCAAGGAGCCGGTCGGCGTCGTCGGCGCAATCATTCCCTGGAACGCGCCAACGGCGGCGTCGATCTGGAAGATCGGCCCGGCGCTGGCGACCGGCTGCACCATCGTGCTGAAACCATCGGAAGAGGCGCCGCTGACGCCACTTTTGATCGCCGACATCATGAACGAGGCCGGCGTTCCGGAAGGCGTCGTCAACATCGTCACCGGCACCGGCACCGAGGCAGGTGCCGCACTCGCCGAGCATATGGGCATCGACAAGATCGTCTTCACCGGCTCTACGGCAACCGGCCAGTCGATCGTGCGGGCCTCGGCCGGCAACCTCAAGCGCGTCTCCCTGGAGCTCGGCGGCAAGTCGCCGGTCATCGTCTGCGCCGATGCCGATCTCGACAAGGCGGTGCCGGTGGCGGCGATGTCGGTGTTCGCCAATTCCGGCCAGATCTGCATCGCCGGTTCGCGCCTTTTCGTCGAACGCGCCGTCCATGACGAGTTCGTCGAGCGGCTCGCGGCATATGCCAAGGGTCTCAGGGTCGGCGACGGCATCGACCCGGCGACCGAGATCGGTCCGCTCGTCTCCGAAAAGCAGTTGCAACGGGTCACCGGTTACCTCGAGGCCGGCACCGCGGAAGGGGCGAAACTCGTCACCGGAGGCACCCGGCTTGTGGAAGGCGCGCTTGCCGCTGGCAATTTCGTCGCGCCGACCGTTTTTGCCGGCGTCTCGGACGACATGAAGATCGCCCGTGAGGAGATCTTCGGGCCGGTGATTTCAGCCTTGCCGTTCGATACGCTGGACGAGGCGGTCGAGCGGGCCAACAACACGCCTTACGGCCTGGCTGCAGGGGTCTTCACCCAAAATCTCGCCACCGCCCACCAGCTCTCGCGCAAGATCCGCGCCGGCTCGGTCTGGGTCAATACCTATCACGCCATCGATCCGGCCGTGCCCTTCGGCGGCTACAAGATGAGCGGCTACGGCCGCGAGGGCGGCGCCGAGCACCTCGCCGAGTATCTCAACACCAAGGGCGTGTTCATCAAGATCGATTGATCGGTCCGCCGCCCGCACAAAAAATGCTCCCCGACGCCGGTTTTGCAAAACAGAATTCCTTCCCATGGCCGCAAAGCCATCCCATGCTCGAGCAATTGGAGCGTTACGCTCGTCGTCATCGGTGCGTTTTTCCATGGCAGAAAATCGACAATTGCGCCTTGGCGCTTTCGTGCGGCCCGTCAGCCTTCATACCGGCGCCTGGCGCTACCCGGGCGCCTATCCCGACGCCAACTTCAATTTCGCGCATCTCAAGCACTTCGCGCAAAGGCTGGAAGCGGCGAAGTTCGACGCCTTCTTCATGGCCGACCACCTGGCCGTGCTCAACATGCCGATCGAGGCGCTGCGGCGCAGCCACACGGTCACGTCCTTCGAGCCGTTCACGCTGTTGTCGGCGCTTGCCGCCGTCACCGATCGTATCGGGCTGATCGCAACCGCCTCGACGACGTTCGACGCGCCGTACCACATCGCCCGTCGTTTCGCCTCTCTCGACCATATCAGCGGCGGGCGCGCCGGCTGGAATATCGTCACCACATCCAATCCCGACGCCGCGCTGAATTTCGGCCTCGACGAGCATGTCGAGCACGACGAGCGTTATCGCCGGGCGCGGGAGTGTTACGATGTCGTCACCGGCCTGTGGGACAGTTTTGCCGACGATGCCTTCATCCGCGACGCCGAAAGCGGGCTCTATTTCGACCCGGCGAAGCTGCATGTGCTCGACCACAAGGGCGAATATCTTTCGGTGCGGGGACCGCTCAATATCGCGCGGCCGGTGCAGGGCTGGCCGGTCATCGTGCAGGCCGGCGCGTCGGAGGCCGGACGGCAGCTCGCCGCGGAAACGGCCGAGGTGATCTTCGCCGCCCATGCCGATCTCGCCTCGGGGCAGCGCTTCTTTGCCGACGTCAAGAAACGTGCGCAAAAACTTGGCCGGTCGCGCGACGACATCAAGATCCTGCCCGGCGCCTTCGTCATTGTCGGCGAGACCGTCGAGGAGGCGCAGACGAAGCGGGCCAAGCTCGACAGCCTCGTCTACTACGAGAGCGGCGTCGCCTCGCTGTCGATCGCGCTCGGCCACGACGCGTCGCGGTTCGATCCGGATTCAGTCTTGCCCGAAATCCCGGAAAGCAACGCCAGCAAGAGCGGCCGCGAGCGCGTCATCGAACTGGCGCGCAAGGAAAACCTGACCGTCAGGCAGCTTGCGCAGCGGCTGGGCGGCTATTCCGGTCTTGCCTTCGTCGGCACTTCGAAAACCATCGCCGACGAGATGGAGGAATGGCTGGTCACCGAAGGCTCGGACGGGTTCAACGTCATGTTCCCCTATCTTCCCGCCGGATTGGATGATTTCGTCGAGAAAATCGTGCCCGAATTGCAGCGGCGCGGCATTTTCAGGAGCGAATACGAAGGAACGACCCTGCGCGAAAATCTTGGCCTGAAGCGGCCGCCAAACCGGTTCTTCCAACCTGAGACGGCAGCGATCCGCAAAGCTGGTTAGAACCGGTAATGATTTTAGACCGTGGCAAGCATCCGTTCTTTTCGTTCGGTCCGAATGTCCATAGGGTCATGAGCAGCGGGCTGGCAGCCCGAAATCATCGCGAGGGCTTTGCATCATGACCAATCCGGCCGTTGTCGGTTTCTCAGGCAATTTCACCCGGCCGTCCAAGACGCGCGGCTTCGTCGATCGTATCGTGAACGAGGTAGCCGGCAGATATGGCCTGGCCGCCAGCACGCATGACGTCGTCGACCTCGGCCCCAGCCTCGGTGGCGCCAAATGGGCGCGTGAACTGGATGCGCAAGCGGGCGATATCCTCAAGCGCGTCGTCGCGGCGGACGTGCTCGTCGTTGGCTCGCCCACCTACAAGGGCAGCTATACCGGCCTGTTCAAACACTTCTTCGATCTTGTCGACCCGACGGCGCTCAGGGGCAAGCCGGTGGTGCTGCTGGCGACCGGCGGCGGCGACCGGCATGCGCTGATCATCGAGCACCAGCTGAGACCGCTGTTCGGCTTCTTCGAGGCCTTTACGCTGCCGACCGCGATCTACGCTTCGGACAGGGATTTCATCGACGGCGTGCTTGCGTCCGAGACGATCCAGGCGCGCGTCGGACAGGTGCTCGAGGATATCGGCGCAGCGCTTGGCGGTCGCTCCCGCGCTGGCACCGCTGCCGAATAGCCCCTAAAAAGAAAAACCCGCCTCGGCGGCGGGTCTCGGGGCGAATCATCACCATACCGAAATTAGTAGCATAGCTGCCGGCACAAAGCAAGAACGAAATGCAGGGATCGAGCGCGCCTTGCGCGCCCGATCCCTCAAGGCAAGCCGTCAGATGACGAACAGCCAGTTGGCGAGCAGCATCACCACGACGCCGGCGACCAGCGTCAGATAGGGCAGCATCCCCGCCTTTTTCACCGCAAGGTCGGACGAGCTCATGCCGAGATCGGCCAGCATGTGGTCGGGGAATTTGCCCTTGTCCTGGATGTAATGCCGGAAGCAGAACACCGGGATGATCAAGGCTGCCGTGATCAGCCCGGCCCACAATGCCATCGGATTCCACACCTTGGCGCCGGCGCCCATGAAGACCGCGTTGACGTAGGCAAAGATAGCGCCGAGGCCGAGCAGCCAGCTCGGCGCCTTCCAAGGCCGCGCGATGTGGCCATTGTCGATGCGGTGGATCCAGCCGGCATTGAGGTTAAGGAAGTTGAAGATGATGTAGCCGCAATTCGACACGGCGAGGATGAAGAAGAAGCTCGTTGCGTCGGCCGAGGCGATGGCCAGCACGATCAGGTTGAAGATCAGGTCGGTCCACATCGCCCGCGTCGGGGCGCCGTGCTCGTTGACATGGCTGAGATAGCGCGGCAGCCAGCCGTCGACCGAACCTTGATAGAGCGTGCGCGAGGAGCCGGCCATCGCCGTCATGATGCATAGCACCAGGGCCAGGATCATCAGCATCACCAGCAGGCTGTGGATCAGCTGTCCGCCGCCGACCATGCCGGCCAGCGCATCGGCAACGCCGGAGCCGTCGACGATCGGCGTCGCCAGCATGCCGTTCAAGCCGAGCACGCCCTGGAAGGTGAACGGCACCAGGATGAACAGCAGCATGCACAGCAGGCCGGAGTAGAAGATCGCCTTGAAGGTATCGGTGCCCGGGTTCTTGAACTCGGAGGTGTAGCAGACCGCGGTCTCGAATCCGTAAGTCGACCATGCCGCGATGAACATGCCGCCGAGCACCAGCGTCCAGCCGGCGATGTTCCACGCGCCGGGCTCCGGCGCATAGGCTGCAGCGAGCGGCACCAGCGGCGAGAAGTTTGCCCAGTTGATCTGGCCGGTGACGATCGGCACCACGCCGACGATGAGCATCGGGATGATGACCAGCAGGCCGATATATTTCTGCACGTTGGCCGTGCCCAGGATGCCGCGATGCTGGATCGAGAAGATGATCAGCATCAGCACCGCGCCGATGAAGAAGGTTGCGTTGAAGGTGAAGGAAACCGGGCCAAGCGTGTGACCGTAGAGCGTCCAGTTGCGGATCGCCGGCGTCGCCGCCGCGGTGACCGCGGTGATGGCGTCAGCGGCGCTGGTTCCGGCATGGGCCGCAATATAGGTGGCGACTTCCGGCGAAGTGTCGGTGAACAGCGGCACCGGTGCCAGCGCGTTGAGGATATAGGCGGCGGCGATCGAGCAGCCGAGCGACAGCACCGGCGACCAGGCGAACCAGTTGCACCACACCGAAAGCGGCGCGATGAATTTCGAATAGCGCAGCCACGCGGTGGCGCCGTAGACCGAGGCGCCGCCGGATTTGTTCGGGAACAGCCCGGCGATCTCCGCATAGGTGAAGGACTGCAGGAAGCCCATGACCATGGATACGGCCCAGATCAGGAAGGCCAGTGTTCCGGTGGTGCCGGCGATGCCGCCGATCGAAAACAGGACAAGGGCCGGAACGCCGCTTGCCACCCAGAAGGCGCCGCGCCAATCGATGTTCCGGTGCAGCTGCCCTTCGGCAGGCGGCACCAAGGTGGTGACTATCGTGCTCATTTACGTGGATTCCCCATTTTTGATGTTCCCCATCGGCAACAGCCGCAATCTCGCGAGGCGTCATCGACGCTCACGTTGAACGGCCCCAGGCGTTTTCCGCTCAGTAGTATTTTTTTCTTAGCAGTGAAGATTGACCCAACGCGCTTTCACGTCAAGCGCTTTGTGACGCTGTGCACATTGCGCTTGTGAAACAGTCGAGCTTCGCTGGCGCTGCCAACGGGTGCGGTCTTTCCTTCTCCCCTTGTTGTGGGAGAAGGGAAGAACCAGGAAGCGTCGGTCAGGAGCGCGGCCTGATCTTTTGCGGGTCGTAATGGGCGAAGGCGACGACGCGCGCCGGCAGCCGCTTGCTGTGACCATCGAGCTTGCCGATCTCGACCTCGGTGCCGATCGCCGAATGCGCGACGTCGAGCCTGGCCAACGCGATGGTCTTGTTCAGCACCGGCGAGCGCATGCCCGAGGTGACGACGCCGATCTGGGCCCGGCCGACATGCACGCAATCGCCGTGGCCGACCGCGACATTGGCGTCGACGTCGAGGCCGACCAGCTTCTTCTGCGGGTTTTCCTTGCGCCGGATCAGCGCCTCGCGGCCGATGAAATCGTCGCTCTTGGTCTTCAGGGGTACGGTGAAGCCGATGCCGGCCTCGAACGGGTCGGTCTGGTCGGAAAACTCGTGAGCAGCAAAGATCAGCCCGGCCTCGATGCGCACCATATCGAGCGCCTGCAGCCCCATCGGCTTCAGGCCGTGCGGCTGGCCGGCCTGCCAGATGGCGTCGAACACCTTTTCGGCGTCGCGCGGATGGCACCAGATCTCATAGCCGAGCTCGCCGGTGTAGCCGGTGCGCGACACCACGACGGGAATGCCGTTGCCGCCGCCGATGCGGGCGACGGCGAAACGGAACCATTCGAGTTCGTCGATCGACGGCTGCAGCGGCGAGGTCCAGATGATCTGCCGCAGGACGTCTCGGCTTTTCGGTCCCTGCACGGCAACATTGTGCATCTGGTCGGTCGAGGAGCGCACCAGCACGGTGAGGCCGAGTTTTTGCGCCGTTTCCCGCAGCCATTGGCCGGATAGATCGTCGCCGCCGACCCAGCGGAAATTATCCTTGCCGAGCCTGAGCAGCGTGCCGTCGTCGATCATGCCGCCATGCTCGTAGCACATGGCGGAATAGACGACCTGGCCGACGCCGAGCTTCTTGATGTCGCGGGTCAGCGTGTATTGCAGCAGCGCCTCGGAGTCCGGCCCGGTGACCTCGAACTTGCGCAGCGGCGACAGGTCCATGATCACGGCGTCCTGCCGGCAGGCCCAGTATTCATCGATCGGGCCTTGCTTGGCGAAGGAATTGGCCAGCCAATAGCCCTTGTACTCGACGAAGTTGCGGGTGTGCTTGGCAAAGCTCGAATGAAAGGCGGTCTCGCGGGTCATTTTCGGTTCCGAATCGGGCGTCATGCGTCTGGCGATCGCTCGCGAGAATTTGTGCTGGCCGGGATAGGTTCGCACATGGATGTCGGTCAGGTTCCAGCCATTGGCCGGCGTCGTATCGTCGGGGCAGGCGGACGAGACGCAGACGATGTCGGTGAGCGCCTTGAGTAGCACATAGTCGCCCGGCCGCGACCATGGCTCGTCCGATACCACGACGCCATGCGCGTCGATGGCCGTGTTGAAGAAGAAGTTGATCGCCATCCAGCCGGCGCGAGGCGTGACACCCTTGTCGGCCAGCGCGCGGTTGAAATTCTCCGAGCAGTTGGGATGGCCGGGATAACCGATGTCGTCGTAATATTTGGCCGCACAGGCGAGCGCGAATGCATCGTGGCGGCCGCAAGTGTCCTGCACAACCTCGACCAGCGGCTCCATGTCCTGGTCGTAGTATTTCGAGTGCAGACCGGGCATCGGATAGCTCGAACCCATCAGCGTGCGCGTCGTCGTCACGTCGAGCGGATGATCGCGGCCCTTGTCCAGCTTGCGCGCCGAAAAGCACTGGAAGTCGGTGCATTGGCGCCCATCGACATCGATGATCTGCAGATAGTCGCCCGCCTTGACGAAGTAGGCCTCCGCCGTCGCCGAATGGACGGGCAGGTCGAGCACGGGATCGGCCAGCGGGTCGGCAAGCCTGGATTTCGCCGCCGGGCGGATGGTGGCGCGGCGGACGATGACGCTAAGCGGCGTCGCCGTATCGTGGCCGTCGACCAGCATCGGCCCGCCGGGCGCGGCAATCAGCATCGACCCATCGCGAGCGACGGTAAAAGCCTGTTCGGTACCGGCAGGGGTGGCGCCGCCGAAAACGCGAACCGCCTTCGCCTGGTCGAGCTGCACCTGGCGCCGCTCGAGCCCCCGGCGCAAGGATGCGAGGCTGTCGTCGCCTTCGGCCAGCAGCGCCTTGATGCCGGCGGCATTGCTGTTCGATTTCTCGCCGAGAATGCCGGGATCGGTCGCGTCGCTGCTGTCCCATGCCAGCAACTCGCAGGCCTGCCCGCCCTCGACATCGCGCACGGTGACAATGTCGCCGGCCTCGACCTCGATCAGCACCGCGCCATTGCCCTGAACCGAGTAGCGCTCCATCCCGGCCGGCAGCGTAATCTGGCCTGGCCGCAGGATCAGGCTCGGCCGGGGCGGTCCGGCGACGACGGCGGGGTAGGGCGACTGGCTCATCTCAACCTTGGTTTCGAGAAACAAGTTTGCCTGTGCGTGAAATTATTTTAGCGGGAAGAATAGCAGGGGGATCGGGTTTGGCAAGGTGAAGGTGGCACAAGCTCCCCCTTCTCCCCTTGTGGGAGAAGGTGTCGCCGAAGGCGACGGATGAGGGGTGTTCCAGGGAACGCCAGCCTCTCACTCCGCTGGAACACCCCTCATCCGTCTCGGCGCTGCGCGCCGATCCACCTTCTCCCACAAGGGAGAAGGGAAGACGCGCCAAGGCTATGCCAACTCCTCGCTGTGGCTGATCTCGACGCCATACTCGGCGGCAGCGTCCAGCATCGTATGCCACAGGCTTTCCGCGAAGGTGGCGAACACCAGAAGATTGAACACCGCCTGTCCGTCCGGCCGGTCATTGCCGCGCCACAGATTGACGCCGGTATGGTCGATCGATGTCGCGGCAGCGGTGCCGGCCGGGAACGCCGCGGGGTGCAGGTCTAGCGACGACAGTTTGGCCAGCATCGCGCGCGCCTTTTCTCCGGAAACGCTGATCAGCGCGCGGGCATGCGACTGGTCGGACAACGAGGCGGATTGCGCAAACGCCTGGCTCAGCGGTTCGCTCGCGTGCTTGCCGCCATTGGACAGGACCAGGAACTGATCCGGTCCCGACCAGATCAGCGTAGCGTCGGGAGCTCGGGTCGCCTTCGGCGTTTCCGGGGCGGCAACGCCGAAGCGGGTTTCGGCGGCCTTCGCCAGTTCTGCCGCTTTGCCGCGCCGCGCCATCACCTGGATCAGGTCGAAATTGCGGATCTCGGTGAGCGATACGCCGGCCGCCGTGCCGCGCGCGCCACAGGCGCCGACAACAAGCGCTTTCTCCAGCGGACTGCGGGCAATCCAGGAAAACTCAGCCACGCTGGCGCCCTCCATCCGGATCGTAGAAGACGGGACTGCACAGCTCGACATCGTAGTCTTCGCCGCGCAGCGGGTCTTGCGCATGGACGATTTCGCCGATGCGCTCGCGCCCGCGCTCAACCAGTGCCAACCCGATCCACTGGTCGAGCGTCGGCGAGAAGCAGACCGAGGTGACGTAGCCCTGGTCGTTATCGGGACCGGGCGTCTCGCCCTTCGGGAGGATATGCGCGCCGGAACGCAGGCGGCGCGTCTTGTCGACCGGCTTGATGCCGACGACGACCTGCCGGTCTGGGGCAATCAGCGCCTCGCGCCCGGCCATGACGCGGCCGATGAAATCTTTTTTGGTCGACATCATCTTGCCGAGGCCGAGGTCGGCGGCCGTCGTCGTGCCGTTCAGCTCCGGTCCGGCGACATGGCCCTTTTCGATGCGCATGACGCCGAGCGCCTCGGTACCGTAGGGCGTAACGCCGAACGGCTTGCCGGCCAGCATCAAATTGCGCGCCAGCGTCTCGCCATAGCGGGCGGGAACCGAAATCTCGAACGCCATTTCGCCCGAAAACGAGATGCGGAACAGCCGCGCCTTGATGCCACCGCGAAGCGCGACTTCCCGCGCCCCCATGAAGGGAAAGCCCTCGTTCGACAAATCCTCCGCCGGATCGACCATTTCCCGAAGCAGGTCCCGGGTCTTCGGCCCGGCGATCGAGAACTGCGCCCATTGATCGGAGACGGATGTCAGCTGCACGTCGAATTCGAGGAACAGCACCTGCCGGCAGAATTCGAGATGCTGCATCACCAGCCCGGCCTTGGCGGTGGTGGTGGTCAGGAAATAGTGGTCCTCGGCCAGCCGTGACGTCGTGCCGTCGTCATAGACGATGCCGTCCTCGCGCAGCATCAGCCCGTAGCGGGCTTTGCCGACGGCGAGACTGGAGAAGGTGTTGATGTAGACGCGGTCGAGAAAGGCGCCGGCATCCGGGCCGTGCACGTCGATCTTGCCGAGCGTCGAGACATCGCAGAAGCCGACGCCGGAGCGCACCGCCTTGACCTCGCGGGTGACCGATTCCAGCCAGTCCTTTTCGCCGGCGCGCGGATACCATTGCGCCCGCTTCCACAGGCCGGTGTCGACGAACACCGCGCCCTGTTCGGCTGCCCAGTGATGCGACGGCGTCAGTCGTGTCGCATGAAAATTCTCGTCGCGATGATGGCCAGCGAAAGCGCCGATGGCGACCGGCACATAGGGCGGCCGGTAGATCGTCGTGCCGGTTTCGGGGATCGATTTGTCGCTGATTGCCGCCATGATGGCGAGACCGGCGACGTTCGAGGTCTTGCCCTGGTCGGTGGCCATGCCGAGCGTCGTATAGCGCTTGAGATGCTCGACCGATTCGAAACCTTCGCGCTGCGCCAGTTCGATGTCGGACGCGGTCACGTCGTGCTGGTAATCGACGAAGGCTTTCCCTTTGCCGGCCACATACCAAAGCGGCGTCAGCGAAAACGCCTCGCTGTCGGCGACCGGCGATGTGCCGGCATTGCCGCTGCGTCCAGCATTCTGCGCTGCCGCAGCACCCGCGGCAAAGCCCTGGCGCAGGCAGTCGCCCAGCCCGAAGGCGCCGTTGGCGGCGCCGACGGCCACCATGCCGGGCGGCGCACCATCCGGCACGAAGGCTGCGATATCGTCCTGCCATTTCGGCTGGCCGCGATGATAGGAGGTCAGCCCGACCGCCGGATTCCAGCCGCCGGACACGGCAAGCCCGTCGGCTTCGACTTCCGCCCGTGCGCCGCCGGTCAGCGCCACCACGATTTTCCGGACCCCGTCCTTGCCGCCTTCGACCCCGCTGACCGAGCCGTTGAGCACGGCAAAGCCGCCTTTGGCGGCAAGCGCGCGATGCGCGGCGGAGACGTCCGGGCGCGCATCGACGACCGCCGCGATCTGCAAACCGGCGCCAAGCGCGGTCTCGACCGTGCGCCAGCCATCCTCATTGTTGGTGAACAGCGCGATCCTCCTGGCAGGGGTAACCGCGTAGCGCGCGACATAGGTCCGCATCGCCGAAGCCATCATCACGCCCGGCGTGTCGTTACCGGCAAAGACGATCGGCCGCTCGATGGCACCGGCGGCGGCGACGCAGCGCTTGGCCACGATCCGCCACAGCCGCTGGCGCACCTGGTGCTCGGGCGGCGAGGGCAGGTGGTCGTTGACCCGCTCGATTGCGCCATAGGTGCCGCCATCATAGACGCCGAACAATGTCGTGCGGGTCATGATGCGGACATCGGGCAGTGTGGCGAGTTCGGCCAGCGTGCGCGTAATCCATTCGGCCGCCGGCGCACCGTCGATCATGCCGCCGTCGGCGAGCAGACGGCCGCCAAGCACAAAATCTTCCTCGCACAGGATGACGCGGGCGCCGCCGCGCCCGGCCGCCAGTGCCGCAGCCAGCCCGGCCGGGCCGGACCCGGCAATCAGCACGTCGCAATGCGCCCAGGCCTTGTCGTAATGGTCGGGATCGGCGACGCCTGCAGCGCGGCCGAGGCCGGCGGCGCGGCGAATCGTTGGCTCGTAGATCGTTTCCCAGAATTTCGCCGGCCACATGAAGGTCTTGTAGTAGAAGCCGGCGACGAAGATCGGCGCGAACAGCTGATTGACCGCCATCAGATCGTGGCGCAGCGACGGCCAGCGGTTCTGGCTGGCGGCTTCGAGCCCGTCATAGAGTTCGGCCGTGGTCGCCTTGGTGTTCGGCTCGCGCCGCGCTCCGCTGCGCAGTTCGACCAGCGCGTTGGGCTCCTCCGAACCAGCGGTCAGGATGCCGCGCGGCCGATGGTATTTGAACGAGCGGCCGACCAGCTTGACGCCATTGGCGATCAGCGCCGAGGCCAGCGTGTCGCCTTGGAAGCCGGCAAAGCTCTTGCCGTCGAAGCGGAAGGCCAGCGGCGCGGCGCGATCGATGAGACCGCCTGATACGAGACGATAGGGCTGGCTGGAGGTCACGTTTGCTGGCCCTTAAGCAGGAGCGCCGCGCTGCCCCTCATCGCCCTGCCGGGCACTTCTCCCCGTATAGGGACGGGGAGAAGGGGGTTGGCCGCAACCTCGGCGCCTTTCAGGGAACGTCGATGATTGGCGAAACAATCGATGACGGCGCCCTTCTCCCCGTCTCTATACGGGGAGAGGAGGCCGGCAGGCAGGTGAGGGGCGGCGCTAACCTGGACAGAATTCATCTTGCAGCCTGCCTCGCACCAACGCCTGCAGCCGGTTCGACCGCCGAAATCTCGTGCGTCAGTGTGTTGCGGGCGACCTTCAGCCAGGCCCGGCAGCCGCCGCCATGATACCAGAATTCGCTCATCGGCCCGGCGACATTGTCGCGCAGATAGACGTAGTCGAAGACCTCGTCTTCGGTGGCGCCGGCCGCCGGACGCACCGGCTTGGCGTCGCTCAGATAGGTGAACTCACCGAGTTCGCGTTCGCCGCAGAAGGGACAGACAATGCGCATTGCTTCTTCAGCCAGCCTTCAATGCAGGTTCGGTTGGGCGCCCTGGCCCTTTTCGTCGATCATCGCACCTCGCCGGAAGCGGTCGAGGCGAAAGCGGGCAGCCTCCTTGTGCGGCTCGTCGCGCGCCAGCAGATGGGCAAAGACCAGGCCGGAGCCGGGCGTCGCCTTGAAGCCGCCATAGCACCAGCCGGCGTTGAGATAGAGCCCGTCGACCGGTGTTTTGTCGATGATCGGCGAGCCGTCCATCGACATGTCCATGATGCCGCCCCACTGACGCAGCAGCCGTATCCGGCCGATCATCGGCATCAGCGCCATGCCGCCTTCGCAGACGTCTTCCATGACAGGCAAATTGCCGCGCTGGGCGTAGGAATTGTAGCCGTCTATATCGCCGCCGAAGACCAGGCCGCCCTTGTCGGACTGGCTGACGTAGAAGTGGCCGGCGCCGAACGTCATGACATTGGGGATCAGCGGCTTGATCGCCTCGGAGACGAAGGCCTGCAGCACATGGCTTTCGATCGGCAGCCGCATGCCGGCCATCGCCGCGACGCGCGACGAGGAGCCGGCGACCGCCATGCCGACCTTGGCCGCGCCGATCCTGCCGCGGCTCGTCTCGACGCCGGTCACCTTGCCGCTGCCATCGCGGACAAAGCCGGTCACTTCGCAATTCTGGATGATGTCGACGCCGAGCGCGCTCGCCGCATGCGCGTAGCCCCAGACCACGGCATCGTGTCGTGCCGTGCCGCCGCGTCGCTGCAAGAGGCCGCCCTGCACCGGGAAACGTGCGTTGTCGAAGTTCAGGAACGGCATCATCTTCCTGACCGCCGCCAGATCAAGCAGTTCGGCATCGATGCCGTTGATGCGCATGGTGTTGCCGCGCCGCGCATAGGCGTCGCGCTGCGCGTCGGAATGGTAGAGGTTGATGACACCGCGCTGGCTGACCATGGTGTTGTAGTTGAGGTCCTGCTCCATCCGCTCCCACAGCTTCATCGACAGCTCGTAGAAGCCGGTATTGCCGGGCAGCCCGTAATTGGAGCGGATGATGGTGGTGTTGCGGCCGGCATTGCCGGAGCCGATCCAGCCCTTTTCCAGCACGGCGACATTCCTGATGCCGTATTCGCTGGCGAGGAACCATGCCGTCGCAAGGCCATGGCCGCCGCCGCCGATGATCACCACGTCGTAGTGGCTCTTTGGGCTGGCGTCGCGCCAGGTGCGCTGCCAGTTCTTGTGGCCGGAAAATGCCGCCCGGGCGAGGGAGAAGATCGAGTATTTCATGAACCTGTTTCGCGCCGGGCGTGCAACAATTCCGGATCAGATGTCGAGCGTGTGGTCGCGCTCCCACTGGGTGAAGTGGGAAGCATAGGAATTCCATTCCTGCTGCTTGAGCTTTAGATAGGCCGACGAGAATTCCTCACCCAGCGCCGTCTTGAGCGATTTGTCGTTGTCGAATTCGCGCAATGCGTCGAGCAGGTTGAGCGGCAGCTTCGGCGCGCCCTCGACCGTATGGCCGAACTGGTACATGTCGATATCGTAGCGCCGGCCGGGGTCGGCCTTCGAGCGGACGCCGTCAAGCCCGGCGGCGATGATCACCGCCTGCAGCAGATAGGGGTTTGCCGCGCCGTCCGGCAGGCGCAGCTCGAAGCGGCCTGGCCCAGGTACGCGCACCATGTGGGTGCGGTTGTTGCCCGTCCAGGTCACCGTGTTCGGCGCCCAGGTGGCGCCGGAGATGGTGCGCGGTGCGTTGATGCGCTTGTAGGAATTGACCGTCGGGTTGGTGATGGCGGCAAGCGCGGACGCATGTTTCATGATGCCGCCGAGGAAATTCCTGCCCTTGGCCGACAGGCCGAGCTCCATCGCATTGTCGGCAAAGACATTGGTCTTGCCGTCTTTGTCCCACACCGAGATATGCGCATGGCAGCCATTGCCGGTCAGGCCCTGGAAGGGTTTAGGCATGAAGGTTGCGCGCAGGCCGTGCTTTTCGGCGACCGATTTCACCATGAATTTGAAAAAGGAATGCTTGTCGGCGGTCGCCAGCGCATCGTCGAAGGCCCAGTTCATCTCGAACTGGCCGTTGGCGTCCTCGTGGTCGTTCTGGTAGGCGCCCCAGCCGAGCGCCAGCATGTGGTCGCAGATCTCGGCGATCACGTCGTAGCGGCGCATCACCGCCTGCTGGTCGTAGCAAGGCTTCGACGCCGTGTCATATTCGTCGGAAATCGTCTTGCCATCCGGCGAGATCAGGAAGAATTCGGCCTCGACGCCGGTCTTGATGTGCATGCCGTCGCCAGCGGCCTCCGCGATCAACCGCTTCAGCGTGTTGCGCGGCGCCTGCTCGACCGATTTGTCGTCCATGATGCAGTTGGCGGCGACCCAGGCGACCTCCGGCTTCCAAGGCAACTGGATCACCGAGGCCGGATCCGGCACCGCCAGCATGTCGGGATGCGCCGGCGTCAGGTCGAGCCAGGTGGCAAAGCCGGCAAAGCCGGCACCGTCCCGCTGCATGTCGGCGATCGCCTGCGCCGGCACCAGCTTGGCGCGTTGTCCACCGAACAGGTCGGTGTAGGATATCATGAAATATTTGACGCCCTTCTCCTTGGCGAAGGCGGCGAGATCGTTCCCCATTATAGTTCCTCGCTTACTGGCATATGGTTTGTTTTAGAAGCCGGTCTTGCCCGGTATCCAGTTGGTGCCGGCCAGCGGCACGCCGGCCATGGCGGCGGCTTCGATCGTCAAGGCCACAAGATCCTCGGGCTCGAGATTGTGCAGGCTGTTCTTGCCGCAGGCGCGGGCGATTGTCTGAGCCTCAAGTGTCATCACCTTAAGATAATTCGCCAGCCGTCGGCCGGCCGCAATCGGATCGACCCGTTTCATTAGCTCGGGATCCTGCGTGGTGATGCCGGCCGGGTCGCGACCCTCATGCCAGTCGTCATAAGCGCCGGCGGTGGTGCCGAGTTCGTTGTATTCCGCCTCCCAGCGCGGGTCGTTGTCGCCGAGCGCGACAAGCGCTGCCGTGCCGATCGACACCGCATCGACGCCGAGCGCCAGCGCCTTGGCGACGTCGGCCCCGTTGCGTATGCCGCCCGAGACGATCAGCTGCACCTTGCGGTGCATGCCGAGATCCTGCAGCGCCTGCACCGCCGGCCTGATACAGGCAAGCGTCGGCTGGCCGACATTTTCAATGAACACTTCCTGGGTTGCCGCCGTGCCGCCCTGCATGCCGTCGACGACGACGACATCGGCGCCCGATTTCACCGCAAGCGCGGTGTCGTAATACGGCCGCGCGCCGCCGACCTTGACGTAGATCGGCTTTTCCCAGTCGGTGATCTCGCGCAGTTCGAGGATCTTGATCTCGAGGTCGTCCGGCCCGGTCCAGTCGGGGTGGCGCGAGGCCGAGCGCTGGTCGATGCCCTTCGGCAGCGTGCGCATTTCGGCGACGCGGTCGGAGATCTTCTGGCCGAGCAGCATGCCGCCGCCGCCGGGTTTGGCGCCCTGGCCGACGACCACCTCGATCGCGTCGGCACGGCGCAGATCGCGCGGGTTCATGCCGTAGCGCGACGGCAGATACTGGTAGACCAGCGTTTTTGAGTGGCCGCGCTCTTCCTCGGTCATGCCGCCGTCGCCGGTGGTCGTCGAGGTGCCCGACAGCGTCGCGCCGCGGCCGAGCGCTTCCTTCGCCGGCCCGGACAGCGAGCCGAAGCTCATGCCGGCAATGGTGATCGGGATTTTCAGTTCGATCGGTTTTCTCGCATAGCGCGAGCCGAGCACGACGCTGGTGTCGCAGCGCTCGCGATAGCCTTCGAGCGGATAGCGCGAGATCGAAGCACCGAGGAACAGAAGGTCGTCGAAATGCGGCAGCTTGCGCTTGGCGCCGGCGCCGCGGATGTCATAGATGCCGGTCGCCGCGGCGCGGCGGATCTCGGAAAGCGTGTAGTCGTCGAAGGTCGCGGATTTGCGCGGCGTCGTCGGCGGGTTGCGATAGGTCATTGAGCCTCAATACGCGTCGGCGTTGTCGATATTGAAATTGTAGAGGGTACGAGCCGAGCCATAACGCTTGAACTCCGCCGCCTTGACGCCGGTCACGCCGGCGCGGTCGAGCAAGCCTTGCAGCAATTCGAGATGCTCGGGCCGCATCTCCTTGGCGATGCAGTCGGCGCCGAGGCTTTCGACCTTGCCGCGCACGAAAAGCCGCGCCTCGTAAATGGAATCGCCGAGCGCATCGCCGGCGTCGCCCAGCACCACGAGGTTGCCGGACTGCGCCATGAAGGCCGACATGTGGCCGATATTGCCGTGGACGACGATGTCGATGCCTTTCATCGAGATGCCGCAGCGCGACGACGCGTTGCCTTCGATGACGAGCAACCCGCCCCGGCCGGTGGCGCCGGCATACTGGCTGGCATCGCCTTTGACGACGATCTGGCCGGACATCATGTTCTCGCCGACGCCGGGCCCGGCCGAGCCATGCACGGTGATGGTGCCGCCGTCGTTCATGCCGCCGCAATAATAGCCGACGCTGCCGCGCACATCGATGGCGACCGGCTGGTCGACGCCGACGGCGACCGAATGGCTGCCTCGCGGGTGGAGCACCTCCCAGGCTGTCTCATTCGAACCGGGCGCCAGATCGTGCAGCGCCTGGTTGAGCTCGCGCAGCGACATTTCGGCCAGATCGAAGACCCGTGACGCATGGCCCGGCTCGCGAGCCGCCTTGGAGAGGTTGCCCGTATTGAAGGCATTGCTTGCCGGCATTGGTTCAATGCTCCCAGAAATAGACGGTTGCGGGCTCGGGTTCCCAGACCTTCGCATTGTCTATGCCGGGCAGTTTGGTGAGCGCACGATATTCCGAGCCGAAGGCGACATACTGGTCGGTTTCGGCCATTACGGCGGGCTTGCAGGCGATCGGATCGCGCACCACGCCGAAGCCGTTCTTGGTGCCGACGACGAAGGTGAAAAAGCCGTCGAGATCGCTCAGCGTGCCTTCCAGCGCCTCGCCCAGATTCTTGCCATGTGCCATCTGCGAGGAGAGATAAGCGGCAGCGACCTCGGTGTCGTTCTCGGTCTCGAATGTCATGCCTTCGCGGATCAGCTCGCGGCGGACATTGTTGTGGTTGGACAGCGAGCCATTATGCACCAGGCACTGGTCGGCGCCGGTCGAGAACGGATGCGCGCCCATCGTCGTCACCGCCGATTCGGTCGCCATGCGGGTATGGCCGATGCCGTGCGTGCCGGTCATCTCGCGGACGCCGAAACGGTCGACGACCGCTTCGGGCAAGCCGACTTCCTTGTAGATCTCGACGACGTCGCCGGCGCCCATGATGCGGATGTCGGGGCGCAGCGCCTGGATCGTCTCGCGCGCTTCGTCGATCTTGGCAGGCGTCGTCCGGACCACCGCATGCGTCGACTTCGCAGCAATGTTCACCGGCGCGCCGATTGCCTTGGCAAGTTCGGCGTCGAGGCCGCGGAAATCGCGCTCCGGCTTGGCCGACTGGATGGTGATCTTGGCTTCATTGGAGGACGCGCCATAGATGGCGATGCCGGCGCTGTCGGGACCGCGATCGCTGAGCGAGATCAGCATCTCCGACAGCATCGCGCCAAGCTGGGGCTCGAGCGACTTGTCCTTCAAAAACAGTCCGACGATTCCGCACATGTCAGCCTCCGCGAGTTTGTTCCCTCCGAGATGTATCGAATGAGTCCCGGGAATTCAATTGGTATGAAAAAAATTTTCCTGTCGTTATATATCGGCTGAGGCGCCGCCGGCCGCACTATCGCTGCGCTGGCCGCCATTGTGAACCCATTTGGCATAGCGGATGCGGGCGATCTTGTAGGCATCCAGGATCGACAGGGCATAGATCAGGAAGCCGCCGGCATGGCGTCCGACGAAGCTGGCGTCGGGCGGCGCGATCTTGGCGGTGATCCAGGCAAGGATCACCATGAAGAACAGGAATTGCAGGCCGCGCACCGGCACGCCGAGCACGACATGCCCGCTCGCCGGCAAAACGATCGCAGCGCCCAGAACCAGATAGGGGCTCGGTGGTGCGGGGGAGGTGGTGATCTGGCTGATCATGCCGCTTGCCGTTCGCTTTGATTGATGGCATCGCGCAGCGCCGAAGCCGACGACAGCAGCCTCTCGATCAGCACCGGATCGAGCCTGACCGCGCCGAATTCGGCTTGCCGGAATACGCCGTAGCGCGCCCGCTCGGCCTCGGCCAGCAGCCAGACGATGCGCACGCCGTTCGGCGTGATCAGCAATTCCTTGGCGCGCTCCTCGGCAAAGACATCGAGGTGGCCGGCGATGATGGCTTCGGGGAAGCGCACGCCCTTGCGGTCGCTCCGCAGCACCGCCTCGGCCGGAAACCCCGCCGCCTTCGGCAGCGGATGGACGAGATGATCGAAATTGGAAAAAGTCGTCGGCGATCCCGGCCGCATCATCATATCGAAAGTGCCTGGTATCGCGACCTTTTCGGTGATCGAAACGCTCAGCCAGCGCGCGGGCAGCTTCCTGATCGCCAGCGTGTCGACGATGGTCCGCACCTGCACCCGCCGGCCGTTCCACGAGCCGGCGAAGGTAACGACGCCGGCAGTGCCGTCCGAGACGTTGGCCGCGTCGGGGATGACGGCGCGGACGCCGGCTTCGTCGGCGGCAAGCCCGGTCGAAGCCTTGGCGCGACTGGCCCGCGCAAGCCAGGCTATATGGAGGACGAGAGCCAGGGCAACCGCCCCGGCGAGCAATGCTGAGATCACCTAACGCACCTCGTCACGCAAATGCCCGCCCAGACCGGGCGCGCCGTCAGTAGCCCTGCGGCTTCGGCCACGGCATGGTGAACTGGGCACCACGGCGCACGAATTTGTAGCGGTAGAAGTGGAACCACAGCGAGATCAGGAAGTAGAAGGCGACCATGGCGATCAGCTGCGAGCCGAAGCCGAGGAAGATCGCAAAGAAGGTGACCACGCAAAGGCAGAACAAGACGATCGCCGGCAGCGGATGGAACGGATGGGTGTAGCCGCGGCGGATCGAGCCGAGCGGCCACTTTTTCCTGAACATGATGATGTTGATGCTCATGAAAGTGTATTGCAGCACGCCCGACAGGATCGAGAAGGTGATCGCCTGGTTGAGGTCGGCGATGAAGGCGAAGGCGAGCGCGATCGGCAGCAGAAACAGGATCGAGCGATAGGGCGTGCGGTATTTCGGATGCACCGCCGAGAACCAGGTCGGCAGATAGCGGTCGCGGCCGAGCGAAAACCAGGCGCGCGCGGCGTCGTTGATGCAGCCATTGGCGGAGGCGAGCGCGGCAAGCAGCGTCGCGATGAACAACAGGTTCTCCAGCAGCGCACTGCCGGTCAGTTTGCCTGCATCCCACAGCGGATAATAGGTGATGCCGAGATATTCCCAGGGCATCATCGAGGCGCAGACATACCAGGTCATGGCGGCGGCGATCAGAAGCGTGATCATACCGGCCATCGTGCCGTAGGGCAGCGAGCGCGCCGGCGAGCGCACTTCCTCGGCGGCCTGCGTGGTGCCCTCGATGCCGAGATAATACCAGATGCCGAACTGGAAGGCGGCGATGACGCCGATCCAGCCGTAGGGCAGGGCGTTGCCCGGGGTCACCAACTCGTTGAGCTTGAGCACGGCGCCTTGCGTCCATGGGCTGACCGAGAAGAACAGGATGACGATCGAGACATAGGCGATGGCGGTGATGACGAAGTTGACGTTGAGCGTCATCAGCACGCCGCGATAGTTCAGCCATGCCAGCACGACGATTGTCGCGGCGATGAAGGAATTGTGGTTGAGGCCCTCGACGCCGGCCTTGGCGACGATGGTGTCGCCGAGCAGGATCGCGTCCGACACTTCGAGCATGGTGTAGGCAAAGACCAGGAACAGCGCGACGTTGAAGGCCATCAGCGGCCCGACAATGTGCTTGGCCTGCGCATATTGGCCGCCGGCGGCGGCAACCGTCGAGGTCACTTCGGAATCGATCATCGCGACCGAGGTGTAGAGCAGCCCGACGATCCAGCAGACGATCAGCGCCGCCAGCGCGCCGCCCTTGTCCGCCGCGAAATTCCAGCCGGTGAATTCGCCGACCAGAACGATGCCGACACCGAGCGCCCAGACATGGGCGGGGCCGAGCACCCTGAGCAGTGAAACCCTGTCGCCCTGCACTTGCACCGCTGGTTCAGCCGTGATCGTCATCGTTCAATCCCCCACTCAGATCCGGTGTTTTTCGGACACGGCTTCAAGTTCGCCTTCCCTGGACGAGGTCAGCATCTCTTCGGAATAGGTCGTGTCGATCTTGAACCAGTCGTAGAGCATCCACAGCGCGAGCACGATCGAGATGCCCCAGCATGCGTAAGAGAGTGCCACCCACATGACGATGCTTCCTATCTATTTGTCGCCGAACTTTTCGTCGATGACGTCGCGGTATTCGCGGTCCGATGCGCGGAACAGAAAGATGAAATAGCCGATCAGCACTGCCGCCATGATGATCAGCGTCGGCCAGTCGATGATGTAGTGGAACCGGTTCTGAATGATGTCGTGCGCGGTTTCCGGCGTGTAGCCGAGCTTTTCCCAGATCGAGGCCATGGTCGGGTTCTGGCCGAGCGCTTCCCACGTCTTGGCGTCGAGCGCGTCGATGGATTTTGCCGCCCCTGCCAGCCCTAGTTTCAGCGGCAGCCACAGCGCGACGAAAATCGCGACCACGACGACGGCGATATCGAAAACCTGTCCGGCCTTGCTCTGTTCGGGCGGTGTATAGCGGGCCATGCGTCTCCCCCTCAGGACTTGCGGTTGCGGTAGGCGTCGGCATTCTTGATGTCGAGGCCGTAGATGAAGTCCTTGTCTTCCTTGTAGTGGTTGACCATCGCCAGGATCGCGGCCGTGTTGAAGATCAACACGGCGGCGGCGGCGACCGCGACGACGAGCTTGATGCCGGCGTCGGGGACGTATGGCCACGTCATGAACAGGACAAAGAGGATCGTCGCCCACAGGCAGACGATCAGGAGCATGGATCCACGCACGTCGGAACGGTACAGCGCTTCCACGCGCTGTTGCAGGTCGGACATCGGCTTTCCCCTTTTTCAACGCCGGTCCGGATTGGCCGGTCATTGCCCTCTTTCAAGAGAGTGAAATTTTTTTCATAAAATCCGGCCGAATTCTGGAATTGTCAAGACGATTTTACGCGACGTTAACCGTTTGTTTGAGCTCGCCGGATTTGCCTGACAATGAAATTATTTGCTTACGGGTATTGCAGGCTCCCGGCGTTTGCGATCAATATTCAAGCCAACGCTCCCGCCTGTGTGCAGGGAGCAGGGGAAAGCAAAAAAGTTTCTTTCTAACGGAGGACAGCGGATGACGGCATCCTGGAGATTTTCGACGCTTGCGGATCGCCATCGCGCGCTCGGCTCGAAGCTCGAGGACTGGAGCGGCATGGGCACCGCCTGGACCTACGACAAGGACGCCGACGAAGAGTATATCGCCATCCGCACCAAGGCCGGCCTGATGGACGTGTCCGGCTTGAAGAAGGTCCACATCACCGGGCCGCACGCCTCGCACCTGATCGATCTGGCGACGACGCGCGACGTCGAAAAGATCTATCCCGGCAAGTCGGCCTATGCCTGCATGCTCAACGAGGCCGGCAAGTTCACCGACGACTGCATCCTCTACCGCACCGGCCCGAATTCCTGGATGGTCGTGCATGGCTCGGGCACCGGCCATGAAGAGCTGCAGCGCGCTTCCGTCGGTCGCGACGTGTCGCTGCGCTTCGACGACAATCTGCACGACCTTTCGCTGCAGGGGCCGCTAGCCGTGGATTATCTGGCAAAGCATGTGCCCGGCATTCGCGACCTCAACTATTTCCATCACATGCAGACGCAGTTGTTCGGCTTCCCGGTGATGATCTCGCGCACCGGCTACACCGGCGAGCGCGGCTACGAGATCTTCTGCCGTGGCCAGGACGCCGGAACGATCTGGGACAGGATCCTCGACGAGGGCAAGAGCGCCGGCATCATCCCGTGCCGCTTCACCACGCTCGACATGCTGCGCGTCGAGAGCTACCTGTTGTTTTACCCCTACGACAATTCGCAGAAATACCCGTTTGAGAACGAAGGCCCGGGCGACACGCTGTGGGAGCTTGGTCTCGACTTCACCGTCAGCCCCGGCAAGACGGGCTTTCGCGGTGCCGAGGAGCACTACCGCCTCAAGGGCAAGGAGCGCTTCAAGATCTTCGGCGTGCTGCTCGAAGGCAAGGAGCCGGCCGACGAGGGCGCACCGGTCTATCGCGACGGCAAAAAGGTCGGCGTGGTGACCTGCGCAATGTATTCGCCGCTGGTCAAAAAATCGATGGGCATTGCCCGGCTAGACGTCAACTGCGCGGTGCAGGGCACCAGGCTCGAGATCCGCAACAAGAGCGGCACCATCAGCGCAACCGCCGAGCCGCTTCCCTTCGACGATCCGAAGAAGACCAAGCGCACGGCGAAAGGCTGAGGCATACTGCGGGTATGGCAGCGAAAAGCATCATCAGCCGGCCGGTCTATGGGACCCTGTCTCCGCAGCCCGGCAAGCATCATCTTTTCGTAGCGGACGCAGAGGGAGCGCTGGCGATTGCCGATCTGGCCGCCAAGGCACCGGCGGATTTCTTCGGCGGCGCCCACATCATCTTCATTCCCGGCCGCGACGGTAAATATGCCGATGCGCTCGAAGCACTGAAGCCGGCGCAGTTCTACCTCGGCCATTCCTTCGCCAGCGCCCTGCCGCGGCTGAAGCAGACGCTGGCCAACGCCCATATGGGCCTCAGGCTCTATCTCGCCGGCACCGAAGGGCTTATCGGCCAGGCCATGCAGGCGGCGCTCGAAGCCGGCATCGACCACACCTCGATCCAGACCGAGCATCGCGGCTCGCTGGCGCGCCGCATGCAGTGCGTCCATTGCAAGGGCATCACCGACAACGTGACGACGCAGCCGGCAACCTGTTCGCATTGCGGCCTCTTGCTTCTGGTGCGCGACCACTATTCGCGGCGCCTCGCCGCCTTCCAGGGCGTCTGCATCAACGCCGAGGACCGCAGCGAAATTCCTCCGACCGAGGAGGTCTTTCGATGAGCACCGGCACCACCAAGCTCGATGTCGTCGTCAGCGATGTCGTCCCGATCAACGAACTGGTGACGCGCTTTCATTTCCGACGGCGCGACGGCGAGCTTTTGCCGACCTTCTCCGGCGGCGCCCATGTCGTCGTCGAGATGCGCGATGGCGAACGCACCAGGCTCAATCCCTATTCGCTGATGGGCTCGCCGCTCGACACCCGCGAATACACCATCTCGGTGCGCCGCGACGACGCCGGCCGCGGCGGCTCGCTGTTCATGCACAGGCAGGTCCGGCCGGGCACGGAGATGGTGGTCAGCTACCCCGTCAACCTGTTCTCGCTCGATCTTCGGGCCAGGAAGCATCTGATGCTGGCCGGTGGCATCGGCATCACCCCGTTCATGGCGCAGACCGCGCAGCTGGCGGCGGAAGGCGGCAATTTCGAATTGCACTACACCTGCCGCACCGCCTCGCTCGGCACCTATGCCGATCTGCTGAGAGAGCGCTACGACCGCCGGATCAGGCTCTATCACGACGACCGCGACGAGCGCGTCGATCTCGACCGGCTGCTGTCGTCGCAGCCGCTCGGCACGCATCTCTATGTCTGCGGCCCGTCCGGCATGATCGACTGGGTGCGCGATCGCGCGGCTGCCTTAGGCTGGCCTGCCGAGACCGTGCATTTCGAGCATTTCGCGGCACCGCAGCCCGGCGCGCCCTTCGACGTGACGCTGGCGCTCAGCGGCAAGATCATCCGTGTCGACGAGCAGCAGAGCCTGCTCGAGGCGATCGAGGCGGCCGGGGTCGATCCGCCCTATCTCTGCCGCGGCGGCGTCTGCGGCCAGTGCGAGACCAACGTCATTTCGCATGACGGCAAATTCATCCACAACGACCACTGGCTGAGCGAGGAAGACCACCGTTCGGGCTGCAAGATCATGCCCTGCGTCTCGCGCTTCGAGGGCCGGTCGCTGGTGCTGGAAAGATAGGAGGCGAGCTTGGGCATCACCTTTCGCAAGGAAACGTTCCGCGACGACTTCACCTTCAGGAACAGCCCCGAGCACATCAGGCGGTTCCCGTTCCCGTTCCACGAAGACAGCTACATGTATGCCGTCAACATCGAGCCGCATGTCGCCGGGCCGAAGGGCAGCGTGCTGGAGAATTTGATCGACGTCGACGAGCACTATGTCGCCGAGATGCAGGACCGCGCTTTGGTGCTGGCCGAGGATCCGCTGCGCTGCCAGTCGCTGCCGCACATGACGCTGGCCGGCTGGGATCTGCTCGAGCTTTTGATGGAGCAGCAGGCGCTGGGCTATCCCGAGCATTTCACGCTGACGCGCCATGGCGACCGCTGGCGCTGGATCAACCGACCGCTCGGCATCGACGACAGCTTCACCTTCGGCGACGTCTCGACGCTGCCCTATGGGCCGATGGAATACATCACCCGCCAGAGCCAGGGCGATTTCTGCATTCTCGACCAGCGCGACGGCAATCTGTGGATGGATGCCGGCATGGTCACCACCCAGGCCGACTGGTCGCTCGATTTCGACATCGGCATGAACTTCTTCGAATGGCACGCGCCGGTGCCGCTGGCGCACGAGAAGGGGATATTCGTCCGGGCGCTGAAATTCCTCACCAACATCCAGCAGGGCAAGCCGGCGCGGCGGCTGAACTGGACGATGACCATCAATCCGCGCCTCGATACCAGCCCGGAAAACTACCACAAATGGGGTCCGGACCGCGCCACGGTGACGCCAGAAAATGTCGGCGACAAGGTTCATCTGCGCGTCGAGCTGCAGAGCTTCTGGCGGCTGCCGCGCTCGAATGCGATCGTCTTCCCGATCCGCTGCTACCTGATCAAGATGGACGAGCTGGTGACGCAGCCGAAATGGGCAAGGCGCCTGCACCGCGTCATCCGCGACCTTCCCGACGAACTCGCCAACTACAAAGGCCTGACGCGCTATCGCGCGACATTGGTCGAGTGGCTGTCGAAACTGGATGACGGCAGTGCGACATCGCCGGGGTTCGGGCCGGATTGACAGGTGGCATCTTGGAGCTGATCTATCATACACCCATATGAAGGCTTACTATGATGATGGTTCTGCCGATATCCCGCTGACACGTTCTTACCCAAAGAACGAGGCCACTCGACTCCTCCGCCAAAGATGCATTAGAATTCTGCCGGACGGGGGATGAAATGAATTCATTTTGGCAGGAAACGTACAATTCGTTTCGGAATACCTATGGTTTCTTGTTTGCCGCCATTGCACTTATCGTATCTCTTTCCCCGGTATTTTTGCCAGCCGGCTTGATAAGTCAAGTTGACGCTAGGTGGCTGATTGGCAGTGTTCTTATATTCGTTATGTTCATATCAATATTTATTGATATGAGCTATAGAGCTTTGCTGGAAATTAAGAAGAATATCGAAATACCTCGTATAATTGTCGCAAGAGAGAATGACGGGCAGAGACTGCTGCTTCTGTCTCCGTCAAATTTATTTGGCATTGATTCAATTGTATCTATCTATCACAATGACGGCGATTTTGAGCTATTATGTGGAATCGGAAGGGTGAATACGATACAGTCTAAGGGTAATATTCAAGTTCTAATTGTTAAAGAACTCGGGGATAAGAATATTTGGAAGAATATATTTGGAAGAGAATCAAAGAGTTTTAAAGAATCAATTATTGTAAGGCCAAATATACCCTACTCATATCTTTTACCGGAGGCTGATCATGCACAGTAAATATCACGATTTCTCGCTGGGTACTGTCGTGACCGTAATGGATAGTGGTAAAGCCGTCGTTATAAATAGGGGCCTTCGCGACGGAGTTGGCCAAGGCGACGCATTTTTGATTTTTGGTATTGGTCCAAATATCACTGACCCGGAAACTGGTGAAGACCTCGGACAACTTGAGCTCGTTAGAGGGCGGGGAAAGGTTGCGCACGTTCAAGAGCGCATGGCGACAATTGTGAGCACTGAAGTTAAGGTCGGAGAGATCACTAAAAGAGTTGTTGAGCCAAGCAGGATGAGCGGCGGTTTGGGTAGTCTGTTTCGGCCCGATTCTGAAACAATAGAAGAGCGCAAACCGCCAGCAATTGTTCCGTTTCGCGGTGTTAAGGAAGGCGACAAAGCAAAGCCGGTCTAAATGCCAAGACAGTAGAGTCAAAGGCGTATGAATTAACACGCGGCAATGTCAGTGAGGAGGGTTTCTCACCCCGCGCTCTGCGGATAACAGATGATCGACAAATACCGCATCGGCAGAACGCTCAGCACTTCCGGTCCGTGCGGCGCATCGGCGTCGAAGAACAGGCTGTCGCCAGGCTTCATCGGGTAGAGATTGCTGCCGTGCCGGTAAACCACCTCGCCCTCGAGCATATAGAGGAATTCCATGCCCTCGTGCTGGAAGGTCGGGAACACGTCGGAATCCTCGGTCAGCGTGATCAGATAGGGTTCGACGACGACGCCGCTGGTGTTGGAGCCGATATGGCCGAGCAGATTGTACTGGTGGCCGGCGCGCGTACCGCGGCGTTCGACGTCGAGGCCTTCGCCGGCCTTGACGAAGACGGCGCTGCGCTCTTCCTCGAAGCGGCGGAAGAAGGCGGTGACGGGAACGCCGAGCGCCCGTGACAGCGCCTGCAACGTGGTCAGCGATGGCGAGGTGATGCCGTTCTCGATCTTCGACAGCATGCCAAGCGAAATGTCGGTGGCGGCAGCCAGATCGGCCACCGTAATGCCGAGCTTCTTGCGGAAGGC
The DNA here is from genome assembly GCF_040322175.1 of Mesorhizobium sp. M0185. NCBI lineage: Bacteria > Pseudomonadati > Pseudomonadota > Alphaproteobacteria > Hyphomicrobiales > Phyllobacteriaceae > Mesorhizobium > Mesorhizobium sp. M0185. The sequence continues at coordinate 91,286 of NZ_JAMYSY010000007.1, read as the reverse complement.
CCGCACCTCGCGGCCGATGGCGACCTCCAGGACCTTTTCGCGGGTGTCGCGAATGGCGTGCGGGTTCTGGGTGAGCGGCGCGCGTATCTTGCGCGGATCGATTGCAGCGACCGACGGCTTGGCCTTGGCGGCGACGACGGCCGCAGCGGGCTTTAGACTGGATGCTTTTTTCGCCATGTTGCCACCCCGGACCTTGCCGATTCATTTCACTCACGGTGAACATATTCGGTGCCGATACAGAAGCGCAACTGCCACGGCAAGCCACCCGTGTCGAATTGCGCAATGTCTGGATTTCGCCCGAGCTACTGCGTCGCTTGGAAATCCAGCTGGGCGAAACGCGGTTTCGCGACAAGCCCTGTTGACAGCATCGAAGGGGCAATTACTGTCCTGTCAGTGAAATTTGTTTCGTTAGGGAAATGAGATCGGGAGGCCCGCAATGAAAGATCGTGTTGCCGTCATCGGAGCCGGGCCGTCCGGCATGGCCCAGCTCAGGGCCTTCAAGTCGGCCGCCGACAAGGGCGCCGACATTCCCGAGATCGTCTGCTTCGAAAAGCAGTCCGACTGGGGCGGCCTGTGGAACTACACCTGGCGCACCGGCCTCGACGAGCACGGCGATCCGGTGCACGGCTCGATGTACCGTTACCTCTGGTCGAACGGCCCGAAGGAATGCCTCGAATTCGCCGACTACACCTTCGAGGAGCATTTCGGCCGGCCGATCGGCTCCTATCCGCCGCGCGCCGTGCTGTGGGACTACATCAAGGGCCGCGTCGAAAAATCCGGCGTGCGCCAATGGGTGCGCTTCAACAGCCCGGTGCGCATGGTGACCTTCTCCGAAACGACAAAAAAATTCACCGTCACCGCGCATGACCGCACCAGCGACGTCACCTACTCGGAAGAGTTCGACCATGTCGTCGTCGCCTCGGGTCATTTCTCCGTGCCCAACGTTCCCTATTTCGAGGGCTTTTCGACCTTCAACGGCCGTATCCTGCACAGCCACGATTTCCGCGACGCCATGGAATTCAAGGGCAAGGACATTTTGATAATCGGCCGCTCCTATTCAGCCGAGGACATCGGCTCGCAATGCTACAAATACGGCGCCAGATCGATCACCTCCAGCTACCGCTCGAAGCCGATGGGCTTCAAATGGCCGGAGAACTGGAAGGAAGTGCCGCTTCTGCAGAAGGTCGTCGGCAAGACGGCGCATTTCAAGGACGGCAGCACCAAAGACGTCGACGCCATCATCCTGTGCACCGGCTACCTCCATTCCTTCCCGTTCCTCACCGAGGATTTGAAGCTGAAGACCGCCAACCGCATGTGGCCGGACGGGCTCTACGAGGGCGTCGTCTGGGAGAAAAACCCGAAGCTGTCCTATATCGGCATGCAGGACCAGTTCTACACCTTCAACATGTTCGACGCGCAGGCCTGGTTCGCCCGCGACGTCATCATGGGCCGCATCAAGCTGCCCTCGGCCGAAGCGATGGCCGAGCACGGCCGGAAATGGCGGGCACGTGAAGAAACACTTGAAGACGCCGAGCAGATGATCTGGTTCCAGGGCGACTACACCAGGGAGCTGATGGAGCAGACCGACTATCCCGGCTTCGATGTCGAGGCTGTCAATCAGACCTTCATGGAGTGGGAGCACCACAAGGCGCAAGACATTATGGGCTTCCGCGATCACGCCTACCGCTCGCTGATGACCGGCACGATGGCGCCGCTGCACCATACGCCCTGGCTGCAGGCGATGGACGATTCAATGGAAAGCTATCTCGAGGTGAAGGGCGTCGCGGCGGAGTAGCAGTCCGAACGGCGATTGACTTGCCTCAGACAACTTCCCGCGCCGGGTCGGCTGCCAGCGCCAGGGAATTTGCGACGTGCTCGAGGTGCTCCTCGTCCAGAATGCTGGTCGCGACGCGGACAGCGTTCGTTTTTCCGGTCGAAAACTTCGCTCCGGCATGGACCGCGATGCCGTGGGCGGCCAGCGTGACCATCGCGTAAGGTTCCGAAGCAACCGGAATGAGGACGCTGAGACCGTGTCCGGCGTCGATATCGACATTGCGTTTGGCCAGTTCGCCGGCGAGCCGTTCGCGACGGCCGCGGTATACCTCCTTCGCCTGCTCCACCAGGGCGGCCGTGGCCGGGTCTTGCAGCAGCCAGGCGGTGGCTGCCTGCAGGATGCGGCTGGTCCATCCCGAGCTGAAGCTGCGGTAGGACTGGATCTGCTCGACGATCGTCGCCGATCCGGACAGCACGGCGAGCCGCAGATCCGGGCCGTGGGTCTTGGAATAGGACAGGATATGGACGACGCGATCGGGAAAACGCCGGCCAAGCGAAATGCGCGGCGCCGAGGCAATATCGCCGACGCCGTCATCTTCGACAATCAGCACGTCGGTGCCGGCGAGCAGGTCGCCGATGACTTCCAGCCGCGCCGACGACATGCAGGCGCCGGTAACCGAATGGACGCGCGGCTGGAACAGGAACGCGACGGGCCGCTGCCGCAGAGCGTTGGCAAGTGCATCCGGCAAGGGACCGTCGCTGTCGCAGTCTACCGGGATGATCGGCACATCGAGATCCTCGAGGATGTCGAGCAGGCGAAGCGCCGTCGGGTTCTCGATGGCTACCGGCGCCCCCGGCGGGACCAGCGCATGCAGCAAGGTGTAGATGGCGTTGTAACCGCCATTGGTGGCCAGGAACGCGCCGGGATCGTACGGCCATGACGGGCGCACTGCGGCCTCCAGCTCGGGCAGGATGCGCACCCGCTCGTAGCTGTTGAGCTTTTCGGCGCGCGCACCATGCGCCAGCGCGATGTCGAGCGGCGGCAAGAGCCTCACATCGGGCTCCGCGATCGCCAGGTTCAGAACATCCTGTCCGTAATTGCCGCCGCTCATGTGGCGCTCGGGCCGGGCGGCAAAGCGGTTGCCCATGATCCAGGTGCCGTTGCGTCCGCGGCCGCCGATGATCTTGTAGCGCCGCAACTCGCTCCACGCCTGCGAGACCGTCGCCGGGCTGACGCCAAGCACATAGGCCAGATCGCGCACCGGCGGAAGCTTTGCGCCGACAGGCAGCGCGCCGCTTCTGATCAGCGCACTGGTCTCGCGCGCGATGCCGCGCATCGTGCGGTCGCCAAGGCGATCAGCGAACCATCCTGCATCGAAATCCATCGGCACCCGCGGCGACCATCAAAGCTAATGTTCAATAACATAATAACATTTGATCGGTCAAAAATAAACATTTACCAATCGCCGGTCAAACATAGCGTTGAAGTTCATGCCGATGCCCGTTTCCATCACTGTAGCCACCCGCGATTGGGACTATCTCACCCCTTTGGTGCTGGGTGACGTTATTTCGAGCCGCTTGTCGGTGAAGGTTGATCGTGTCGCCACGCTGATCGCGGATATCGGTACCGATCCGAACTTCGATGCGGCGGAGGTCTCATTCAGCCGTTATGTGTCGGCCATGGCTTCGGGCGTCGATACGGTGGTTGGACTACCGTGCTTCATCATGCGCGGCTTTCGCCATCGCTGCATCATAACGGTCGAGACCAGCCCGCTGGAACGGCTTTCCGACCTTGCCGGCAAACGCATCGGCGTGACCGGCTGGCGCGATTCCGGCAACACATGGACGCGCGCGGCGCTTCGCCGGGAAGGCGTTGGCGTCGAGGATGCCCATTGGTTCGCCGGCAGGCTGACATCGGAGCACCCGGTCACCGACCGCCTCGACGGATTCGGCAGGCCGGGGCGCATCGAAGCAGCACCAGGCGAGCGCCCGATGATGGAGCTGCTGTCGCAAGGCGAGCTCGACGCCGTTTTCACGCCCTTCATGCCGGACGGCTTTTTCGGCCCGGCTTCCGGCTTCCGGCAAGTGCTGCGCGATTTTCGCGCGGCCGAACGCGCCTATTTCGCCGACGTCGGTTATGTCCCGGGCATGCATCTGGTCGCCGTCAAGGCCGCCCTAGTCAGGGAGCACCCCTGGCTGCCGCAGGAACTCGCCAGGCTGATCAACGAAAGCCAGCGCGTCTGGACGGCAAAGCGCCGAAAATATGCCGATACCTCGCCCTGGATCCTCGAGGAGCTGCTTCATGCGGGGCGCGACCTGCCTGCCTCCTGGAACGCCAGCGGCCTGCCGGCCAACCGGCGCATGATCGAGGATTTCGTCACCGAGCTCCATGCCCAGGGCATTCTGGCGGAACCGATTTCCGCCGAAGCCTTGTTTCCTTTCGAGGCCAGATCGCGGGCCACCGCAGCCTGACAACGCACAACGAAGAACACGAAGGAGAATGCCATGAGGACAATCAGCTTCATATTCGCCTCGCTCGTCACCATGCTGGCGCAGGCCAGCTTTGCCCAGGATATCCAGAAGCAATCGGTGAACGAGGATTTGCGGGCCCGGCTGCCGGAAGAGATCCGCACGGCGGGAAAGATCACCGCCGTCAACAACGGCTCGTTCCCGCCCTATGAGATCGTCACCGGCACCGAACTGTCGGGGGCGACCAGGGACATTTCCGACGCCATCGGCCAGCTGCTCGGTGTCGAGATCGATCATGCCTCGGTCGCCGGCCTGCCGGCTTTGCTGAGCGGTATCAATGCCGGCCGTTATCAGTTCGCGATGGGGCCTGTCGGCGACTATCCCGACCGGCAGAAATCCAACGACTTCATCGATTGGGTGCGCGAATACGTCGTCTTCGCCGTCGAGAAGGGCAACCCGCAAGGCATCACCTCGCTCGACACCGCGTGCGGCAAGCGCATCGCCGTCATGTCGGGTGGCTCGGCCGAAAAGGTCATCAAGCAGCAGGCGCAGAAATGCACCGAGGGGGGCAAGCCGGCCGTCGAGGTGCAATCCTTCACCGACCAGCCGAGCTCGATACTGGCCGTCCGGTCGAAACGCTCCGACGCATTCTTCTCCTCGCAGGCGCCGCTGACCTATTTCGTCGAGCAGGCGAAGGGCCAGCTGGAACTCGCCGGGGTCGGCCAGGCCAACGGCTTCAAGGACATCTATCAAGGCGCCGTCGTCAAGAAGGGCTCGCCGCTGGGCGGCGTGCTGCTCGACGCGTTCAAGATCCTGATGAAGAACGGCACCTACGCCGTGGTCATGAAGAAGTGGGGTCTCGAGAAGAACATGATCGATGCGCCAGGCATCAACCAGGGCCGGTAGAGGCTGCCATGACCGACGCCACCGCTGCCTACGCGGCCGGGCTGCCGCGACATCCCGACGACGCGCTGCGCGACGTCAAACGAGCCCACCGGCCGTTTCCGCTCGTCCGGCTGGCGCTCTGGGCGTTCACCGTCGCCGTGGCGGCCGGCTTCGCCTATATCGTTGCAGTCAACCCGAATTTCGGCTGGCCGGTCGTCGCCCAGTATTTCTTCGATCCGACGGTCATGCAGGGGCTTTCCGTAACGCTCGGCCTGACGGTCGTGGCGATGATCCTGGGTATCGTGCTCGGCCTGCTGCTCGCCATCGCGCGTATGTCGAACGACAGGCTGGCATCCCTTCTCTCCGGCCTGTTCATCTGGTTCTTCCGGGGAACGCCGCTGCTGGTGCAATTGATCCTGTGGTACAACCTTTCGACGCTGTTTCCGCGCATTTCCATTGGCTTCGCCAGCTGGAACACCAACGACCTGATCACGCCTTTGACGGCCGCCGTTCTTGGTCTGGCACTGAACGAGGCCGCCTACATGGCCGAGATCATCCGTGGCGGGCTGCTGTCGGTGGACAAGGGACAGGCCGAAACGGCTGAAGCCTTCGGCATGACCCGCGCCCGGTCCTTGCGGCGCATCATCATCCCGCAGGCGATGCGGTCGATCGTGCCGCCGACCGGCAATCAGCTGATCAGCATGATCAAGGCGACGTCGCTTGTCAGCGTCATCGCCATGGCCGACCTGCTCTACTCGGTGCAGTCGATCTACAACCGCACCTTCGAAATCATTCCGCTGCTGATGGTTGCAGTGCTGTGGTACCTGCTGATCACCTCGGTCCTCAATGTCGCGCAAGGCGCGATCGAACGCCACTACAGCCGCGGCGACCGCGGCGCCCGCGAGAAGACGGCGACCGCCACCCTGGAGGCCGCCAATGAGCGCGCATGACACGCCCCTGGTCCGGGCGCGCAACGTTCACAAGGCCTTCGGCCCGCTCGAGGTGCTCAAGGGCATTGATCTGGACGTCGCGCCTGGCGAGGTGGTGGTCATTCTCGGACCGTCCGGCTCCGGAAAGTCGACCTTCCTGCGATGCATTAATCATCTCGAGGCGATCGACCAGGGGTCGATCGAGGTGGACGGCGAGCAGATCGGTTACCGGTTGCACGACGGCCGCCTCGACAAGCTTTCCGACCGCGCGATCGCCGCGCAGCGGCGCAAGATCGGCATGGTGTTCCAGCAGTTCAATCTCTATCCGCACATGACGACGCTGCAGAACGTCATCGAGGCTCCGGTCGGCGTTCACCGGGAGAACCGCAAGGAGGCGATCGGCTACGCCCGCGAACTGCTGACCCGTGTCGGTCTTGCCGACAAGATCGACGCCTATCCGCGCCAGCTTTCAGGCGGCCAGCAGCAGCGCGTCGCCATCGCCCGTGCGCTCGCCATCCGCCCGAAATTGATGCTCTTCGACGAGCCGACGTCGGCGCTCGATCCGGAGCTGGTCGGCGAGGTGCTCGCCACCATGCGCGATCTCGCCAGGCAGGGCTTGACCATGATCGTGGTCACGCATGAGATCGGCTTCGCCCGCGAAGCGGCGGATCGGGTGGTGTTCATGGACGATGGCAATGTGATCGAGGCCGGGCCTCCTGATGAGGTTCTCGCCAAACCCAGGCACCCGCGCACGCGGGCTTTCTTAAGCCGTTTCATCTAAAAGCAAAGCCGGCGCGGCACCTGCTCGGCCGGCAAAGGACCTCCCATGCCAAAGACCTCCAACCAGTTCGCCGACATTTCCGACTTCGCCGACAAGGCCGCCGAGCTTGCAGCGGCCCGCCAGCACCTGCACGCGCATCCCGAGCTTTCATTCCAGGAGCACGAAACGGCTGCATACGTTGCCGAACGGCTCGAAAGCTGGGGCTATGAGGTGACGCGCAATGTCGGCGGGCTCGGCGTCGTCGGTCGCCTGCGCCAGGGCAGCGGCCGCAGCATCGCCATCCGTGCCGACATGGACGCCCTGCCGATCACCGAAGCTACCAATCTCCCATATGCCAGCCAGGCCAGCGGCAAGATGCACGCCTGCGGTCATGACGGCCACACCACGATGCTGCTCGGTGCCGCCGAATACCTGGCGCGCACACGGCATTTCAACGGCACGGTGAACCTCATCTTCCAGCCGGCCGAGGAAGCCGGCAAGGGAAGCGGGGCACAGGCGATGATCGCCGACGGCCTGTTCGAGCGCTTTCCCTGCGATGCGATATTCGGGCTGCACAACCACCCGGGCGCGCCGACGGGTTCGTTCCTGATGCGCGCCGGGCCGCTGATGGCGGCGAGCGATACCGTCACCATCAGGATCGCCGGGCGTGGCGGCCACGCCTCGCGTCCGCACCTGACGGTCGACCCGATCGTCGCTGCCGCCAACATCGTCATGACCCTGCAGACGGTTGTGTCGCGCAACGTCAACCCGATCGAGACGGCTGTCGTCACCGTCGGCACGATTCACGGAGGCACGGCCTCCAACGTCATCCCGGAACACGCCGAAATCACGCTGAGCGTCCGCTCCTTCTCGGCCGAGATCCGCGACACGCTCGAGCAGCGTATTCGCAATATCGCAGCACTTGTGGCGCAGGCGCATGGCGCAACGGTCGAGATCGATTACGAGCGCGGCTACCCGGTGGTGGTCAATTCCGAGCGCGAGACGTCCTTTGCGACAGACATCGCTGTCGAACTCGTCGGTCAGGACAAGGTGTCCGTCTGCCCGTTGATCCCCGGCAGCGAAGATTTTTCTTATTTCCTCGAACACAAACCCGGTTGCTTCCTGCGCCTCGGAAACGGCGAGGATTCAGCCATCCTGCACAGCTCGAAATATGATTTCAACGACGGCAATTTGACCGTCGGCGCAGCGCTCTGGGCTCGTTTGACCGAGAGATTCCTGGCCGCTTGATCCATACTTGCGGCTGGGATTGTCGATCGGCCGGTCGAACATTATTGGGGCGACCGGCCGCGCGACGATGCGAAACAAATTCTCACGCATTCCCCCTCTTGGAATGCGATAAGAGCTTCGCTTTCAGACAAACAAAAAGTCACTCGTCGTCAGCGGGCTTGTAAAGTTTGCGAGAGTAACTTGATCGACTCCTGCGGTAATGATGGTGTCGGTTCCACTTTGCGCAATTGTGAGATCATCGAACGATTGCACGCCCTCCACGCCACTAAATACAATGGTGTCGCCTTGGGTCTGGCTGAAGTCGTAGATGGTGTTTTGGGTTCCGACCGTCATTGAACCATCGTCCTTGAATATGAATTGATCTCTGCTGCCCTGAGCCAGTTCGCTCAGTTGCCCGTCACCCCACATATCGTTGATGACGGTGCAGCCGGGTGCCGCGCTCCCGGCGTACAGGGTATCGTTTCCGCCCAGAGCCGAACCGGACATTTGTAGAGCGTCGCCGCACAGGAAGTTGCGGACCTGGCCGCTTTCGCTGTTGTGGCCCCCGGTAAGAATGTCGTTGCCGCCCCTGGCGGAACCGGACATAGCGAGGGCGTCGCCGTACAACTCGCTTAGAACATCCGGACCGGAGTTCCTGTCGCCACCAGTCAGGGAATCATTGCCGCCCACAGCGCTGCCGAGCATCGTGACCGCATCGCCATACCCTAAATTATGAGTGCCTTGCAGCACGGCCACGTCGTCGCCACCGCGAGCGTGGTCGGACATGTTGGCGCCCGCGTCACCGTAGAAACTTATCTGGGAGCCACCAGCGCTCGTGAAGTTGTCGTTGCCGCCTTTGGCAAAACCGGAAAGATCACCGCCCGCATCGCCAAAGAGGGTTTTGTTCGGGATCGCCCCACCCAGATCCGTGTAATGGTCGTCGCCGCCCTGAGCATGGTCCGACATATCGCCGCCGGCATCGCCGAAGAAAGTGCTGGTGGAAAAGAAGGCGCCCGTGAACGTGTCGTTGCCGCCCTTGCTGTTACCCGACATATCGCCGCCGGCATCGCCGTAGAAAGTGTTGAGCGAGTCGGTCCGGCTCGTATAACTGTCGTCGCCGCCCTGGGCATTGCCGGACATGTTGCTGCCGGAGTCACCGAAGAAGGTGTTCGTGGCCTGCCTGGAGCCCTGGAAGGTGTCGTTGCCGCCCTTGCTGTGATCCGACATTTCGCCGCCCGCATCACCGTAGAAGGTGTGGGTAGCTCCTTGTACAGTGCTGGTCAGGAAAGTGTCATCCCCGCCACGGGCATAGCCGAACATCTTGCCGCCGGCGTCACCATAGAAGGTATCGACTACCTGCCTTGCCACTCCACTGTTGAAGGTATCGTTGCCGCCCCTGCTATGGTCCGACATATCGTCGCCAGCGTCACCAAAGGCAGTGGTGGTGGAGGATGACAGCCCCGTGGTGAAGGTATCGTCACCGCCCCGAGCAAAATTGAACAAGCTCCGAGCCGCGTCGCCGTAGAAGGTGTAGGTCGACGGTGCGGTTTCCGTAAAGGTGTCGTTGCCGCCTCTTGAGAAATCGAGCAGGCTGCCGCCAGCGTCGCCGGTCAAGATATTCGTATTCGGATCGCCTGTGAGGGCGTCATCGATACCCCGCTGATGATCTGCTAGATCACCGGTAGTAAAGGGAACGCGTTTAGACATTATCCGCTCTCCTGTTGAGCCTGCCCGTCCCATGGCAGCCGTACGATGTGAGGCAAAAACGAGCAATAATCCCGAATGGCTATGTCTTTAGGCGTAGGGATCGGTGCCTCGTTAACGGCGCGCTTGGCGGCAGCTTCCTGAGGCCGTCCTATTCCGGACTATCCCAGCCTTGCCCGAGCCTTCGCCGTCCAGGCGTTGAACAGCCGGTCTGCGACAATGCCGATGAAGGCGATGGCCAGGCCGGCGACGATGCCGCGGCCGGAATCGGCCTTGGACAGGGCGATGAACACCTCCTGGCCGAGATCGCGCGTGCCGACCATGGCGCAGATGACGATCATCGCCAGCGCCATCAGGATGGTCTGGTTGACGCCGAGCATGATCTCGGGCAACGCCAGCGGCAGCTGCACGCGACAGAAGGTCTGGCGCCTGGTGCAGCCCGAAACCTTCGCCGCCTCGATCAGCGCCGGCGGCACCTGTCGAATGCCGTGATTGGTGTAGCGGATCGCCGGCACCACGGCGAAGGCGACGGTGGCGATCATCGCGGTGACGTCGCCGACCCTGAACAGCATCACCACCGGAATGATGAAGCAGAACGACGGCAGCACCTGCAGCGTGTCGATGACCGGCGTGACGGTCTTTTCGAAGCGGTCGCTGCGCGATGCCATCAGCCCGATCGGGATGCCGATCAGGCAGGCGATAAAGGCCGAGATTCCGCACAAATAGACCGTCGCCATGGTCTTTTCCCAAAGTCCGGTGACGGCGCAGAACGCTGTCAAAGCCGCGACCAGGGCGGCGAGGCGCAAGCCGCCGAGCTGGTAGCCGGCAAGGCCGAGGAGACACACCGCGCCCAGCCACGGAAAACCCTCGCAGAAGGCGCGCACCGGGTTCAGCACGTTGAGGATAAGCGCCACGCGGAACGCTTCGATCGTGTCGAAGAAGTTGATGGTGATCCAGTTCACCGCCGCCTTCCACAAAGGCGCGGTGGTGAAGGTGATCGCTTTCGGCACCGCGGCGAACGCCGGCACGAACAGGCCGAGCAGCGTGGCGACGGCGAGGATGGCAACGGCCAGCGTCAGATTGGGATAGCGCCGCCAGAAACTGGTGCTGGCCTGGTGGCGGACATTGCCCTTGGCGTGATTGTGCGCGATCGCCTGGCTCAGCCGGTCGAGTGCAATTGCCAGTGCGACGATGGCGAGGCCAGCTTCCATCGCCTCGCCGACCTTGAGCGCGCGCAACGCCAAAAGCACGTCATAGCCGAGCCCACCGGCGCCGATCATCGAGGCGATGATCACCATATTGAGCGCCAGCATGATGACCTGGTTGACGCCAACCATCAATGTCGGCCGCGCCGACGGCAACAGCACCCGCCACAGTTTCTGCCGTGCCGTGCAGCCGGCCATCTCGCTGAAATCGTCGATCTCCGACGGCACCCGCGACAGGCCGAGCATCGTCGCCCGCACCATTGGCGGCGTCGCGAAAATTGCCGTCGCGATCATTGCCGAGACCGGGCTGTTGCCGAACAGAAGCAGCATCGGGATCAGATAGGCGAAGGTCGGGATCGTCTGCATCAGATCGAGGGCAGGGGAGATCAATAACCTCTCCGCCCAAGGCTTGCGCCATGCCCAGATGCCGGCGAACAGCCCGGTGACAATGCAAAACGGCACGGCGATCGAGATCAAGCCCAGCGTCAGCATGGCGCTGGTCCACTGCCCGAACAGCGCGATGTAGAGAAAACAGCCGCCGGCCAGCGCACCCAGCTTCCAGCCGCCGGCGGCGCGTCCGGCAAGGTAGGCGGCAGCGCAGACGCCGACCCAGGACAGGCGCGGCAAGACGATCATATCCGCGCCATGGCCGATCTTGAAATTCTTGGCCAGAAGACCGAGCGCGAAATCGAGCGGCACGCCGAGCACCGCGGTGATCGAGCGGGTCAGCCAGGAGAAGTTCGACTTCACCCAGTTCATCAGCGCACCGACCCAGTCTGCGACAGGAACGATCGCGCCGGCCGGGTAATTGACCGCCCAGGGCAGGCTTTCCTGCAGCAGGAAGACAATAAGCACGGCGGCGAGCGCGCAGGCCCAGATCGCCAGCCAGGTCTGAACCGGCCGGGGCCTCGCTGCGCTGGCGCTTGCCGTGACCGTCATGCGCCGGCCCCACGACGTTCTATGCCGGCGAGAAGATCGATCACCGCCTGCGGCGTGACTAAGCCGATCGGCTTGCCGGTGCCGTTGACCACCGCGAAAGGCTTACCGGCAGAGACGATATCAGCCGAAAAACTTGATATCTTGGCATCCGGCGCGACCGTGCCGCCGTACTCGGCGCCGTCGCAGGCGCGCATCAGGCTGCGCGCCGATATCACCTTGGCGCGATCGACATCGCGGGTGAATTCGGCGACATAGTCGGTCGCCGGATTGACCACCAGTTCTTCCGGCGTGCCGATCTGGATAACCTCGCCGTCCTTCATGATGGCGATCCGGTCGGCCAGCCGGATGGCCTCGTCGAAATCATGGGTGATGAAGACGATGGTCTTGTGCAGCATGGTCTGCAGCCGCATCAGCTCGTCCTGCATCTCACGGCGGATCAGCGGATCGAGGGCCGAGAACGGCTCGTCGAGGAACCAGATTTCCGGCTTCGTGGCGAGGCTGCGGGCGATGCCGACACGCTGCTGCTGGCCGCCGGAAAGCTCGCGCGGATAGAAATGCTCGCGACCGCGCAAGCCGACCAGCTCGATGACTTCACGGGCCCGCTTCTCGCGCGTCGGCCGGTCCTGCCCCTGGATGCCCAAGGGAAAGGCGATGTTCTCCAGTACGTTGAGATGCGGCAGCAAGGCAAAATTCTGGAACACCATGCCCATGCGATGGCGTCGCAGCTCGATCAGCGCGGCATCGGAAATCTTGAGCAGGTCCTTGCCTTCAAACTCGACCTTGCCGTGGGTCGGCTCGATCAGCCGCGACATGCAGCGCACCAGCGTCGACTTGCCGGACCCCGAAAGTCCCATGATGATGAAAATCTCGCCCTGGCGGATTTCGAGATCGACGGCGCGCACCGCGCCAACCAGTCCGGCAGCGGCGATGTCCGCCAGGCTGGCCTTGCCGTCGCGCCGGCGGATGAAATCGGCCGCGTCCGCCCCGAACAGCTTCCAGACATTGCGACAGGCAAGCTTTGTCGGGCGGGCATCGTTGCCCGCTTTCGCCGCCTGTTCAATCGTATCGGTCATGCGATCGTCCTTCTGGAACACGGGATCGAGACCCGGCCACGGATGGCCGGGTCGTCGGATTTCCAGTCAGACGGTCACTCGGCCCAGGCTTTCCAGTCGGCTTCGTGGGCGGCGATCCAGGCGGCGGCGACGTCTTCCGGCGTCTTGCCTTCGAGATCGATCTCGCCGCTCATCTTGTTGAGCTCGTCGGTATCGACCGTGTAGTTTTTCGCGACCTTGTAGGCGACCGGCCATTTGTCCTTCATGCCGGCCCAGGAATATTTCCAGATCTCGCCATGCGGCTTGCCGCAGTCATATTTCGCGTCGGGGTTCACGCCCCATTTCGGGTCGGTGTAGCACTCTGTCGTATAGTCGGGGAATTCGACCCATTCGCCCTTGTATTTGGCCGGCGCCCAATGCGGCGAATAGATCCACAGCATGATCGGCGCCTTGCGCTGATAGGCCGAGTCCAGTTCGGCGAACATCGCCGCATCGGTACCGGCATGGATGACGGTGAAGGGCAGTTTCAGCGCCTCGACGCGTTCGTCGTCAAAACCTTCCCATGTCACCGGGCCGCCGAGATAGCGCCCCTTCGGTGTGGTTTCGGCCGTCGAAAAGGCCTCGGCGCATTTCGGATCTTTCAGAGCTTCCCAGTTCGGCAGGCCGGGGCATTTCTCTTTCATATATTCGGGAAACCACCATTCTTCCTTGGCCTTGGGTCCGAGCTTGCCGAGGCGTTCGGTCTGCCCCGTCGCGTCCGAGGCCTTCATCGCTTCGCCGGCAGTCGTGTCCCAGAACTCCATGCCGACATCGATGTCGCCATTGGTCAGGCCGGTGGTCAGGCTGGAGAGATAGTCGGCGGTCGGATACTCGACGGTATAGCCGAGCTTTTCGAGGATGCCGCCGAGTATCTTGGCGTTCAGATTGACGCTGGTCCAGTCGAACAGCGCGATCTTGATCGGGTCGTTGGATTCCGGCGCCGCCGCCTGGGCCGAAGATGTCAGTGCGGCTGCGGCAAGTGTTAAGGCTCCCATTGAGAAATTCGAAATCATGCTCCGAAGTGACATGCTTGTTCTCCTGTCAAGCTCTGGTGGACGTTATCGTTAGTTCCCTTCTTGCGTCTTTTTTGATTGTGTTGGAAAAGCTGGTCGTTGCGCAAGGCCGTAGGCGCCACAATGCTGCCGAAGCGGATGCCGGCGCGCAAAACGGGGGTGGTGCCCAAATTGGTGAAGATGTGGCGCGGGAACCGGCCGCGTCATGACTGCGCAAGGATCGCTGCCGAAGCAGTGATCCACGGATCGATCGCCGGTCTTGAGGCGCAAACCATCAAAGTCCCATGATCTCGGCTGTCAGCTCGGCAACTCGCCAGAGCCACTTTCATGGGATGAAATTATATATACCAACGTTCATGTCGCGCAACGATTAACGCCGGTGCCAATTTCACAGCCCGTCCTTTTGCATGGACCCGTAGATGAGTTTGAAAAAAGCCAAGATTGCCGGTCATCGCGTATGCGAGCCGCGAGGACAGGATACCGATACAATGCAGCAGACCAAAATGCCTTACTTCTTCGCCAACCGCGGGATCGCCTTCGGCTTGTGACCTTTCAACACCAGATCGTATCCGAGGCTTTCATGACCTCTTCCTTGAACAGACTGCGAATTGCCGTGCTCTTTGGCGGACGTTCCGCCGAACATGACGTTTCGGTGCTTTCAGCAACCAATGTCATGCGTGCGCTGCTGTCCGCCAAATACGATGCCCTCCCAATCTTCGTCACGAGCGAAGGACAGTGGCTGCTGAGCAGCTTCCAGGATGGTACGCTCGCAAAGCCTGCGGGCGGTTTGGAAGTTTGCCTGGTTCCGGGTGGGCGCGGACGGATGATGGCGATCCCGGCCGACGGCACGCCCTATGATCTGCCGAAGATCGACATCCTGTTTCCCGTCCTGCACGGCCCTCATGGCGAAGACGGCTCGGTACAGGGGGTGGCCGAGGTGGCTCGGGTGCCGCTCGCCGGCTGCGGCATCCTGGGTTCGGCAACCGCGCTGGACAAGGACATCGCCAAACGGCTCCTGGAAGCGGCGGGGCTGCCAATCGCGCGCTCAGTGACGATCCATGAAGGTGCGGCGCCCGCCCTCGCTGCACTGGAAAGCGAACTCGGCCTGCCGTTCTTCATCAAACCGGCGCGTCAGGGATCGTCTGTCGGCGTCGGAAAAGTCCATGCCAGCCAGGAATTCGATGGAGCGCTTGCTGAAGCCTTCCGGCACGATTGCAAGCTGTTGGCCGAGGAATTCATTCGTGGGCGCGAGATCGAATATAGCGTGTTGGAGGACCCGGCAGGCGACCTGTTCGTCTCGCGGCCAGGCGAGATCGTGCCGGCCGAAAGCCACGATTTCTACAGCTACGATGCCAAATACATCGACGAGAACGGCGCGGCACTTAAAGTGCCGGCCGAACTGCCGCCGGAGGTCGAGGCAGCCATGCGGGACGTGGCCGCAAGGGCTTTCAGAGCCGTCGGCTGTGACGGGATGGCGCGCATCGACTTTTTCCTGACACCGGACATGCAATTCCTGGTCAATGAAATCAACACCATCCCCGGCTTCACCGATATCAGCATGTATTCCAAGGCAATGGCGGTGAGCGGCGTCAGCTATTCCGAAATCATCGACCGGCTCGTGGAGCATGGATTGGCACGGGCCGGCCGACCGGTCTGAACGCAGCGAAGCGGCTTTCAGATCCCGGTGGATGGTACGTTGGCCCGCGCGCCGCCGCTCACGACATGATCAGGCCGCCATCGACATTGATGGTCTGGCCGGTGATGTAGGCTGCATCGTCGCTGGCCAGAAAGCTGACCAGGCCGGAGACATCTTCGCCGCTGCCGGCGCGGCCCATCGGGATGTTCTTCACCCATTCGGCCATCAGCTCGCCGGGCTTGTAGTCGCCCATCAACTTGCCCCATACGGCATCGTTATAGGCCCACATATCGGTGTCGATGATGCCGGGGCAGATCGCGTTGACGGTGATCTTCTCCTTGGCCACTTCCTTGGCGAGGCTCTGGGTGATGCCGACGACGCCGAATTTCGAGGCCGCATAATGCGGCGTGTAGATAAAGCCCTGCCGCGCCTGGCCGGATGCGGTGTTGATCAGCCGGCCGCCATCGCCATGCTTGCGGATGCGCGCGATCGCCTCCTGGCAGCACAGGAACACGCCCTTGGTGTTGACCGCCATCACCTTGTCCCATTCGGCCTCGGTCATCGCCTCTATCCTGGCGATTGTGATGACACCGGCATTCTGTACGGAGATGTCGACACGGCCGAACTGTTGCTCGGCCAGGTCATAGAGGGCGACGACCTCGTCCTTTTTGGTCACGTCCATGCGCAGCGATGCGACCCTGGCGCCCGTAGCCTTGAGGTCGGCGGCGACCTCTTCGACGCGCGGGTCGATGGCGCTGACGACGACCGCGGCACCTTCCGCCGCGAAGCGCCTGGCCATTGCCGCGCCAATGCCGCCGCTGGCGCCGGTGATGACCGCCGTTTTTCCCAGGAATCGCTTCTGCATCTTTTCTCCTACCAGCAGACGAAGCCGCCATCGACGATCAGGTCGATGCCGGTGACGAAACTCGAGGCGCGGCTGGCCAGGAACACGGTCGGGCCGACCATCTCTTCCGGCGCCGCCATGCGGCCCATCGGCGTGTCGCGCTCAAAGATCCTGACCTGGTCGGCGACCTCCGGCCGCTTGTTCATCGGCGTCAGCGTGTAGCCGGGGCTGACGACATTGACGCGCAGGCCGCGATCGGCCCATTCCATGGCGAGGCTCTTCGACATGTGGATGACTGCGGCCTTCGACGAATTGTAATGCGCCTGGGTCAGGCCGCGATTGACGATCGAACCCGACATCGAGGCGATGTTGATGATCGAGCCCTTGCGTCGCGTCAGCATGGCGCGGGCCTCGGCCTGGCAGGACAGGAACACGCCGCTGACATTGACGTCATAGAGCTTCTGCCATTTCTCCAGCGACAGCGATTCTGCCGGCTCGGCGCCGGCAACACCGGCATTGTTGACGGCGATGGTCAACGCGCCGAGTTCCATCTTCGTACGCTCGATCGCAGCCGCCAGATCGGCCTCTGAAGTCACCGTGCCGGTCAGCACCAGCGCCTTGCGGCCGAGTGCCGTGATCCGGTGCGCGGTCTCATCCAGCCCGCCTTTCGAGGCGTGGCCGAAGCAGGCTATGTCGGCGCCGGCCTCGGCCAGCCCAATGGCGATTGCCTGCCCGATGCCGCTGCCGGCGCCTGTCACAAGTGCCACGTCACCATGAAGGTCGAATAATTTCATCGTCGGTCCCTCTGCTCCAACCGCCGTCCTCCGGAAATAAAGGGGCGCCAACTCTGTTGCTGGCGCCCCGCGCGGTCTGGTGCCCGGGAGGATACCACCTGCTGCGCTTTGTTTCGATGGGCTGTTCCTAGCTCGTGGCGAGTTCCATCACGGCGATATTGCTTGCTTCGCTGCGGTCGAGAATGCCGCGTTGCCGGCCGCGGCTCAGCACCAGCACGCGATGTGACAGGCCGAGCACTTCCTCGAGGTCGGAGCTCACCACCACCACCGCCATGCCGGAGCGGGCAAGGTCGGCGATGACATCATAGATCGCGGCGCGTGCACCGACGTCGATGCCGCGCGTCGGCTCGTCCAGGATGAATACCTTGGGCGGGCGCGACACCCATTTGGCGATGATCACTTTCTGCTGGTTGCCGCCGGAGAGCTTGCTGACCGCCTGGTTCGGCCGGCCCTTGACGCCGAGCCGGCGAATGCCGGCCTCGGCGAATTTCTGCACCGCCTTCGGGAACACCCAGCCATTCGGCGCGACATGGTCGAAATTGCCGATCGCCAGGTTCTCGCCGATCGTCTGGTCGAGCACCACGCCCTGCGTCTTGCGGTCTTCCGGTACCAGGACGACGCCGGCCTTGATCGCCGCCGCCGGGCCATTGAGATGCACCGGCTTGCCGGCGACGCGCACCGATCCCGATGAGATCGGATCGGCACCGGCGATCGCCCGCACCAGCTCCGTGCGTCCGGCGCCGATCAGCCCGGCAATGCCGAGGATTTCGCCGGCCCGCACTGAAAAGCTGACATTTTGAAAGCTGCGTTCCGGCGAGGACAGGTTCTCGACCTCGAGCAGCGTGTCGTTGCCCGGCGCCGATACCGTAGGGAACATCCGCTCGACACTGCGGCCGACCATTTGCTCGACGACAGTGCGCACCGGAATGTCGGCGCGCTCGTGCCGGGCGACGATGCGCCCGTCGCGCATCACCACCACGCGATCGGCGATCTGGGCGATCTCGTCCAGCCGGTGGCTGATATAGATGAAGGACATGCCTTCCGCCTTGAGCTTGCGGATCTGCTGGAACAGGAGCTCCGTTTCCTCGCCGCCAAGGGCGGCCGTCGGTTCGTCGAAGATCAGCAGCTCGGCATTGAGCGTCAGCGCCTTGGCGATCTCGACCTGCTGCTGGGCGGCGATACGCAGCGTGCGCACCTTGCGCTCGGGCGAGACATCGAGGCCGAGGCGCTTCAACTGGGCCGATGCCCGTGCATTCATTGCCGCTCGGTCGATGCGGCCGCCACGCATCGGCAGGCGGCCGACATAGACATTTTCGGCGACCGACAGATCGGGCAAGAGCTTCAGCTCCTGGTGGATCATGCCGATGCCGGCGTCGATCGCCGCGGCAGGATTGGCGGGGGAATAAGGGTTCCCCCGCCAGGTGATGGTGCCAGCATCGGGTTTGGTCGACCCGGCGATGATGTTCGAGACGGTGGACTTGCCGGCGCCGTTTTCGCCAAGCAGCGCCACGACCTCGCCCGGCCGCACCTCGAAGCTCGCATCGGCCAGGACCTGCACCGGCCCGTAGCTTTTGCAGAGGCCGCTGACGACGAGCCCGTTATGGGGGCTGTGCGTGTGGCGAGGATCGGTGGACATCGTTGCGCTCGTCGATTGTCGGACTGGTCTCAATCAGGGATGCTTGGCGATGAACTGCTCGACATTGTCCTTGGTGGTCAGCGTCGCATCCTGCAGCTGTTCGGCGGGAATGGTCTCGCCGGCCACCAGCTTGATTGCTGCATCGACGGCGAGCCGGCCCATGCCCTGGGTCTGCTGCGTCGCCGTCACGTCGAAGACGCCGTCCTTCAGTGCCTTGAGCGCCGCCACGTCGCCGTCGAAGCCGGCAACCCAGACCTTGTGGCCGGGATTGGCGACCTTGACGGCCTGCGCCGCACCGAGCGCCAGCGCGTCGGCCTGGCCGATGACGATCGACACGTCGGGGTGCGACTGCAACAGATCCTGCGTCAGCTTGAAGCCTTCGTCCTGGTGCCAGCCTTCGCTCCACAATTCGCCGACAACCTTGATGTCGGGATAGCCTTTCAGCGCTTCGCCGCAGCCCTTCGAGCGGTCGACTTCGGGCGTCGTGCCCTTCTGGCCGTGGATGATGATCAGCTCGCCCTTGCCGCCGGCCTGCTTGGCGATGTAGTCGCAAACCGCCTTGGCCGATGCCACGCTGTTGGTTGCGATGAAGGTATCGCCGGGCGCGCCATCGGCGTTGCGGTCGACATTGACGACTGGGATGCCGGCAGCCTTGGCGGTCTTGGTCGGCACGGTGGCGGCGGTGGCGCCGGCTGGAATATAGATCAGCGCATCGATGTTCTGCGTGATCAGGTCCTGCACCTGGCTGACCTGGGTCGCCGAATCGCCCTTGGCGTCGACGGTAACGACCTCGATGCCCTTTTCCTTGCCGTAGGCTTCGACGGACTGCTTGATCTGGTTGAAGAAGTCGGCCTGCAGATTGGCGACGGCGAGCCCGAGCTTTTTGGCCTCCTTGGCCGAGGCCATGTCGGATAGGCCAAGCAGCGGGATGACGGCCGCGGCGGCAAGCAGCAATGAACGTTTGGTCAGCATGTTTATTCCTCCGTTGATGTTCAATCTGTCCTGCCCGCGCATCGCGGCGCCCCTTGGCCGAACAACTCCCAGTTTCGGATCACCGATCCGTTTTCGCCCGAATATCAGGGCGAATCTCATTGAGCCCAATTCTTCATTGTGCCCCATTCTTCATTGTGCTCGGCGCCGCCAAGTGTCGGTGGCCACCGCCAGCGCGATCACCACGCCGATAACCACTTGCTGGATGAAGGGCGAGACACCGAGCAGGTTCAGCCCGTTGCGCAGCACGCCGATGATGAGGACGCCGATGGCTGTGCCGCCGATCGAACCGACGCCGCCCGACAGGCTGGCGCCGCCGATCACCACCGCCGCGATGGTGTCGAGTTCGTAGCCAAGGCCGGAGCTCGGCTGGACGGAATCGAGTCGGGCGGCAAGCACGATGCCGGCGAGACCGGCCAGCACGGCGCAGATCGCATAGACCCAGTTTGTCAGCGACTTGACTGGTATGCCGGACAGCCGGGCGACTTCGGCGCTGCCGCCGATTGCGTACAGGCTACGGCCGGTAGCGCGATAATTCAGGAAGATCGCGAAAATGACGGCAAGCACGATCATCAGCCCGACGGTGACCGAGAGGAAGCCGAAATGGCGGATGATCGACAGGCTGGTGAACCAGTCGGGAAAGCCGACGATCTGCGAGCCGTCGGTGATCATATTGGCGAGGCCGCGCGCCACCGACATCATCGCCAACGTGGCGATGAAGGGCGGCAGCTTGGTGACCGTCACCAGCAGGCCCGAAACCAGCCCGCAAAGGCCGGCGACGACGAGGGCTGCGGCGATGCCGGCCGGCAGGCCGAGATTGAGATAGTCCGGATGGGCGACGAAGCCCATCACCATGGAAGCCAGCGCCAGCACCGAGCCGACGGACAGGTCGATGCCGCCGATCAGGATGACCAGCGTCATGCCGATCGCCATGATGCCGAGCACAGTGACCTGGTCGAGCACGTTTAGGATGTTGCGGATGGTCAGGAAGGTGTCGGTGGTCAGCGAGAGCGCCAGGCACAGCAGAACCAGCCCGATCAGCGGACCCAGGGTTCCGGCAAAGACAGCCGAAAACCTTGCGCCCGCCGTAGCCTGCGCACCAGAGCCTGCCTTCAACTCGCCTGCCTTCACATTGCTTGCGTCGTTGCTCACAGCCACTTTGTCTCCTCCACAGCAATCCGGCGCTGCATCACCGGGCCACTTTGTTCACCAGGCCCCTCCCTGTGAACAATTTATCTTTAACATGCAATTTTGTTCAGCTAAACTGTTCGTCGGAAAATTGTCAAGGCCTGCCGCTTCATTCGACGACGGGTTTGCGCTGTCCGCCGGTTTGCCTTACGCAAGGTCTCGGAAATCTTGGGCATTTCGAAGTCGCCGGATTGGAATATCATGAGCAGGGCCGGCGGCTGCGGCAAGGCAAACAGATGACGATCGTAGAGAACGAAAGAGCCTCGCGCTTCCCCGACGCCGAACTCAAGGCCCGCGCCGCCTGGCACTATTATGTCGAGGGTCTTACACAGGAGCGGATTTCCGAAATTCTCGGCGTCGGCCGCATCAAGGTGCATCGCATTCTCTCCGCCGCCCGCGAAGAGGGTGTCGTCCAGTTTCGCATCCGCGACAGCGTCGTCGAATGCGTGATTTTGGAGGAAAGCCTCAAGCAGCGGTTCGGGCTCAGCCAGGCTGTTGTGGTGCCGTCGGCGGCCGACCGAAGCAACGCGCCGCTGATGATCGGCCACGCCGCCGCCGCCTACCTGGCCGACCATGTGAATGCCGGCGATGTCATCGCACTGGGCTGGGGGCGGACACTGAAATTCGCCATCAATGAATTGCCGCGGCGGCCCATCGCCAGGACGACGGTGGTTTCGATGCTTGGCGGCCTCACCCATGCCCAGCCGCTCAACCCGACAGAAAGCGCCTGGGATTTCGCCGAAAAGATCGGTGCGGAGTGCTTCCTGCTGCCGGTGCCGGTCTATGCCGACAGGCCGGAGCAGCGCGACGCTTTCATGAGCCAGCGCAGCGTTCAGGACGTCGTCTTCCGTGCACGCCGGGCAAACATCGCCGTGCTCAGCGTCGGCTCGTTTTCCAACGACAGCCCGATCGCCAATTACGGCTTCATCAAGCCAAGCGAACTCGAGGAATTGCAGGCGGCCGGTGCCGTCGGCGATATTCTGTGTCATTTCATCGACGCCGAGGGCCGCCCGGTCGACCACGAGGTCAACCGCCGCGTCTGCGCCTATCCGCTGCAGGATCTGTCGGATATCCCGAGCATCATCCTGGTATCGGGAGGCAGCGAGAAGGTAGCGGTAATGCGGGCTGCGCTCGCCAACACCAAGGTATCGGTTCTGATCACCGACGAAGACGCGGCCAAGGGCCTGCTCAATCGCTAGATTTCGCCGAGAGCGCTGAGGCGGGTGTGGATGTCGCGCGTCGCCTGATAAAGGTCGCGGTAGGTTTCCTTGCGGCTGCGATAGGCGGCGACAAGCCCGTCGACCGGATCGACATGCCTGGTGGGAGCGGCAGCCATTGCCTGCGCGGCGGCTTCCGGCGAGGCAAACCAGCCGACAGCCGCTGCCGCCAGCATGGCAGCGCCGAGTGCGGCGGCTTCGTTGACCGGCGAAACCGAGAGCGGCCGCTCGAGCACGCTTGCCATGATCTGCATGAGCAGCGCGCAATTGGTGCCGCCGCCGGCAGCAATCATCGCCGCCGGTCCGCCGGCCTGGGCTTCCATGGCCTCGGTGGCGACGGCCTGCTCGAAGGCGATGCCTTCCAGGACAGCGCGGAAGAGATGCTCCGGCCGGTGATCGAGCGACAGGCCGACAATTGCGCCGCGCGCCGCACCGTCCCAATACGGGCTCATGACGCCGGCCCAATAGGGCATGATGAGCAGGCCCTCGCTACCCGCGGCAACATCCAGCGCCACTTTCTCCAGCGCTGCCGCCGAGGGCGAACCGGTGGTTCGCACGATCCAGTCGACCAGCTGCATGCCCGAGCGCAGCACGGTCTCCAGCATGAAACCGGAGCCGGTCGGCGAGACCAGCGTGCGAAAGGCGTCCGAGGTTTTCACCTTGCCGGAATAGCAGCCGCTGACCACGCCGGAGCCGAGCGAGAGATAGCTCTTGCCCTCGCCGTAGACGCCCATGCCGAGACCCATCGCCTGACCGTCTCCGGCGCCGGCAACGACCGGCGTGCCGGCCCTCAGGCCGGTCAGCTGCGCTATGCTTGCGGAAAGACTGCCGCAGACCACGCCTGGTGCGACCAGCTCGGGCAATTGCTTCATCTGCAGTCCGGCGGCCGCAACGAGGCGGGGATGCCAGGTACCCTTCTCGACGTCGAGCAGCCCGAGCGGATCCGCACTTGCGGTGCTGGTGACCAATCGCCCGGTCAGCCGCTGGACGAAGAAGCCGTGCACGTCGACCAGTGCCGCTGCCTGGCGAAGCACTTGCGGCTGGTGCTCGGCAAGCCAGGCAATGGCGTAGAGCGCCGGCGTCGGGTCCGGCGGCTTGCCGCTCCAGTCGCGGATCGCCTCGCGGCCGAGTTCGGCCGAAAGCCTGATAACCTGCGGCCGGGCGCGTTCGTCGAGCCACAGGATCGCCGGCATGAGTGCTTTGCCGGCGCTGTCCACCAGCGTGAAGGTCTCTCGCTGGTGAGCGATGCAGATCGCCGCCACCCGCGCAGCGCCGACCGCCTCGGTGACCTGCTTCAATGCGCCAAGCAGCGCCGTCCACCAATGTTCGGCGTCCTGCTCGAAATGGCCGGGCTTCGGATTTGAAAGCGGGTACGGCTCGCGCGCCTGGAACAGCTCCTCGCCGTCGCGCGCGAAGGCAATCGCCTTCACGGCCGTGGTCGAGGCGTCGATCCCGATTACGACATCGTCCATCAGGCGGAGATCCGGCGGGGTCAGGCTGCGTTTGTAACGAACCGTCCGTCCGACTGGTCGAGACGGCGGCGGATCTGGGTTATCACCATCGAATCGTCGGGTACACAATTTTCATAGGTCAGGAAGTCGCCGGTCTTGAGCGGCTTGACCACCTTGGCGCGTTCGGCAAGGCCGAGCGGCAGGGCGCCGCGGGCGCGCGCATCCCCCCAGGTCATGGCGAAGCCGCGATAGTCATTCTCGCCGATCATGCCGAGAGATTGGCCCACACCAAGATCGCTCTTGGCGACCGCCACCGCCTCGGCCACAGGATGGTCGAGCGGCTCCATGTCGGCCCGCTTGTAGACCACGGCGCGCGCCGCCGACAGCGGCACTTCCAGGCTGGTCAGATGATAGGGCCGGAAGATCGTGAAATAGGGGCCCTTGCCGACCTTGAGGTCGATCATGCGCTCCAGCACACGCGGATGCCGGGTCTCGATGATGCAGAACACGCCGGGCGCCACACCCTTGCCGATCGAGTAATCGACCACGCCCTTGCGGTGCAGCACGCCGCCATCCTCGCGCGGGCAAAGCACGCTGGCCAACTCCTCCAGCGTCGCGGTCGGGCCGTGCATGCCCGGCACATCGGGCACCAGCCCGGTCGCATTGGCGATCGCCACCATCTCGATCGCCGTCTTCGAGCCGTCGACGAATTCGACCAGCATGCGCGCATTCATGTTGCGCTCGGCCGCCTCCTTCTCGTAGTCGGCCGGCATGGCGTCGATCTTCAGCGGATTGTTCTTGCCCTTGCCGGCGGCGATGATGTTGAAGCCGAGGCTTTTGGCAAAGCCGATGATCTCCAGCGTGCAGGCGGGCTCGTCGCCGGCGGCACCGGTATAGACGACGCCGGCCTTGCGTGCCTCCTCCTTGAGGAAGCGGCCGATGGTGATGTCGGCCTCGACATTGAGCATGACGATGTGCTTACCGTTCTTCATCACTTCCAGCGCGAACAGCGTGCCGATATTGGGATTGCCCGTCGCGTCGATGATGACGTCGATCCGGCCGGCCGCCGCCAGCGCATGCAAATCTTCGGTCACCGCGATCTTGCCGGCCTCGATGGCGCGGTCGATCGCGGCGGCATTGCCGGCCTGGACGATGTCGGAACGGTCATGGCCAGCGAGCAGCGCCGCGTCGATCGCTGCCTGCGGCCTGACTTCGGAAATGGCGCCGATCCGCATGCCCGGCATCAGCGCGACCTGGACGACGATGTCGGTGCCCATCTGTCCGGCGCCGGCAAGCCCGATGGTGATCGGCCCCTGCTGTTCAGCGCGCTGCAGAAGTTCCGCTGCAAATTGCGGATGGGACATGTCGCTTCCTCCAGTTCCTGACGCGCCGCAGCGTCCAAATCAACGTTTTGAACATTTCTATTTGCAAATGAAAAATATTTCAACCGGCAATTGGGCATTGTCGCTCTGCAATCGGCCGAAGACGATTGGATGAGCGGTCAATCCACACGGCCGTGCCTCCGCAGTCAGAAGGACGCGGCATATTCAGGTTGATTGGGTGCAGCCTTGTTGCAGCTCAGCTGCCGATTTCGAAGAAGGGCGCACCAAGCAGGCCGGGAACGACATCGATGCCGAGGCCCGGCCCATCCGGAATGCCCATACGGCTGCCTGAAACCGGCGGCATGTTGGATGCGGTGCGCACCGTCACCCATTCGTGAAAGGCGATGGCGTGCAGCCGGCGCTCCTCCGGCGTCGACAGCGACAGATGCGCCATCGCCGATGTGTCGATCTCGGCGCCGCCAGTGTCTTCGACCGTGATCATGAAGCCGAGGTCGACGGCAAGGTCGCGGATCTGGCGCGTCTTGGTAATGCCGCCGAGGCGCGAGATCTTCAGCGTCAGCCCGTCGGCGGCGCCCTTGCGGTGGATGTCGAGCATATCGTCCAGCGAGGCGACGGATTCGTCGAGCACCATCGGCTTGTCGAGCGAGCGGCGCACCGACAGGCATTCGTCGATGGTCGTGCAGGGCTGCTCGAACGTGTAGTCGATGGTGCGCGTCGCATCCACGAACTGGCGCGCCTGGTAAGGGGTCCAGCCGGCATTAGCGTCGCAGAAGATGACGGTGCCCTTCGGCACCGCGGCGGCAACGGCTGTGACGCGTTCGATGTCGTCATGGACGTTGCCGCCGACCTTGACCTGCAGCCGGTGAAATCCTTCCCCGACGATGCGCTTGGCGAGCGCGGCCATCGCGTCGACCGTGCCGTGGGTGACGACCTTGTAGAGTTCCGCCGTCTCGCTCTCGCGGCCGCCAAGCAACGTGACCAGCGGCACGTCGGCGGCGCGCGCCGCGAGATCCGAGCATGCCATGTCGAGCGCCGACTTGACGTAGGGATGGCCCTTGAACACCGTGTCCATCAGCCTGTTGATACTGGCAAGCCCGCGTGGGTCATGGCCAATGAGATGCGGCGCGATCTCGACGACGCCGGCGCGAGTACCCGCAGCGAAGGCAGGCGAATAGAAATTGCCAAGCGGCGCCATCTCGCCCCAGCCGGTGAGCCCGCTATCGGCGATGACGGCGACGATCATCGCGTCGAACGCATCGGCGACACGCCCCTTGGACATGCGGTAGGGCCCGTCCACGAAGGGCTGCACGACATGATATGCCTTGATGGTTTTGATCTGCACGTTTTCTGTCCGTTGTCTGTGTTCCGGGATGTCCGTCAAATTTGTCGGGCTCAGCCGCCTTTAAGTCGGGCCGGCACGATCGGCGCCGGCGCCCTTTGAGCCGCGCTGTTCCAGCCCGCGCGCATAGGCGAGCAGTTCCTCGAAATCCAAATCGATATGCTCCTTGGCATGGCGCTGGGCGGCGGGCATGTCGGTGCCCTTGAGCAGCCGCACATAGGTCTCGTGAGCATCTTCGGCAGGCACCGGCTCGTTGCGCGCCCGCTGGTGCAGCGCGAAATACATCTGCAACCGGCTGGTCAGCCGCTGCCAGGTCTCCAGCAGCACCGAATTGTCGGCCCATTCATGGATCAGGCCATGCAGTTGCAGCGCCGTTTCGATCTGCCGCGTCGTGTCCAGTTCGCGCGTCGCCTGCTTCACCGCCGCATGGCGCCGGTCAAGTTCGTCGAAGAAGCGCTGGTCGCGAAGCGGCCAGGTCCGCGCGATGGCGAATTCGTCGAGTACCTTGTTGAGCGAATAGGCATCGTCGATGTCCTTGGCGGTGACGTTGATGACGAAGGTTCCGGCGTAGGGGATGCTGGTCAGGATGCCTTCCTGCACCAATTCGCGCATCGCCTCGCGCAGCGGCGCGCGGCTCACCCGCATCTGCTCGGAAATCCTGAGTTCGTTGAGCTTCTGCCCCGGTTCCAGCCGGCCGGTCAGGATCGCCCGCCTCAGCAGCGCGACGATCTCGGCGCGTCTTGTCGTGTCGGCGATCGGACTGAAATCCAGCGTTGCCATTCCGGCTGCTCCAGGGAACCGAAAGCAAGACAAGCAGATTGTCGACAATCTAACAAGAGCTGGATTCTCGATCCTGGAGACATTGGCGCCCCTCCGGCCGCAGCCAGCCTGGCCATGCAAGCCGACCAGGTCCCGGCCGCTGAGCGTCAGCTGGCCTCTCGCAGCGCGAAACGGCCTGGTGCGTAGCCTTCGCAATGTCCATTGACGACTGGGAAGGTTTGTGTCACTAGCAGTGACATGAATTCACAAACGATGACTCAGAAATACGAGAGCCCGCTGCGGGCAGAGCAGGCGCAGGCCACGCGCGAGCGCATCCTCGCGTCCATTCGAACGATTCTGGAGCAAAATCCGTACAGCCTCCTTGGCTTCGATGAGGTTGCCGAGGTTTCGGGCGTAAACCGACGGACCATCTTCCGCCATTTCCCGACGAAGGAAGCGCTTTTGGAAGCCTTTTGGGCCAGCACCAATGCCTCGCTGGGAGTGCGGTTCTGGCCTGAGCGGGAGCAGGATCTGATCGATCTTCCTCCCGACCTTTTCGCCTCGTTGGACGCAATCGAAGGCGTAGTCAGAGCCTCGCATGCGAGCGCTACCGGGCGCGAGATGCGCCTGCAAGCCAATGGTGAGCGGCAACGTGCCTTTCAGAGCAGCCTTTCGCAAGTCGCAAACGGAATGGACCCGAAGGCGGCGCGCCAGCTTGAGGCCGTGATCCAGCTCCTGTTCAGCGCCACTGCCTGGCAGACGATGAAAGACTACTGGGGTCTTACCGGCCGTGAGGCCGGAGAGGCAGCCGCCTGGGCAATTCGCGCCTTGCTCAATGCGGCAAAATCGCAGCAAGGCGCTGTTCGAAAGGAAAAAGCAAGTGACTTGGGATAAGACCAAAGCGACGGTCCATCCGGCCGATTCGGTTCAAGGCTTCTGGGTGATGGGCGATCAGGTCGCTGTCCGGGCAAAGCTCGCTGGGACGGCACTCAACGTGATCGACGTCACGGTACCTCCTGGAAGCGGCACGCCGCCCCACACGCATCCTTCCGCGGAAATTTTCCGCATTCTCGAGGGCACCCTCACGATATGGACAATGATCGATGGGGTCGCGCAAGAATATGAGGTGGAACCCGGTGATGTCGTCACCATTCCGGGCAACGCGCCCCATGGCTATCGCAATGCTGGTCCCGTGCCGGTTATTTTCATGGCGATCGTCGACGACGAGATGATCGCATTCTTCGAAGAGGCTGCATCCAAGGACGCGCCCTCCGGCCCGCCGACCGCTGGCATGATTAACCGCGTGATCGAGCTTACCGGACGCCACGGGATCCGGATCCTGCAGGCGGCCTGACCGGCGAAACCGTTGCGCCAGGATTTGACCTGGAAGACGGTGCCTTATGCCGCCTAAATCCAGCAGTCCATCCCTCCAGGTCGAAGCGGGCGTTCGCGCGATAGCCGCGACAAGCCGTCGGCTGGATGGATGTCTCGTTTGCTGATCCACAAACTGCCTTCACAGTTGGAGAGCGCCTCTATGCTGCCATCGTCGCCAGAGCCGCCGTTCGCACAACGGCTTGAATCGGCCGTGTCGAAAACATCAGCAAAAACGGCGCCCTTGGCGTGGGAGCCGAGGGCGCCGCGGGACCGGAACCTGATGGGGGTTATCAGGTGGCCGGTTTCTCGGGCAGCGGCGAGACCGGCATTCCCGGGCCGATCTTCTGCAGATTGCCGGTAATCACCCGGTCGCCTTCGGCCACACCGCTCAAGATGGCGACCTGATCGCCATTGGTCGGTCCGAGCGAAACGATACGCTGGTCGACCGTGTTGTCCTTGCCGACGACATAGAGATATTTGCCGAGCTGGCCTGAGCCGAGTGCCGTCTGCGGTACCATCAGCGCATCGGGCTGCTCTTTGACGTGCAGCCGGACGCGGACATATTGGCCGGGCAGCAGCGTGAACTTGCCGTTACCGACCGTCGCCCGTGCCGTGATCGTGCCGGTCGAGCGATCGATCGTGTTGTCTATGAAGGTAAGATCGCCCTTCTGGCGCGGTTCCGTTTCACCGGGAAGCAGGACGTCGACACAGATCGGTCCCGCGGCCCGGGCTTCCTCGATCTGTGTCAGGTCCGTTTCGCTCGGATTGAAGGTGACGTAGATCGGATCGAGCTGCACCAGCGAATTGAGCACCGTGCCGGCGACGCTGACCAGCGTTCCAACGGAAGCCTGGCTGCGTCCGATGCGTCCCGCGAACGGGGCACGGATTTCGGTATAGCTCAAATTGAGCTCGGCGGTCCGCAAGGCGGCCTGGTTCACGGCAAGCGAGGCCTGAGCCTCACGTAAGGTGCTGGTGCGCTGGTCGAACACGTCCTTGGCGAGATAGCCGCTCTTGGCGAGCTCGCTGCCGCGCCCGAGATTGGAGCGCGCATAATCGAGCGTCGCCGTGTCGCGCTGGATAAGCGCCTTCGCCTGCTCGAGGGCAGCCTGGAAATCCTCCGGCGCGATCTTGTAGAGAAGGTCGCCCTTCGCAACGTCGCTGCCGTCGATGGCGACCTGCTCCTGCAGATAGCCCGGCACGCGCGCCTGCAGCGTGATGCTGCGGATCGGCTCCACCCGGGCGGCGTAGTCGAGATAGATCGGGATCGTCTTCTTGACGACGCTCACCACCGGCACCGGCATGACAAAGGCTTCCGGCTTGGGGGTTGCCGCCCCGGCTGTGCCGGCGTTGAGGCTGAGGCTGCCCATGTCGAGCAGGTGAACGCTCGCCACCGAAATGGCCCCAAGGGCGACGGCCGTTCCCAGCGCGATTTTCCATTTACGCATGATCAATTCTCCAGTCCTATTCAGCCGCTTCGGCCAATGGCTCGAAGGCGGGTTCGGCAGTTGGTTGTTCGGTCGCTTCGGAAACCGGTTCGCTCTCGCTGCGGCGCTCGCGCAGCTGCTCGATCACCGCATAGAAGACCGGCACGAACACCAGCGACAGGATCGTCGCCGCGACCATGCCGCCAAAGACGGTGGTGCCGATCGACTGCCGGCTCGCCGCACCTGCACCTGTAGCGAACATCAGCGGCAGCACGCCGAGGATGAAGGCGAAGGCGGTCATCAGGATCGGTCGCAGCCGAAGCCGCGCCGCTTCCATCGCGGCGTCGACGATGCTGAGGCCTTCTTCGCGCCGGCGCCGGGCAAACTCGACGATCAGAATCGCGTTCTTGGCCGCCAGTCCGATCAGCATGACGAAGCCTATCTGCGAATAGACGTCGATCTGCATGCCGCGCAGCCACAGCACGACGAATGCACCGAACAGTGCGAGCGGCACCGCCAGCAGCACCATGAACGGCATCGCCCAGCTCTCATATTGCGCGGCGAGGATCAGGAAGACGAAGACGATGGCGAGACCAAAGACGACGGATGCGATCGATCCCGCCTTGAGCTCCTGATAGGTGATGCCGGTCCATTCGTAGCCGAAATCTCTCGGCAACGCCGTGGCAGCGGCACGTTCCATCGCCGCCACCGCCTGGCCGGACGAAAAGCCGGGGGCGGCGCCGCCATTGATCAGAGCCGACGCATTGTTGTTGTAATGTGGCACGGTCTCGGGGCCGACGACGGGCACAAGCTTGCCCAGCGTGCTCAGCGGCACCATGCCACCCGACGCATTGCGGACATAGAGCCGCGAAATGTCGGCCGGACCGGCGCGAGAGTCCTTGTCGGCCTGTATCGTCACCCGGAAGGTGCGGCCGAACAGGTTGAAATCGTTCACATAGAGCGAGCCGAGATAGATCTGCAGCGTATTGAACACGTCCGGCAGGTTGAGCCCGAGCAGCTTCGCCTTGGCGCGATCGAGATCGTAGTTGAACTGCGGCGTCGAGGTCGAGAAGGACGAGAACAATTGCTGCGGGTTGAGCTCCGGCTGCTTGCGCGCCTCGGCAATCACCGCTTGCGTCGCATCGTTGAGCGCCACGCTGCCGCGCCCGGTCAGGTCCTCGACCTGGAACTCGAAGCCACCGGTGGTACCGATGCCCGGGATCGACGGCGGGTCGAAGCTCAGCGCAAAAGCCTCTGGAATTTGCAGCAGCTTGTTGCGTACGTCGGCGACGAGCTTAGAGGCGCTCTGGTCGGGGCCGCGTTCGTCCCATGGCTTCAGGATCGCGAATTCGACCGCCGAGTTCGACTGCGCGGCACTGGTCAGGAAGTTCAAGCCGCTGATCGAACCGACGATGTCGACGCCGGGCGTGTTTTGCAGGATGTCGCGCGCCTTTTGCGCCACCGCATCGGTGCGTTCCAGCGAGGCCCCGTCGGGGAGCTGGATGACGACGAAGAAATAGCCTTGGTCCTCGACCGGAAGGAAGGTCGACGGCAGGCGCTGCCAGACGAAATAGGTCGCGACAAGTCCGGCCGCGAACACGCCAAGCATGATCCAGCGCAGGCGGATGAGAATGCGCACACCATTCGCATAGGCATGCGCCAGCCGTTCGAAGCCCATGTTGAACCAGCGGAACAGCACGAACTGCGTTTCCGGCCGGTGGCGCAGGAAGGCGGCGCTGAGCGACGGGGTAAGCGTCAGCGAGACGAAGGCCGAGATGCCGAAGGAGATCGCCACAGTCAGGGCGAACTGGTTGTAGAGCCGGCCGGACACGCCGGGAATGAAGGCAACCGGCACGAACACAGCCATCAGCACGGCGGTCGTGGCGATGATCGGGCCGGTAACCTCCGCCATCGCGGTACGCGTGGCAGCCAGCGGTTTGAGGCCGGCCTCAAGTTGGCGTTCGACATTCTCGACGACGACGATGGCGTCGTCGACGACGAGGCCGATCGCCAGCACCATGCCGAGCAGGCTGAGCATGTTCAGCGAGAAGCCAAGCATATGCATGACGGCCAGCGTCGCCACCAGCGACACCGGAATTGCGATCGTCGGGATGATCGTGGTGCGCCAGCTTTGCAGGAAGATGAACACCACGGCGACGACCAGGACCAGCGCCTCGCCGAGCGTGATCAGCACGTCGTGCATCGAGGCCGAAACGAAACGTGTCGTATCGTAATGCATGGCGTAGCTGACGCCCTTCGGGAAACGGGCCGACAGCTCCTGCATCTTGTCCTTGACGCGCTGCTGCAGATCGAGCGCGTTGGAGCCCGGCATCTGGTAGACCGCGAGCACCACCGTCGGGTCCTTGCCGAAGAAGGCCGACGACGAATATTGCAGCGCGCCGAGCTCGATGCGCGCAACATCGCGCAGCCTGACCAGCGAGCCGTTGGCGGTATTGGCCCGCACGACGATGTCGCCGAACTCCTTGGGATCGCTCAGCCTGCCGACGGCGTTGACCTGCATCTCGAAGGCGGTGCCGGCCGGAGCCGGCGACTGCCCGATCTTGCCGGCCGCCACCTGGACGTTCTGCTCGGCGACGGCGTTCTGCACGTCGACGGCAGTAATGCCGAGATTGGCGAGCTTGTCGGGGTCGAGCCAGATGCGCATCGAATAGCGCCGCTCGCCGAAGATCTGCACGTCGCCGACGCCGGGCAGGCGCTTCAGCGGATCGACCACCTGCAGATAGGCGAGGTTGCTCAGCGCGACCGGGTTGACGGAACCGTCCGGCGAGGTGAGGTCGACGATCAGGACGAAGTTCGGGTTCTGCTTCTTGATCGTCACGCCGCCCTGATTGACGATGGCCGGCAACGAGGAAGCCGCCTGCGAAACGCGGTTCTGGACGTCGACGGCCGCCGTGCTCAGATCGTAGCCGACGTCGAAGGTGATGGTGATCGTCGAGGAGCCGTCATTGGAGCTCGACGACGACATATAGGTCATCCCCTGGACGCCGTTGATCTGCTGTTCGAGCGGCGTCGTCACCGTGTCGGCGACGACCTGCGCGCTGGCGCCCGGGTAGTGGGCGCTGACCACGACCTGGGGCGGCGTGATGTCGGGAAACTGCGAGACGGGCAGGAGGAAATAACAGATCCCTCCGGCGAGCACCATGATGATGGCGATCGCCGACGCAAAGATCGGACGATGAATGAAGAAGTTTACCATGATATGCACGCCTCGCCCGATGCTCTGGCCCGGCCAAAGGCCCTGGCCACCCTGGAAAGCCGCCGGCTGCGTGTTGAGCCGGAATCTTCGAGAAAGCCGAAATCTTCAAGGCGGCGCGGCGCATTGCGGCGCTCGGCCTGTTCGTCCGCCAGCGCACGCAGCATCGCCTCGAAGGACCGCGGGTCGACGCGGTCGGCCTTCATCAGCATGCGGATCATCGGATCCTTCACGACTTCATCGATCGTCAGATCATTGCGCTGCGACATCGAAGCGGCTCCTGGTTTTTGGTGATCCGCGGTAAGCCGCGGATCGGGTGTTTTCTTGCTCGCCGGCCGAGGCCGTAAGGTGCGGTTCGTCCCCTTGCCGATCGGGGCGGGGCTGATGGCCGGCACTTGCGAGTTTGACATGATGCAATGCGGGTGTTACAGGTAAGTAACATCTCTAACGTTACAGACCGGTAACACCCTAGTCAAGAGGTGCACCGAGGGAATTTCGGGAAACGCAATCACGGAGGTTTTGATGACAGACGGTGTTGTGGAGCGTGTTCGCCCCCGGGACAGGATCCTGGAGACGGCACGGGACATGTTTCACAAGCATGGCATTCGCGGCGTCGGCATCGACGCCATTACCGAGGCCGCCGGCACCAACAAGATGACGCTCTACCGGCATTTCGAGTCCAAGGACGATCTGATCATTGAATGTCTGCGGGCGACCGCCTGCAGCGCCAACGCGATGTGGGAAAAGTTCGAGGCCGAGAATCCGGGCGACAAGCTGGCGCAGCTGCATGCCTGGGTCCGGATGGCGGCCGATTGCCTGATGTCGGACCGTCGCGGTTGCGACATGGCCAACGCCGCCATCGAGCTGAGCGAGGCCGATCATCCGGCAAGGCAAGTGATCAAGGAACTCAAGGAAGCCCAGCGCGAGCGGCTGGTCTCGCTGTGTCGCGATGCCGGCATCGGACAGGCCGAGCTTCTCGCCGATACGCTGTCGCTGTTGCTCGAGGGCGCCCGCGTCAGCCTGCAAAGCGTTGGCGCCGAGGGCCCGAGCGCGCAGTTCGTCCGCATGGCGGAAGGCCTGATCACGTCTTTCAGGGCCAGATAGTCTCGCAAGCGGCGAAACGATACGTGGCGTTTCGATTGCGGGCCGCGCCGCCGGGTGATGTCTCGTCCCATCGCGATGTGCCATCTCGCGTCTCCTGTGCCGATCCTCCGCACCATGGCCGGCGCGGCGTTGTTTGCTGGTCGTGAGGCAGGATAGGGCCGCCGGCGAACCGGTGAGAGTGACAAGTGTGACAGGATTCTGCCCGACAAAGCCGCGGCGGTCGCAGCGAAGCTCATCGATCCGCGGATCACCAAACGTGTCCGGTGCTGTCCCGACCGCAAGCATTGGCCGCTATCCCGGAGCCGGAACAAAAAAAGCCCGCTGCCGGGAGGAGGTGGCAGCGGGCTCGATTTCGAATACGGCACGGGAGGAGGTGTACCGCACTCAGCGTCGGCATCGCATCTGGGAGGAGTAGATGGCCGACACCTGCGAAACTATCGATTGCCCAATGATTCGGCAACCACAAAAGTTGCATAGGTGATGTGCAGATTTGCGGTATCAACCGAATTTTAACGATCCACCGGCCCGAGCCATCGCTGTCGCACGACATCACTGCACCGGGACATTTTCCTTGAAGATCAGACGCGGCTCGATGAATTTCCGCGTCAGATAGGGCGCCGACGAGGCGATCGAGCCGAGCAGGCGAATGACCGACTGTTCGGCGATCAGCCGCGCATTCTGGTCGATGACGACGTCGAGCAGATCGTCGACCAGATAGCCGCGCGTCTCGCGCGTCAGATCATGGCAGATGAACACCGGCTTCGTCTGCGGCCTGACTTCGAGCAATGCTTTTGCGACGCCCGAGCGCCCGGCGCCGATACAATAGATGCCGAGCAGCTCCGGCTCGTTGTGCAGCGCCTTCATGGTCGCGGTATAACTGACCTCCGGCTCATCGTTGATCTCCACGGCGCTGGTGACGGTTAGGTTGGGGAACTCCTCGCCGAGCACGGAGCGAAAGCCCATCTCGCGTTCCTCGTGGCCGCGGTAGGAGCGTGAACCGACGACCATCGCCAGATGGCCCTGGCGGCCGCCGAGGAACCGTCCCATCAGCAGCGCCGCGGTGCGGCCGGCCACCCGGTTGTCGATACCGACATAGGCCGAGCGGGGCGCGCCCGGAACATCGGACACCAGTGTGACCAGGCGGATGCCGGCCTCGACGATCTCGCGCAAGATGTTGCGCGTTCTCGGGTGATCGATGGCGATGACGCCGACGCCGTTCGCCTTGAGCGAGAGGTTTTCGACGGCCGCCTGCAAGGCGCTCGGCGAGATGCCGGCGAGCTTGTGGATGCGGCAGGAGGCGACCAGCGGCAGGCGCGCCGCATAATCCTCGATGTGCCTGGCCAGATCGGCCATGAAGGCATTGCTGCCGATCGGCAGGAAGAATTCGAGATGCGCCGGCCGCGAGGGCAACGCGACCTGGTCGACGACCGGCAGATAGCCGAGCTGCTTGGCCGCCTCCATCACGCGCTGCCGGTTGGCGGCACTGGCTCCCGCCCGGTTGTTGAGCACACGGTCGACCGTCGCGGTCGACAGGCCGCAGCTCCTGGCAATATCCGAAACGGTGGCTTTCATGTCGCAACCATGTGGCGATGCGATCCAGTGCCTCGACGATCAGGCCGACCCCCGGCTGCTCAGCTGGGCCGTTGCGTGCCCTCGACCAGCGCGTCATGGATCTCCTTGTCCGACATGCCGGTGATGACGCGTTCGACTTCGGCGACGCTGGTCTTCTTCGGGTCGATATCGTCGGCGACCACCTTACCGCGGCGCATGACGACGATGCGGTCGACCACCTGGAAGACATGATGGATGTTGTGGGCGATGAAGATGCAGGAATGGCCGGAATCGCGGGCACTGCGCACGAAGCTCAGCACGCCTTGCGTTTCGGCGACGCCGAGATTGTTGGTCGGCTCGTCGAGGATGATGAGATCGCTGTCGAAATGCATGGCGCGCGCAATCGCCACCGCCTGCCGCTCGCCGCCGGAGAGCGAGCCGATCGGCGTCGTCGGCGGGATGTTCTTCGAGATGCCGACCTGCTTGAGCAGGTCGCGGGCAACCACGTTCATCGCCTCCTGGTCCATGCGGTTGAGGAAACGCGGCGGCTTGATCGGCTCGCGTCCGAGGAACAGGTTGCGGGCGATCGACAGCTGCGTCACCAGCGCCGAGTCCTGGTAGATCGTCTCGATGCCATGCGCGATGGCGTCGCTGGTACTGCGCAAATTCACCTTCTTGCCGCGGATGAAGATGTCGCCGCTGGTCAGCGGGACCGCGCCCGACAGCACTTTGATCAGCGTCGACTTGCCGGCGCCGTTGTCGCCGAGCAGGCCGACGATCTCCCTTTCGTTGACATGGAAATTGGCATCAACCAGCGCCTGCACGCGGCCATAGGACTTGCGGATATTTTCCATGCGGACAAGCGGTTCGGCCATGGTTCAAGTCCCTGCCTGATGCCGGCGTTCCAGCCATGAATGGAGCGCCATCATGCCGAGGATGATGGCGCCGATGAAAATATTATAGGCAAGGCCGGGCACGCCGATCAGCACTATGCCGTTGCGCATCACGCGCAGGATCAGGATACCGAGCACCGTGCCGATGATTGTGCCGCGCCCGCCGGTCAGCGCCGTGCCGCCGATCACAACCATGGCGATGACTTCGAGCTCGTAGCCGGTGCCGCTGTTGGGGTTGGCCGCCGAGGTGCGCAGCGAGCTGATGACGCCGGCAAGCGAGGCCAGGATCGACGACAGGATGAACAGGCCGATCTTGACGCCGCTGACGTTGACGCCGCGCGCCCTTGCAGCACTCGGGTTGCCGCCGGCCGCCTGGATCCAGTTGCCGGTCCGGCTCTGCGTCAGCACGTAGCCGAGCGCGATTGCGGCGGCGATGAACCAGAACAGCGACATATAGATCCGGAACGGCCCGATGAAGAAATCGCCGACCAGCGCTTCCGCCAGCCAGCTGCCCTCGGCGCTCCAGGTCCGCTGCGGAAACCCGTTGGTGACGAACAAAGCGGTGCCGCGCACCACCAGCAGCATGCCCAGCGTCACCAGGAAGGACGGGATCTTGAGCTGCGTCACGAACCAGCCATTGACCAGCCCGATAAACGCAGCGACCACCAGCGCGATGACGAAGGCGGCTTCGAGCGAGACGACGCCGCTGTTGAATAACGTCCACATCAGGACCGGCGAGAAGCCGAACACCGAGCCGACCGAGAGGTCGAATTCGCCTGATGTCATCAACAGCGTCATCGCCAGCGCGATCAGCCCGAGCTCAACCGTGAAGGCCAGCGTGTTCGAGATGTTCTGCGGCGACAGGAAGTCGTGGTTGATGCCCCAGAACACAGCGATCTCGACGACGAGCAGCACGAACGGCCCGAACTCGGGCCGCGCGATCGAGCGTTGGATAAGAGAACGATTTTCCACCTTGGACCCGCGATAGGATTGGATTTGGCCGAGACCGCAACCGGCTTCGGCGGAATGATGAGACAGTCACGGCCGCCGAAGCGGCCGTGACCAACTCGATCGCGGATTTATTTGCCGGACAGGATCTTGTCGTAGACTGCCGCGGTGTCCTTCTCGTAGAGCGCGCCGGTGATCACGTCGAAGCCGGGCGGAATACCGCTCGCCGCCATGTTGGCGAGCGAGAGCGCGACGTAGCTGGTCGCCTGCGGATCCTGCCACTGGCCGGCATTGACGTAGCCGTTCAGCACTTCCTGGGTGGTGTCGAGCGAGTTGCCCCAGCCGACGACTGGGATTTCGCCCGGCTTGACGCCGACCTGGTCGAACACCCGCTTGATCGAACCGGTTACAAGGTCGCCGAGGCCGATAACCGCCTTGACCTTGGCTCTGTTGGCGGTGAGGTAATCGACCATGCGGTTGATCACTTCGGCCTGGTCGAGCGTCGCTTCGGTGATTTCGTAGGTGATGCCGAGCGGCTCGAACACGCTCTTGATGCCTTCCTCTTCCTGGACGCCATAGGTGGCGCCGGGAATTTCGACCGGCATCCAGACGAAGTCGCCCTTCTTCACCAGGCCCTTGTCGACCAAATACTGAGCCCAATGCTTGCCGAAGGTGACGTTGTCGCCGCCGACATAGGCGTTGAAGTCCGCCTTTGGGTCGGGCGTGTTGAAGTTGATGATCGGGATGTTCGCCGCCCGCGCTTCCTTGACGATCTCGACAAGGCTGCCCGGATCGGGGCTGGTCGTGGTGATGCCGTCGGCCTTGGCGGCGATTGCGGCGCGAACAGCCTCCTGCTGCGACGCCACGTCGCCATTGTGGAACGACGTGTTGACGGTGTTGCCGGTGTCCGCCGCCCATTGCTTGGCGCCGGCAAGGAAGTATGTCCAGACCGGATCGGCCGGGCCGCCATGCGAAATCCAGTAGAACGTCTTGGCCTGTGCCGCGGCCGGAATGGCCAGCGCCACCATCAAGCCAAGTACAAGCAG
This sequence comes from Mesorhizobium sp. M0185, assembly GCF_040322175.1. Taxonomy (NCBI): domain Bacteria; kingdom Pseudomonadati; phylum Pseudomonadota; class Alphaproteobacteria; order Hyphomicrobiales; family Phyllobacteriaceae; genus Mesorhizobium; species Mesorhizobium sp. M0185. The sequence goes on along the minus strand of NZ_JAMYSY010000007.1, from coordinate 52,540 downwards.
TCTTAGCCTCGTCAGCATTTGATTTCCTCCCATTTGAACCGAACTCCTCCTCCGACGACGATCACCGCGAAAAGCCGTGCGCGGCCAAAACGGTGGTCGCATTTTGCCAGCGTCGACCTGGGCGCATTAGAGCATTCCCTTTTTCGATCGATGGCAAGCCTCGATTGCCAATGGACGTTGGCGCAAGGCACCGCGCCATCAGCAATCCCATCAGATTGCATCAGTTTGGCTGATATTTTCCAGGCGGCCGACGATCGGCCTTGCGACCGTCATGCAATGCTGCGCGGCGGCGCGCCGAGCACGGATTGCTCTAGGTCGATAAGCGTCCCGGTCATCAGCCCGGAGGCGTCGCTGAGCAGGAACAGCGTTAGCTGGGCGACTTCGTCCATGGTCAGCAATCGACCAAGCGGCAGGCCGGCGGCGGCGATCTTTGCCCAGTTTTCGCCCTTGCCCAGCGTGCTCGCCTGCATCTCTTGTTCGGCCGGCGTCGCTACCCAGCCCATGTTGATGCCGTTGACGCGGATGCGATCGGAAAGATGCGCGTTGGCAATGTTTCTGGTCAGCGTCGAAAGCGCGCCCTTAGTTGCGGAATAGATGGCAAGGTCCGGCGCACCGCAATGCGCATTCACCGACAGTATGTTGACGATGGCGCCCGCCGCCCGCCGTGTCTTCATGTCGGCTACGGCCCCCTGCATGAGGAAGAACGGCGCGCGCGCATTGACGGAAAACAACCTGTCCCAGTCGTCGATTGTGCCAGTTTCCAGAGAGGCCCGGTCGGTGAGGGCCGCGGCGTTCACCAGACAATCGATGCGGCCGAGTCTTTTGATCGCTTCCGCCATGACAGCTGCAGGCGCGGCCGGATCTCCAAGGTCGGCCTGGATGAAGACGACGGGCCGGCTTGGTCGTGAAAGCTCTTCGGCGATGCGTCTGCCACGCTCGGCATTGCGGCCGACAATGGCGATCCCTTCGCCGCCGTCGGCTGAGGCCAGCCGGGCTATGGTCTCGCCAAGTCCTTGCGTTCCGCCGGTAACGACAAGGGTCTTGCCCTCAAGAGCGACGATCAATGGACTCTCCCGAATGCCGACGAGCAGGTATTCCAATCAGAGAATTCTAGAATCTATCGGATGTTAGGCTGCGGGACTAGATGAGGTCGGCCCTTGCGAGGTCACGCATCAGGTGGCTGGCGCCGTAGGTCCAGTGTGGGCAGTCGGGCGACAGCCGCACGCGGTTGACCAAGGCGCCGAATTTCTCCGACGATATGGTGACGATGTCGCCGACCTTGTGGGTAAAGCCCTTGCCTGTTTCGCCCCGATCCTTCGACGGCACGAACATCGTGCCGAGATAGAGCGCCAGCCCGTCCGGGTATTGGTGATGTGGCCCCATGGCGGCGGCGACCAACTCTTCCGGCGAGCGGCTGATCTCGGCCATCGAACTGGCGCCCTCCAGCGAGAACCCATCCTCGCCTTCGACTTTCAACCGTACGATCGCCTGCTTCACGTCGCCAATGGAAAATGTCTCATCGAACAGCCGGATAAAGGGGCCAAGTGCTGCCGAAGCGTTGTTGTCCTTGGCTTTGCCGAGCAGCAGCGCCGAGCGCCCCTCGACGTCGCGCAGATTGACGTCGTTGCCGATCGTCGCCCCGACAATCCTGCCGCTGCTGGCGGCAATCATGGCGATCTCCGGCTCCGGATTGTTCCATGTCGAAACCGGATGCAGGCCGACATCGGCGCCGAAGCCGACCGAGGCCATCGGCTGACACTTGGTGAATATCTCGGCATCGGGGCCGATGCCGACTTCCAGATATTGCGACCAGGCGCCGCGCGCAATCAGCTTGGCCTTGATCTCCATCGCTTCCGGCGAGCCGGGCTTGAGCTTCGACAGATCGTGGCCGATCAGCCCGGCGATGTCGGCGCGAATGGCGTCGGCCTTTTCCGCCGAACCGCGCGCCTGCTCCTCGATCACCCGTTCGAGCAGGCTGACGACAAAGGTGACGCCAGATGCCTTGATCGCCTGCAGGTCGACGGGGGACAGCAGATACGGTTTCCCCGGATCGCGCGCTGTCTCGAAACTGTTAGCGGCAATGGCATCGAGCGGGCCGATCGGCCGCCCCTTGGCCGAGCGGACGTGCCCCGCCGGATCCGGCAATTCGCAAACGTCGCGCACGGTCGGCGCCACATTTGACGTGATGTCGAAGACCGTGCCGTCACGCACCGTGACCACCAGCGGATGGGAAGCATCGCTCGCCCGGGCGCGGCCCACGAAGAGGCCTTCGGCGGGCAAATGTGTGGCGTTCGTCATGGCTTACATTTCCTGTTGTCTTGTCCTTCGGCCGCGGCACTTTCAACAAATTCCCGCCAAAGGTCTATCCCGCTTGCAGGGCGAGCTTTGTCAATTCTTTCAAGCGGTCTTCGCATCGCTGGACCTTGATCGAGCCTGACGTGCGCCGACGGCGACGGAAAACGCTCTTTCAAAATAATGAAACCGTCGCTAGGGTTTTCACCTACTGAAATCTCCAGGTGACGCTTGCCCGTACGGTTTTCCGATCCAATCTGGCAGAAGCCGCGGACAGCCACCGCGTTCCAGTCGCTTTTTCCCGCCGGCCAATGCGTCGATGTCGTTATCGTCGGCGGCGGTATCATGGGGCTGTCGACAGCCTTGCACGCTGCCCGGTTCGGCCTTGCTGTCCAGGTGCTGGAGGCCGGCGAAATTGGCAATGGCGCATCCGGCCTGAACGGCGGTCAGGTCATTCCCGGCCTGAAATACGATCCGGATTGGCTGCTGGAGCATTTTGGTCTCGAACGCGGCGAAGCGCTCGTCAACTTTGCCGCCTCGACCGCTGACACCGTCTTCGAATTGATCCGCGACGAAAGACTGGCGGTGCCGTTCGTCCGCAATGGCTGGATCCAGGCCGCGCATACCGAGACCGCGCTGAAAGCGGCGGCGAACCGGGATCGGCAGTGGCGCGCCCGCGGCGCCGATGTCCGGCTGCTGAGCGGGACGGAGATCGCGACGATGACCGGCGCGCAAGGCTATCTCGGCGGCTGGCTCGATCGCCGCGCCGGTGTCATCGATCCGCTCGCCTACACGTCGGAACTGGCGCGCGTCGCTGCAGCGGCGGGCGTAAAGATCGCCGAGCGCCAGAACGTGATGCAGATCAGCAAGAATGCTGGCATTTGGTACGTTTCTACGGAAAGCGGCGCCGAACTCAAGGCCAAGGCGATTGTCCTGGCGACCAACGCCTATACCGGCGGCCTGCTTCCCGGCCTCACCGAGACGATCGTCCCGCTGCATTCCTTCCAGATCGCGACAGCACCGCTATCGTCCAATCTCGCGGCGGCTATCCTGCCGGAAGGGCAGGCAGTGTCGGATTCGCGCCGCATCCTCGTCTATTATCGCAAGAGTGCCGACGGCCGGCTGGTGCTCGGCGGGCGCGGCCGCATGGCTTTGCCGAACGGCCCGGCCGACTGGGCGCATCTGGAGCGCGCGCTGCTGCGGCTTTATCCGGCGCTGTCAGACATTGCCATTGAAAAGCGGTGGTTCGGCCGGGTGGCAATGACGCCGGACCATCTCCCGCATATCCACGAGCCAGAGAAGGGTCTGCTGGCGGTCGTCGGTTGCCAGGGCCGCGGCATCGGCCTGATGACCGCGCTTGGCGAGCGCATCGCCTCCTACCTGTCGAGCGGCGACACTAGGCAATTGCCGTTCCCGGTCTCGCCGATCCGGCCGATTCCGTTTCATGCGTTTCGGCAGGTCGGCGTCGCCGCGACCATCGCCTGGTATCGGATGCTGGACGCGTTCGAACGCTGACGTTCATGCCCAAGCATGAAACAGCTTGACAATTTCACAAACATGAAAAAAGCTTAATCGATTTCAAATTTCGATGGACAGCCGATGTCGACCATCATCGTAACGCAGTCGCTGCCGGAAACCCGGTCTTCGCCGGCCTTCCGCTTCGCCATGCTGCTGCCCGGCGGGCTGGTCACCTTCTTGCTGATCCTTTTCGCCCTTGGCCTGGTGTTCTTTCTCGCCTTTCGCGGCAATGACGGCTCGCTGCTGGGGGCTGGATTCACCCTTGCGAATTTCGTCACTGTGGCCACCGATCCGCTGTACTGGACGGTGACGCTGCGCTCGCTGGGTATCGCCGGCCTGGTGACGCTGGCAACCGTCGTCACCGCCTATCCCGTTGCCTACTATCTGGCTTTCCATGCCGGGCGGCGGCGCGGGCTGCTGTTGTTCCTGCTGACCCTGCCGTTCTGGACCAGCTATCTCCTGCGCGTCTTCGCCTGGAAGATCGTGCTTGCCTATAATGGCGTGCTGAACTCGGCGCTGATCGAAAGCGGCATCTGGTCGGAGCCGACATTGGCGTTCTTGAATACGCCGGCAGCGGTCGTCGTCACGCTTGCCCACGCTTATGCGCCGTTCGCCATCCTGCCCATCTATGTGGCGCTGGACACGATCCCGAAATCGCTGCTCGAAGCTGCTTCCGATCTCGGCGCAAAACCGTTCACCAGCTTCCGTCGCATCGTGCTGCCTAATTCGATGCCGGGCGTGCTGGCGGCTGCTCTCGTCGTCTTCGTGCCGACCGTCGGCGATTATGTGACGCCGGCGCTGGTCGGCGGCCCTGCCAGTACAATGATCGGCACACTGATCCAGGCCGAGTTCGGCAAGGCCAATGACTGGCCGTTCGGCGCCGCACTCGCCGTCGCCGTCATGCTGGTCATTCTCGCCGTGGTGCTGGTGGTGCGCTTCGCCGACCGGCGATACGGCAGCCGCACATGAACACGGCGCGCCTGGACGCAAAGCAAGGCGGCGGCTGGCTCGGAGCCTACGTCCTTGCCTATCTGGTGTTCCTGTATCTGCCGATATTGCTGATCCCGCTGTTTTCATTCAACAATTCGATCCAGGCGGCATTTCCGCTGCAAGGCTTCACGCTGGAATGGTACGGCACGCTGGTCGGCAATTCGGCGCTGTCCGGTGCGCTTGCCACCAGCCTCGTCATCGGCGCCATTGCCGCCACCGGCGCAACACTCTGCGGCATCACCGTGTCCTATATGGACCTCTACGGCCGCTCGCCGCTGGCCGCCACGATCAGTGCCATTGCGCGGCTGCCGATCCTGATCCCCGGCGTCATCGTCGGCATCTCGCTGTTGATCCTGGTCAATCTCGCCGGTTTCGGGCCGTCGCGCATTGCCATTGTGCTCGGCCATGTATTGGTGGCGCTGCCGACGACGGTGGTGGTCATGCGCAGCCGCTTCGCCGCCATCCCGAAGACCATCCGCGAGGCAGCGCTCGACCTCGGCGCCTCGGACTGGACGACCTTCAGACGGGTGATGCTGCCGCTCAGCCTGCCCGCCATTATTTCGGCGTTCATGCTGGCCTTCCTGACCTCGTTCGACGAGTTCATCGTCGCCTTCTTCCTTGCCGGCACCGAGCCGACGCTGCCGCTTTATATCTGGAGCCAGCTGCGCTTCCCGAAATCGCTGCCGACCGTCATGGCGCTCGGCACGGCGATCCTGGCCGTGTCGTTCGTCATCGCCGCACTCGCCGAAATCCTGCGCCATCGCGGGCTTGCCGCCGCTCAGCGGCCAGCGCCCGCCAGCCTGTCAAAACCAGAAGAAACCGAAAGAGGAGAACTGCAATGGCATTCGACTTGAAATCGATAACGACAAAGACAGCGAAAACTGGATTGGCCGCCTTCGCGCTGGCGCTTGCATCGACTGTCGCCTTTGCCGGCGACAAGCTGCAATATTTCACCTGGTCGGGTTACGAGCTGCCCGACTTCAACAAGAGCTTCCTCGCCGCGCACCCTGATGGCGTCGAAGCCTCGATGTTTGGCGACGACGATGACGCCTTCACCAAGGTCAAGGCCGGCTTCCGCCCCGATGTCGCGCACCCTTGCTATGACAAGGTGGCGCGCTGGAACAAGGAAGGCCTGCTGCAGCCGATCGACACCAAGCGCATCAAGAACTGGGATTCGATCTTCCCGGTCTTCAAGAACCTGCCCGACTTGCAGGCCGGCGACGGCAAGGTCTGGATGGTGCCGTGGGACTGGGGCAATACCTCGATCCTCTACCGCACCGATCTGGTGAAGAACCCGGAAGCCAGCTGGAACCTGCTCTGGGACAAGCAATATGCCGGGCGCATGGCGACCATCGATGCCGTCCACGACACACCGGTGGTGGCGGCCCTTCTGGCCGGCGTCAATCCATTCGACATGACACCGGAACAGATGGACAAGGTGGCGGAAAAACTGCGCGAGCAGCGCCCGCTGCTCTCGAACTACACCACCGACATGACCTCGGTCGAACAGGCACTGGCGAGCGGCCAGCTGGTCGCGGCCATGACCTGGAACGCCTCGGCCACCTCGCTGAAGAAGCAGGGCGTGCCTGTAGAGTTCATGAAGCCGAAAGAAGGCATGCTGACCTGGGCTTGCGGCTTCGTCATGCTCAAGGACGCCAAGAACGTCGATCTTGCCTATGACTTCATCAACAGCCGGCTGGAAACGGATTCCGGAAAGTATCTGATCCAGGCCTACGGCTATGGCAGCTCGACCAGCTCGGCCTTCGCCGCCGTGCCAAAGGAGGAGTTGGAGAAACTGCAGCTGCCTTCCGATCCCGAGGTGATGCTGAAGACCACGATCTTCACCGGGCCGATGAAACAGAATGACGAACTCGCCAAGATGTTCGAGAAGGTCAAGGCAGGCGGCTGAGTTCGCTCTTCCTTCTCCCCTTGTGGGAGAAGGTGGATTGGCGCGCAGCGCCAAGACGGTTGAGGGGTGTTGGAAGGAATGAGGCGTTGGTGTTTTCTGGAACATCCCTCATCCGACCGAGCTTCGCTCGGCCACCTTCTCCCACAAGGGGGAGAAGGGAAGACCACGCGGCGCCGGCCAAAAATACTGTAACAAGGACGAACGAATGGACATGCTGGACGAAGCGGCTGAGAAGCCGAAGGACGACGCCGACGTCAGGGTCGGCCGGCGCGTGCGGGCGCTCAGGCTAGAACGCAATCTCTCGCTGGCCGAACTTGCCGCCAAAGCCGGTGTCTCGATAGGTGCGCTAAGCCAGATCGAGCGCGGCATGTCGTCATTGCGGGTCCGCGTGATCTGGCCGCTTGCCGCCGCCCTCGACATCGAGCCATCGGCGCTGATCGCCGACGGCAATGATGTCGGCAACGATCTTTATTGTGTGCGCGCCAACAGCCGGCGGCAGATCCCGGTCAAGTCGGAAGGCATCGCCAAGGCGCTGCTGTCGCCGCCGGCCGCCACGCTGACCGGCATGCTGGTGACCGTGGAAGCCGGTGGTGGCACCGCCGAAGCCTACGCTCATGCCGGCCATGAATTCGGCTTCGTCCTGTCCGGTGAGGTCGAGCTGGTGGTGGACTCGACCAGATATGGGCTGAAGGCCGGCGACAGCTTCGCCTTCAAGAGCACGTTGCTGCATGCCTTCCGCAATCCGGGCAGCGAGCGCTGCCAGATCCTGTGGGTCAACACCACCAAACCGTCCGAGGTTCGCGATGGCGCCTGATCCGCTCGTCCGGCTGGACAAGGTCTCCAAGATTTTCCCCGGCGGCATCATCGGGCTCGACGCCGTCGATCTCGATATTTCGCGCGGCGAGTTCCTGACCCTGCTCGGACCGTCCGGCTGCGGCAAGACCACCAGCCTGCGGGTCATCGCCGGATTCGAGAGCCCGTCGAACGGCAAGGTCCTGCTCGAAGGCCGCGACATCACGGCGCTCAGGCCCTTCGACCGTCCTGTCAATACCGTGTTCCAGGACTACGCGCTGTTCCCACACATGAACGTTGCCGAAAATGTCGGCTTCGGCCTGTCGCTGCGCAAGCTCTCCGGTGCCGAACAGGCAAAGCGCGTCGGCGCAGCGCTCGCCATGGTCGACCTTGCCGAGAAGCTCGGCGCCCGCGTGTCCGAATTGTCGGGTGGCCAGCGCCAGCGCGTCGCGCTTGCCCGCGCCATCGTCTGCGAGCCGCGTGTGCTGCTGCTCGACGAGCCGCTGTCGGCGCTCGACGCGCATCTGCGCGAGCAGATGCAGGTCGAACTGAAGCGGCTGCAGTCGCGGCTTGGCACCACTTTCGTCATGGTCACGCACGACCAGACCGAGGCGCTGTCGATCTCAGACCGCATTGTCGTCATGAACAAGGGCCGCATAGAGCAGATTGCGCCGCCGGCGACCCTTTACGACCGCCCCGCCACCAAATTCGTCGCCAGCTTCATCGGCACCATGAACCTTCTGCAGTCGCGCTTTGTCGGCCGTGACGGCGAGCGCTTGCGGTTCATCGCCGGCGCTCTGCCGCTGGAAGCGATTTCGGATAAAGGCGAGCTGCCTGGCGAGGGCACGGTGCGCACCATTGGCGTGCGTCCGGAGGACCTTTTGGCCACGACCGAGGCGGCGGCCGGTACTGCACCGGTGCGGGTGAACAGCATCGTCTTTCACGGCCGCACCTTGCGCCTTCATGCAGAGTTGGGGCAGGGGACACAGGTGGTGATCGACGCGCCGCGCCGGACAGAGGGTTTTCAATTCAGCGTCGGCGACGTGGCGCATATCAGCCTGCGCCGTGGTGCCAACTGCCCTATGCTGCCTAGCTAGTCTCACTCATTTCCAGAAAACCGGAGCACGGCCCATGAGCAATCATCTCAATTTTTTCATCGGCGGCAAATGGGTCGGCCCCGTGGTTCCGGCAACGCTGGATGTGATCGATCCGTCCACTGAAGAGGCCTACACCAAAATCTCGGTCGGCTCGAAAGCCGATGTCGACAAGGCCGTGGCTGCAGCCAAGGCGGCATTCCCGGCCTTTTCGCAAACGACCAAGGCCGAGCGCCTGAAGCTGCTGAAGCGTATCCTCGAAGTCTACAATGAGCGCTACGAGGACATCGCCCAGGCGGTCAGCCAGGAAATGGGTGCGCCGATCAGGTGGGCGCGCGAGGCGCAGGCCTGGGCGGGCAGGGCGCACATGGAAGCCACTATCAAGGCGCTGGAGGATTACGAATTCAGCGAGAAGCGCGGCACCACCATGGTGGTCAAGGAGCCGATCGGCGTCTGCGCGCTGATTACACCGTGGAACTGGCCGCTCAACCAGATAGTCTGCAAGGTGGCGCCGGCCATCGCCGCCGGCTGCACCGTCGTTTTAAAGCCTTCCGAAATCGCGCCGATCAGCGGCATCATCTTTTCCGAGGTGATGGACGCCGCCGGCACGCCGAAGGGCGTCTACAATATGGTGAATGGCACCGGTCCGGATGTCGGCCAGGTCATGGCTGGCCATCCCGATGTCGACATGGTCTCGTTCACCGGATCGACCCGGGCCGGCATCATCGTCGCCAAGACGGCGGCCGAGACGGTAAAGCGCGTCGCGCAGGAGCTGGGCGGCAAATCGGCCAACATCGTGCTGCCCGACGCTGACTTCGAGACGGCGGTGCGCAAGGGTGTCAACGCCTGCTTCGGCAATAGCGGCCAGTCTTGCGATGCACCGACCCGCATGCTGGTACCGGCCGCCCGTCACGACGAGGCGCTGACGATCGCCAGGAAGGCCGCCGAACGGCACAAGGTCGGCGACCCGCGCTCGGAGGAGACCAAGCTCGGGCCGGTGGTCAGCAACGTCCAGTTCGACAAGATCCAGCGGTTGATCGAGGCCGGTATCGCCGAGGGTGCGACGCTGGTCACCGGCGGCCCCGGCCGGCCTGAACACCTCAACCGTGGCTATTATGTGCGACCGACCGTTTTCGGCCACGTCAGGCCTGGCATGACCATCGAGAAGGAGGAGATTTTCGGGCCGGTCCTGTCGGTCATCTCCTACGATGACGATGATGATGCGGTGAAGATCGCCAACGACACCGTCTATGGCCTGGCTGCCTATGTCCAGTCCGGGGATATCGACCACGCCCGCAAGATTGCCAGCCGCCTGCGTGCCGGGCAGGTGTCGATCAACTATCCGGAATGGGATACGTTTGCGCCCTTCGGCGGCTACAAGCAGTCCGGCAACGGCCGCGAATATGCCGACTGGGCCATCCACGATTTCCTCGAGATCAAGGGCATCATCGGCTACGGCGCCTGAGCGTTCAACATTGGCATTACGCCAACCGTCAAGTTTGTTGCGAGCGTTGGTGCCTCGGCATCGGCGTTCGGTTGAACGGCCACGACGGCTCCGTGGCCGCAATGTGAGTGCGAAGCAGGGTCGCCTCAGATCGTCTTGAGATAGCCGGCCAACTGATCCGCCACCGTGCCCCAGCCGTCGTGGAAGCCCATCTCCTCGTGGCTGTTGCGCGTGGCTTCGTCGCGGTGGATGGCGGTGGCGGTGTAGCGCGTCGTCTCGCCATGCGATTGCAGCGATATGACGGCTGTGATGAATGGGTCGCCTGACGGCCGGTAGCCTGGCAGCAGCGCATCGGTCCACACCAGCCGCTCGTCCTGGACGATATCGAGGTAGCAGCAACGCCTATCGTTGACCTCCTTGCCGTCGGGCGACTGCATGCGGGTGCGGAACAGGCCGCCGGGCCGCAGGTCGATCTCGCAATCGGTGATGATCCACGGCTTCGGCGTGAACCATTGGCTGACATGCTCGGGTCTCGTCAGGGCCATCCACAGCAGTTCTCGCGGCGCCTCGATCGTCCGTTCGAGCACGAGGTCGAGCTTCGGATCGGGTTGGAACAACGGCACCATATTCATCTGTCTGTCTCCTTGAGTTTCAGCACGTAATCGTCGAACTGGTCGAGACGGCGCTCCCACAGCGCACGCTGCTCGGCCAACCAGTTTTCCGCGAGCTTCAACGGCTCCGGCGCGAGCCGGTAGGTCCTGACGCGGCCGGCCTTTTCCGAATGCACCAGCCCGCTGCCTTCCAGAACCCTGAGGTGCTCGATGAAGGATGGCAGGGCCATCTCGAACGGCTGGGCAAGCTCGCTGACCGAGGCGGGGCTTCGGTTCAGTCGCTCGACCACGCGTCGCCGGGTCGGATCGGCGAGCGCCCGGAAAATGCCGTCAATGGGCGGGGGGCTTTCGGTCTGCAGGCCCGTCATGGTCGTTTCCTTGCCTCAAATTAGCTCGGGAAATAGTTAGGAAGATTCCTTACTATTGGCAAGCGCGAAAATCGCAGACGGCCGGCGAGGCCGCTGGAAAACCGAGAGGCGCGGTTTTAGGGTGCCGTCAGATTCGACTGGTCCGAGGACGCGTTTTGACGATCACCATGTACGGCATCACCAATTGCGATACGGTCAAGAAGGCGCGTTCCTGGCTGGCGAGCCACGATGTTGCCTATCGCTTTCACGACTACAGGGCAGACGGGCTTGAAGCGGATCGGCTGGACGGCTGGTCAGGCAAGGTCGGCTGGGAAATCCTGCTCAACAAGGCGAGCACAACGTTCCGTGAACTGTCGGACGAGGACAGACTGGGCTTGGACGAGAACAAGGCCAAGGCGCTGATGCTGGCCAAACCGACGATGATCAAGCGTCCGGTGCTGGAACTTGGCGATCGCATACTGGTTGGCTTCAAGCCGGACATTTATCAGCAGGCGATGGGTGGTTGAACCCGGTGCAGCGGGACGGCGAGGTTTCGCGACTTCGTTCCAGCTTGGGTTCCTCGCCCCCACGAAAGTGGGGGAGAGGTGGCGCGGCGAAGCCGAGACGGAGAGGGGGAGCACTCTAGGAAAGCCCCCTCTCCGGGGCGGGGGGGGGCGCCCCAGACCCCCGCACCCCCGGGGGGGGGCCACCATGTGGAACCCCCCCCCAACCGCGGGGGGAAGGGAGGGTGGGAAACACCTGGGGGCGCGGCTACGCCTTGAGGGTGCGGGGAACCGCGCTCTACGAAAGCCCCCTCTCCGGCCGCTTCGCGGCCACCTCTCCCCCGCTTCGCGCTAGGCGATTCACACATTTCGAAGCGCCCATCCATGGGCGATGGACAGGAAGTGCTGCAATCCGTGTCGGAAGGTGATGGGTCCTGGGGCTTTGGACTTTGGATAGCCGTCCCAGCCGCCGAGTTTGGCGATAATCCAGGCGGCCCAAGCGAGGGATTGGGGGGGCGTGGGGATTCTTCTGCAGGGCGGTTTTTCCCTCTAGTGTGGGCAGCAGGGCTTGAAGCGTGTCGATTTCGGCGTGGGTGAAGGCGATGGCGGCGTGTTGTGCGGATCGGCCGTCGCGGGCCTGGACGAGTTGCATGACGACACAGGCGGCTCGCGCGGCGATGGCGGTCAGTTTGACGAGCCGTTCGGCGGTCTCAGTTGGCTGTCTTCCAGCTGAAGCCCCTGCTGTTTGAGGGTGCGGAAGAACTGCTCGATGGTCCAGCGCATGCGATACCAATCGACCATCCGCCAGGCCATGGCCGCGTCCTCGACGAGATGGGTGGTAAGCAGTCGCCACAGGATCGGCTCGGCGCCCTGCGGCGGGTCGATCTCGGTTACCTGCACCAAGCTCACGCTCACCGTCTTGGGCAGGCCCTCTTCAATCGTGTTGTCGGGGCGCACGACCTCGACCTGGGCAAAGCTCGCCACCAGCCGGGCCGTGCGCGCCGCCCGACCAGGCCGCGCGCGCAGCTCGACCATGGCCTCTCCGGCGGCCTGCAGCGGTGCGGTCGACAGCTTGCCGCCGCCCTGGATCCGGCGGTCGTGCATGGCGCGGGTCAGAATGTGGAAGCCGGGTTCGGGTACAAGCGCCCACTTGCTGTAGATGTCGCTCTCGCGGTCGCTCACCTCGGTCACCAGTGCAGCCGACTTCAACACCGGCTTGGCCGCCGCGGCCGTGCTCAACCAGCGCTCGGACTCCTTGTCGCACAGAGGCCGCTTGGCATGAGCAACCTCCACACGCCCCTCGCGCGTCCACACCCGGCCCGCCACCAGCCCCAGAACGCCGCCCGTCTCGGCATCGATGCCCAGCATCGCGTGCAGCAACACGCCACGGCCGCCGCCCTTGCCAATCTCGCCAAGGCCACGCCGATACTCCGGCGTCGTCGCGAAATTGATCTCACTGGTGTCCTGGATCGCCAGCACATGACGACCGGCGCTAGCCTCAGCCGTCGCAGCGCCCCAACCTTCAATCAGCCTGTCCGTCGTCACCCGAGCGTTCGCCAGGAACCGACAAAAGCCCACGATCCCGCTACGGGCTCCTCCAGCCAAGCGGCGCAGGCACACGCTCTCGCGCGACACCATCCGCTCCAGAAGCTGGACCCCCTTTTTTCGAGCCGTTCGTCACCGAACGACCCCAACAATCCCATAGATGACACCGCGACGCCTCCCTCAGTACGTCGCCTACAGAATCACACACCAACCCGACGCCGCAACTCACAGATGAGTCATCGACGCAACGAAAAGATGTGTGCATCCCCTAGCCGCTTCGCGGGGGCGAGGAACCCAGGTCTTGAGAGGTCGGAGGGAAGCACCCCTCTGGCCGTCGCTACGGCCTTCGCCAATCTCCAAAGTCACAGGACGCAGGCTCGCGCTTCAGTCCGTCTCACGCAAATAGCTCGCCAGCGCCACCGCGTTATTGTGCTTCTCGTCATGCGCGCCGTAGAGCAGCGTCACCCGGCCTTTGTCGAGCAGAGCGCATAGCTGGCCGACCCCCTCGCCGTTCCGGTCGAGCTCATCGCGGTATCGCCGCTGGAACTCCGCCCAGCGCGCCGGCTCATGGCCGAACCATTTGCGCAACGCATTGCTCGGCGCGATGTCCTTCAGCCAGACCGTCAGCGCCGCGTCCTCTTTGCGGACGCCGCGAGGCCATACGCGGTCGACGAGCACCCGCTGCCCGTCATCGGGCGCCGGCTGCTCATAGATGCGCTTGACCGCGAGCTCCATTGCCAACTCCGCATGGGCCAGCAGGCGCCGCTGCTTGCTGGTCTTCGCTTAGAGATCCAGGGCCTAAACCCACTCGCCCTTGCGCATCACCGGCACGCGGCTGCCGTCCTTATGGACGCCGTCTATGTCGATCTTGTCCGAGCCGATCATCCAGTCGATGTGGATGAAACTCTTGTTGCCGCCGCGCGCCGCGATCTCGTCCTGGCCGAGCGAGGCGCCGTCGACGAAGCACTTCGAATAGCACTGGCCGAGCGCGATGTGGCAGGCGGCGTTCTCGTCGAACAGCGTGTTGAAAAACAGCAGCCCGCTCTTGGCGATCGGCGAGGAATGCGGCACCAGCGCCACCTCGCCGAGACGGCGCGAGCCTTCGTCGGTATCGAGCACCTTCTGCAGCACATCCTCGCTCTTCGTGGCCTTGGCCTCGACAATGCGGCCCGCCTCGAAACGCACCGCAATGCCGTCGATCAGGGTACCCTGATAGGACAGCGGCTTGGTGCTGGTGACATGGCCTTCGACGCGCCTTGCATGCGGCGTGGTGAAAACCTCTTCGGTCGGGATGTTGGGGTTGCAAGTGATGCCGTTCTTGGCGGTCGAGGCGCCGCCCATCCACTCGTGGCCGTCGGCCAGCCCGACGGTCAGGTCGGTGCCGGGGCCGGTGAAATGCAGTGCGTGGAAATTGTGGCCGTTCAGCCATTCGGTGCGGCTCTTCAACGCCGCATTGTGCGCCGTCCAATTGCCGATCGGGTCTTCGACATCCACGCGCGAGGCGGCAAAGATAGCGTCGGCGAGCTTGGCCACGGCGACGTCTTCGGCATCGTTCGGAAATACCTGCTTGGCCCAGGCCTGATCGGGATAAGCGACGATGTTCCAGTTGATGTCGAAGCCGGTGATCTTCTCCAGCGCCGGCTGGTAGGCCATCGAATTCGCCTTGTTGGCACGCGCCACCTTTGTCGGGTCCTGCGCCGAAAGCAGCGAGGGATCCTCGCCGCGCACGGCAAGTCTCGCCGCATTGTTGGCGAAGGCTTTTGCCATGCCTTCATAGAGCCAGCCGGCGGCGCGGTCGAAGCCGGCGTCTGCGCCGTAGCGGAAGCGCGCGAGCGTGATCTCATCGTCGTTGAAGATCGGCGTCACCAGGCCGGCACCTGCCTTGTAGGCGTGCTCGACGATCCGCCGCGTCAAAGGCAGCGCGGCAATAGACGAGGTCAGCACCAGATCCTGCCCCGGCTGCAATTGCAGCCCGACCTTGACGGCGACCTCCGCCAGCCTGTCGAGCTTCACCGGGTCGATGCTTGCGGAAACGCCGCGCGAATGTGTGGTCATGATCCTGCCTGCCGTGATTGGGGACTGTTTCTTACATAGACCGGCGCTGCCGACCTTTCCACTGTGATGTGCCGGCAGGTTTAGCGCGCGCTCTCGAGCGATCTGAACTGCGTCATCGTCGCCTCGATCTCTTCGCGCACCCAGATCTTGAAATCCCTGACCTTGCGGCTTTCGCTCTTGCTGGCCGAGGTCACCAGCCAATAGCCGAGCCCGCTCTGCGCCCGTATGCCGAACGGCGCAACGAGACGGCCGTCGGCCAGCGCGTCGGCGGCCAGCAACTGCCAGCCGAGCATGACGCCGTGACCGGCAATCGCCGATTCCAGGCACAGCATCGGATCTGTGAAGCGCGCGCCCTTCATGAAGGTGACCGGCTTCACCCCGGCCGCTTCGAACCAGCTCTCCCAACTGATCATCGATCTTTCGTCCGTGATCGCACAGGTCAAAGCAAGGTCTTCTATCGATTTCAGCTTGCTGGCGATCACCGGTGCACAGACCGGAAACACCTCCTGCGCCAGCAGCAATTCGGCCCGCCCGCCCGGCCATTTGCCGTCGCCGAGCCGGATGGCGACGTCGATGTCCGAACGATCGAGATCGGCAAGCCGCACCGAGGCATCGATGCGCAGGAGCACGTTCGGATGGCGGGCGAAATGCCGCGACAGCCGCGGCAGCAGCCATTTCGAGGCGAACGCCGGCGCCACCGAAACCACCAGCGTGCATTCCGAGCTTTCGTCGGCAAGCGCCACCGCCTGCGCGAGTTCGCGAAACCCTGCGCCGAGCCGGGTTGTGAAGATGGCACCGAATTCCGTCGCCACCAGGCCAGCTGGCGTTCGTTCGAACAGCGCCCGGCCGAGCTGCTTTTCTGTCCGGTTGATCTGCTGGCTGACGGCGCTGACCGAGACGTTGAGCTCGCCGGCCGCCGCCGCAAGCGAGCCCAGGCGGGCAACAGTTTCCACGGCGCGCAAGCCGTTGAGATGGACGCGGTTCAGCATAGCCATACAGTTTTTCTAAACTGGAGCGGCGGAAATCTCAATTGCCAGACGCTAACGAACGGCGGATTCTAAGTGGATTACGCAGAGTGAGGAGGCAAATCCGATGAAGATTTTATCATGGCTCGGCGCCTTTTCCCCGATCGGGGCGCAGCCACACCGGGATGACAGCGAGGCCATCAATTGGGTGACCGATCCGCTGGCGCATCCGCTCCTCGATACCATGTCGGAGCGCGAACTCGCCGACATGCCATTCAGGCTGACTGCGCGTCGCACTCGCTTCGAGACGGCCCCGCCAAGGACCTGCTGCGGCTGAACAAGGACTTGCTGGCACTTCAGGTGAGCCGGCCGCCGACGAGGCTGCGCAGCCCTTCTGGCCCAATAAAAGGCGGATTGTCTCACCGGCAGGCGCACCTATGGTGCACCGCGATGAACATCGCTTCGCCTTTGCGCCTCGCAATCGCCGGCATGATCGCCCTGGCCGTCGCCATGGGCATCGGCCGCTTCGTCTATACGCCGATCCTGCCTGGCATGATGGAAGAGCTCGGCCTGTCGCCGGCCGATGCAGGCTGGATCGCATCGGCCAATTATCTCGGCTACCTCGTCGGCGCGCTTGCCGCCACCGGCGGCTGGGCGCAAGGCCGCGAGCGCCAGCTGATGCTGGCCGGCCTTGCCGCCACCGCGATCCTCGCCGGGCTGATGGGCCTGAGCGGCACGATGGCCGCCTTTCTCCTCATCCGCTTTCTTGCCGGCGTTGCAAGCGCCTTTGTCCTGGTCTTCATGACCAGCATCGTTTTCGGTCATCTCTTCGCGGCCGGGCGAAACGACCTGCAGGCGCTGTATTTCGGCGGTGTCGGCCTCGGCATCGCGGCGTCCTCGGCGCTGTTGGCAGTCCTCGTCACCGAACATGCCGGCTGGGCGGCGGGCTGGCTGTGGTCAGCGGCGATTTCGGCCTGCGGCTTTGCCGCCGTCGCCTTGCTGGCCGGCGGCACCTCGGCCGCGAACAGCACCACCGGGAGCGAGCCGGCACTGCCGAAAGACCGGTCGCTGGTGAAGATCATCGTCGCCTACGGCCTGTTCGGCTTCGGCTACATCGTCACGGCAACATTCCTGGTCGCCATCGTCCGCCAGGGCGGCGGCGGCCGCGTCTTCGAGGCCGTGGTCTGGATGGTCACCGGACTTGCCGGTTTCCCATCGGTCTGGCTGTGGCAGAAGCTTACGGCCAGGATCGGGCTCTATGCCACCTACGCTCTGGGGTGCCTGGTCGAGGTGGTCGGGGTCAGCGCCAGTGTCGTCATGGGCGGGCGCACCGGGCCGCTGCTCGGCGGCCTTCTTGTCGGCGGCACCTTCATCGCCATCACCGCGCTTGGCCTGCAGGCCGGCAGGCAGCTTGCTCCGCAAGCACCACGCCGGATGCTGGCGGTAATGACGGCCGCCTTCGGCCTTGGCCAGATCATCGGCCCGATCGTCGCCGGGCTGCTTGCGCAGGCCTCGGGTAATTTTTTCCTCGCCTCGATCGTGGCCGCCGCCGTCCTGCTCGCTTCCGGCGCGATCGCCTGGTCGGCTGCGCCAAAATCGCCATGATTATGGTCTTGCTCGGTTGCGGGCATCGGGCACGGGCATTTTCTTTCCCACTAATGTGTGACTTTATGCCCGCTGAACCCGCTGATTTGCGCATCGACCGAGGATTTCGCCACAGTGTTCGTATCGTTTTTTCCGCAGCCGAAGCTGTTCTTCAGTTCGGTCGCCGTCTGGAGCCTCGCGGCCGTTCTGTTTTGGTTTTTTGGAGGAGAGCAACTTGGAGCAGTGTTTGGACTGCCCCCGATGGCCGCCGGCGTCGATAAGATCATTGGCGTGTCGCTCTTTTGGTCGAAGCCATTTCTCTGGTTCTATATATATTTTGCGGCTGTCGTCCTCATCTTCTACGGCTTTTGGGCCTGGTACCGACCTCATCCATGGCGGAATTGGTCGATCCTTGGCACCTCACTGATTCTCTTTGTGATCTATTACCAGGTGCAGGTAAATGTCGCCTTCAATGACTGGTATGGCCCTTTCTACGATCTTATTCAGAAGGCTTTAGGCACACCGTACTCTACGACGCCGTGGGACTTCTATATCCAACTGCTGACAATTATGTGGATTGCGCTTCTGGCTGTGACCGTTGGCGCCCTCAACCGGTTTTTTGTAAGTCATTGGATATTTCGTTGGCGCACCGCAATGAACGAATACTACATGACCAACTGGGAAAGATTGAGGCGCATCGAAGGTGCGTCCCAGCGTGTTCAAGAAGACACGATGCGCTTCTCCAGCACGATGGAGGATCTGGGCGTAAGCTTAGTCGGGTCCATCATGACACTGATAGCGTTCCTTCCCGTGCTGCTGCATCTCTCTGAAAACGTCACGGAACTGCCGATTGTCGGCACGGTGCCTTACTCCCTGGTCGTTGTAGCAATCCTTTGGTCGGCCTTCGGAACTACTTTCTTAGCTGCGGTAGGAATCAAACTGCCGGGTCTCGAATTCCGCACCCAACGTGTCGAGGCAGCCTACCGCAAAGAATTGGTCTATGGTGAGGACGATGCAGATCGCGCCCAACCGCCAACTGTCGCTGACCTTTTTAGAAGTGTAAGAAGCATCTATTTTCGTAAATATTTCCACTACCTGTATTTTAACGTCGCTAGAATATTCTATCTACAGATCGACAATATATTTCCATATATTGTTCTTGTTCCTACGATGGTCGCGGGAAAGATCAAGCTCGGCGCTCTGAACCAGATTCTCAACTCCTTTGAGCAGGTCCGATCTTCATTTCAGTATCTGGTCAATGCCTGGCCGACGGTCGTGGAACTGATCTCGATCTACAAGCGCCTGCGCGCCTTCGAGGCGACGCTCGAGGGCGAGCCACTGCCCGAAATCGACCAGCGTTATCTCGAACGTGAGCAAGCCGGCTTGCGTCCTGAGGACCAGCCGGCAAGCTAAGACTGGCGGGCGGCGGGCGCTTGCGGCTCAGCCGCCCACCGCCGCCTGCCTTTCGCCTCGCCGCGAAACATAATCGCGAAAACTGATGCACTCGACGTCCGCTTTGATGCAGACCTCGCCGGCAAAGCGTTCCAGCGCGTTCCAGTAGGCGCCGTCGTTCATCAGCGTGAAATGGAAGCCGAGCTCAAGCGGAATGCGCTTGCCCTGGTATTGCGCATCGAAGGCGGCGCGGAACGCGTTATAGGTCCGGTCAGCGAACTCTTCCGCCATGCTCGGCCGCTCGAAGCCGCCGGAATGTCTGACATAGAGATTGTAATCCATGGCGATCACCCGCCTTGAGCTCGGCCCTTCCGGGATCTGCGGCAGCGAAAAGCGCGTGATGCCGTTGACGGTCGGTGGCTCAACCGGCCCACGCGAGACGCCGCTTGCGTCGAGCAGGAAGCCGGCCGCGGGCAGCGCCTCGTAAAGCGCCTTGTTTGCCCACAGATAAGGCGCGCGGAAGCCGACCACTGCCTTGCCTGCGAAATCGCGCCAGTCCTTCGGTTCAGGAGCAATGCCGTTGATCGAATAGGCGTTTTGGAGAATATGCTTGAACGAGCCGAACTCGCTTAGCCAGTCGGCTTTGCTCCAGTCCTTGCCGTCGAAATGGCCGCAGCCATGGCTGCCGATATCGTGGCCTTCCGAGGCGGCAAGATTGATCTGCTCGAGCCGGTCGGCGACTTCCTGTTTGGAGGCGGCAAAGCCGATATTCGATTTGCCGCGTGTTTTGCCCGGCGCGGTGTATTCCTTGCGCGTCTCGGGCGACAGCAGGAACACGCAGGAGACAAAATAGGTGAAGTGCGCACCTGTGCGCGCGGCCAGCGCCCGGCTGCGCTGCCACTGCGAAATGTCGCGGGCGCTGTCGAATGAGATGATGACGATCTGCTTCGGTTTTGCCGGCGGCGCCGGCGGGTCGGCAAAAGCCGCGCCGGTAGCAAGCGCGGCAATCGAAAACGCAACAACGCGGGACAAACGGGGCAAAGGCATCTGACCGGATCAAGGAATGTAGAAGCGACGCCTACCGGTGAAATATGGCACGGGTACGATCGACCTGTACGGCCGCCGTTGGCGGTGACTGCCTCGTGAATAGGCGATTTTCCTGCCGAACCCCTTCCATGCCGGCAAAATTTCGCTAAAACGCGGGCTCATCAACCGCCCCGCCCGGGGCAGGAAATGGTTTTGATCCATGTCGGACGACAGTTTTATCCGCGAAGTCAACGAAGAGATTCGTCGCGACCAGGCGCATGCGCTGTGGGACCGTTTCGGTCCCGCCTTGATCGTGCTGGCCGTGCTGGTGGTGCTCGGCACTGCTGCTGTCGTCGGCTACCGCTATTGGGACGAAACTCGCGCCAACCGCTCGGGCGATGCTTTTTCGCAGGCGCTCAAGCTTGCCAATGACGGGAAGAACGACGAGGCGCTTGCCGCTCTGGAGGCGTTGGAGAAGGACGGCTACGGCGCCTATCCGCTGCTCGCCCGCATGCGCGCGGCAACCGTCAAGGCGGATAAGGGCGACGTCGACGCCGCCGTCAAGGATTTCGACGAGGTCGCCGCCGACACCAAGATCCCCTCCGGCATTCGCGACATGGCTCGTCTCAGGGCAGCGCTGCTTCTGGTCGACCACGGCTCTTTCGCCGATGTCTCCAGCCGCGTCGAGGCGCTCACCGCCGACACCAACACGCTGCGCCATACGGCGCGCGAGGCGCTTGGCCTTGCCGCCTGGAAGGAAGGCAAGGCGGCGGATGCATTGAAGCTGTTCGACCAGATCGCCGCGGATGACGGCGCCCCGCGCAACACGCGCGAGCGGGCGACTTTGATGTCCGAGCTGATCCGTGGCTCGGGCGGCGTGTCGTGATAGTCCATGACCTTCAAAGTCGCCATCATCGGCCGGCCTAACGTCGGCAAATCGACCCTTTTCAATCGGCTGGTGGGAAGGAAGCTGGCGCTTGTCGATGATACGCCCGGCGTCACCCGCGATCGCCGCGTCCATGCCGCAAAACTCTACGATCTGCATTTCGACGTCATCGACACCGCCGGCTTCGAGGATGCGGCCGCCTCGACGCTGCCCGGCCGCATGCGCGCCCAGACCGAGATCGCCATCCGCGAAGCCGACCTGATCTTTTTCACGATCGATGCCAAGTCCGGGCTGATGCCCGACGACAAGACCTTCGCCGAGATCGTGCGCAAGTCCGGCAAGCCGGTTGTCGTCGTCGCCAACAAGGCCGAGGCGCGCGGCGCCCAGGGCGGCATGCTGGAGGCCTGGGAGCTCGGCCTTGGCGAACCGATCCCGGTCTCGGCCGAACACGGCCAGGGCCTGCCCGATTTGCGCGACGCGGTGATCGCGGCACTGGGCGAGGCGCGCGCCTTCGGCGAGGACGAAGAGGCCGGCGAGGAGGAGGTCGCCGCCAGCGAGGTGCTGATCGGCGAGGATGTTACCGACCCGGACGCAGAGCCGAGCTATGACGACACCAAACCGATGCGCATCGCCGTCGTCGGCCGCCCCAACGCCGGCAAGTCGACGCTGATCAACGCACTAATCGGCGAGGAGCGGTTGTTGACCGGCCCTGAGGCCGGCATCACTCGCGATTCCATCTCGGTCGACTGGGACTGGCATGGCCGCCGCTTAAAATTGTTCGACACCGCCGGCATGCGCCGCAAGGCCAGGATCCACGAAAAGCTCGAAGTGATGTCGGTGCAGGACGGCTTGCGCGCCATCCGCTTTGCCGAGATCGTCATCATCGTGCTCGACGCCACCATTCCCTTCGAGAAGCAGGATCTGCAGATCGCCGACCTGATCATCCGCGAGGGCCGTGCCCCGGTGATCGCCTTCAACAAATGGGATCTTGTCGACCATCCCCAGGAGCTGCTGGCCGAGCTGCGCGAAAAAACCGAGCGGCTTCTTCCCCAGGCGCGCGGTATGCAGGCGGTGCCGGTGTCGGCCGAGACCGGGCGTGGCCTCGACAAGCTGATGGATGCCGTCATCCGGACGCATCGAGTTTGGAACAGCCGTGTGTCGACCGGCAAGCTCAACCGCTGGCTGGAAGGCATCCTGGCGCATCATCCGCCGCCCGCTGTCGCCGGGCGTCGGCTGAAGATCAAATATGTCACGCAGGCCAAGACGCGGCCGCCGGGCTTCGTCGTCTCCTGCTCACGGCCGGATGCGATGCCGCAATCCTACGTCCGCTATCTCTCGAACAGCCTGCGCGAGGCTTTCGACATGCCCGGCGTGCCGATCCGCATCGCCTTGCGCACCTCGGACAACCCGTTCGCCGGCAGGGCGAAGAAGCGCCGCTGAGCTGCGCGTCTTCTGGGCGCCAGCATCAGGCTACGCTCCGCAGGCCGCTCGCGGGCAGCGCCTGCACATTTTCGGGAAGGCGATTCCACCGACACCTGCAGCAGGATGTCGGCAAGTCGCGCCGCCACCGGGTCTGGCTCGGCCTTCCTTGCGATGCGGCAACAGGCCCATCTCAGGCAGTGCGGGCAGCCCGGCGATCTCCGGCGTCATCGCCCTGACGGTGGCCGGCGCGAGTGGGGGCAGCCTCTGCACCTAATGGGCGGTGTAAGCTCCGTCCACCAGATGGTAGCTCCCAGTGATAAAGCTGGCCTGGTCGGACAAGAGGAAGCATACAAGAGCCGCTACCTCTTCCGGTTTCCCGCGCCTGCCCATCGGCTGAAGACCTGCCATGCGCCGGCTGGCTAATGCCTCCATTTGCTCCGATAAAAGAGGCGTTTCGATCCAGCCGGGGCCGACTACATTGATCCGGATGCCCATCCTGGCATATTCGATCGCCGCAACTTTGGTTAGTCCAACGACTCCGTGTTTCGCTGCCGTGTATGCGGACGCAGTTGGCAAGCCGACGGAACCGAGAACGGAGGACATGTTCACGATGGCGCCTCCGCCTCGATCCAGCATCGCGGCGATTTCGTACTTCATGCTGTAGAAAACGCCATTAAGATTGACGTTTATCAGCTTGTGCCAGTTGTCGAGCGGATAGTCTGCCGTTGCTTTTCGAACGCCGTCGATACCTGCATTGTTTACCGCCATATCCAGTCCGCCGCATTTCTGGACAGTGAACTCGATCAGCTTTTCCACGGCTGCTGCATCCGTGACATCTACCGCAAAGTCGTAGGCCCTGCCTCCTTGCGAGCTTATTTCGGCGGCTTTGCACTGCGCGGCCTCGGCGTCAAGGTCGGCGACAACAACCTCGGCTCCTCCTTGCGCGAGTTGCCGTGAAACAGCGGCTCCTATTCCGGAGCCTGCGCCGGTCACAATCGCGACTTTACTATGGAAGTCAGGCTTCATCGTCTCTGTCCTATGCCCATTCTGACATAACCGAAACAGAGGCAGACGGTTATCGCAAGAAGTTTCGCTCCAATTCGCTTGTCAATCCTGTGAATTCATTTTTGCCACCACACAGCGAGACTTGGCCCGCAGCCCTTGGAATGGTAGAGACGAGGGCGGCGGTAGATGACCAGTTTCCCAGCAGGTAGAAATGGAAGAACACCACATTGCGCGCCGGGGGCTCGTGCTGGGTAGTCTGGCTCTGATGGTCTCCGGATGTACGTCGATTTCATCCGCGTTCGGACCAAGGCGTGGCCTGAATCCTCGTTACCGACGGCAGCATGTGCGGTACGACGGAAACGAGCCGGCCGGAACAATCGTCGTCGATACTTCGCAACGTTTTCTCTATGCCGTCGAGACGGACGGGTGGGCGACGCGCTACGGCGTCGGCGTCGGCGAGCAGGGACTTTCGTTCAAGGGTACAGCGACCGTCGGCCGCAAGGCGGACTGGCCGTCGTGGACACCCACCGCCAGCATGATGAAGCGCAAGCCGCGCCTGGTGCAGTATGCAGGGGGGGTCCCTGGCGGACCAAACAACCCGCTTGGTGCGCGTGCCCTTTATCTCTATCGCGACGGGCACGACACCCACTTCCGGATACATGGTACAAACGAGCCATGGACGATAGGCACAGCGGTATCGAACGGGTGCATCCGTATGATAAATGACGACGTCATTGACCTCTACGACCGTACTCCTTTGGGCACGACGGTGGTGGTTGTTTGATGGTGGGCAGGCTTGATCTCCGTTGGATGGTGAACCCTGCCAGCACGTCACCGCAAAGGTGCCGCCGGCAACCGGGTGCCAACTGTGTCATTTCTGCACTAGGCGTTGGTGTAGATCGCAGCTAACTTGGTGGGGCTGCATATCGTTCTAGTTGTGGCGATTCTATAGGCTATTCCGCCCCCGGGGAAAGGATTGCTTGATGAACAGGATATTGATTGCAATGGTTACTGTGCTCGCCGTTGCCAGCCTGAGCGGCTGCGCGAACGACTGGATCGGCAAAGGAAAGGGTAAGGCTCCGGCACCCGCTCCGGTAGAGGAACCAGTGATTAAGTAAGGACCGGCTTGTATGGGGAAGGGGTGCCAAGCCCTTCCCCATACATACGCAGCCGGGGCTTTGGCCGGCTTCATAGCATACGGCGCGGTTGGCGGGCATAGGCCGTTATTAGGTCTGTGCTTCGTGAAGTTCGGGAATGGACGCGGCGATGACGCTTGTAAGTAGCCGTCTCTTGCTTGTGGCGTTGGTGGCCCTCCCGGCAGCGGCATGTCAGACGAAAGACCTGCCGCCCCAGCCGAATTTCGTATCTTATGCCAATGGCGGAGCTGCGCCTCAAAAAAACGACGAGCGGTACTTCATCGAGTTCCGCTCCCGCTACGCCCTAAGCTACGGCCACACCTACGCAGTTTTTGGGCGCCTGGACCGGGCCGGGAGAATGATCGATCCCCAAGTCGCGGGCCTTCACCCGGCTTCGAACAGTGCGGTTCCCTATGTTCTGGGCCATATCGTGCCGGTGCCAGCCGAAACCGGGTGGAGCGACGGTGATCTGGAAGAACCATACAGATCCGCAAGCTGGCAAATCATATTGACCCGGGCCGAATACGACAAAGTCGTTGCCTACATCCGCAAGCTGCAGGCGAGCTCGCATGTCTGGCAGGCGACGGTCTTGAACTGCAACGGCTTCGTGGCGGACATCGCTCATTCCATGGGATATAAGACTCCCGCCATTCAGCTCCGGCCGCAACAATTCATAACCGAGCTTCGGGAGATGAATACATAACCAAGATTCGAGGGATGAATGGGACCGAATGCGATCGGTACTGCCCCTCCGGCTTTCGCGTCTGCGGACTAACTCGGAGAGGATCGCTGCGCCTGAAGGTCGGCCGGTGACGAAATCGAGGCGATGGGTGAACTGGCCATACTCAGGGGCAGCTGCTACAGTCGCGATCGCAGAAAGGGCGCTGGTGACCTGAAGTGAGCATTGCGGCAGCCTCACTTGGCGAGGTCATTTGGGTAATCGGCATCGTTGCTTGGTACGTGATCCGGTATCCCTTCGAGCGCCGGGCAAGGCGCGTGCGAATTGTAACTGGCTACCGCTCACGTTCCGACATCGTCGGGCTTGCATCTGCTCTGTTTGGCCTCGCAATCCTGCCTGCCTTCTATGTTGTCACCGGCATGCCCGCAGCGGCTGACCACCCGGCCAGCGCGTGGGCCGTGGCTCTCGGCACAATCATCTTCTGCTCCGCGCTATGGGTTTTTCGCAGGTCCCACAAGGAACTTGGCCGGAACTGGTCGATTACGCTGGAGATCCGCGAACGGCATGAACTGGTCAGCGCCGGGCCATACGCCTTGGTCCGTCACCCTATGTACACCTCTTTCCTGCTTATGGGGCTCGGCCAGGTCTTTCTGCTGCCGAACTGGATTGCGGGCATATCGGGTTTGATTGGGTTCGCAGTCCTTTTCCTGCTGAGAGTGGACGAGGAAGAGCGTATGATGCTGGAGAATTTCGGTCCGCAATACCGTGCCTATATGGAAAAGACCAAGCGAATATTCCCTTATCTTTATTAGAGGTACGTTTGATGCGAGGCCGAGCCCTCAAGCTTTCCGCGCCCCGGCGCCTTGTTGGCGATCTGATGAGGTTTTCGATCGGCGTGCCACGGGTCGCGGTGCAGCGTCAGATGAACCTCGGCCCACTCGTAAGGGCTAGGATGGCGCAGCAGGCCAGGCCCTCGTGGACCGCGATCTTCCTGAAAGGATATGCGCTTCTCGCCCTAGAGATGCCGGAGCTGCGGCGCGCCTATGTCAAGTTGCCCTGGCCGCAGCTTTACGAGTATCCGGCAAGCGTAGCCTCGATTGCCCACGAGCGCGAATATGATGGCGAGCCGGCCGTTCTGCTGAGCTGCATCAAGCGCCCGGAGCGCTACTCCATCACGGAACTTGAGGGATCCATCCACGCGGCTCGATCACGGCCGATCCTGGAGGTCCCGGAGTTCCGGCGTGCCTTGCGCATGGCAGGTGCGCCCGCGCCAGTCAGGTGGCTGCTTATGTGGCTAGGGTTGAACATCGCCCGGCAAAGGTCAAATTACTTCGGTACCTTCCAACTGTCCGTCTATTCTGGTCTCGGTGCGGAATCACTCAACCCGCTGACACCATTGACCACGCTTCTCAACTACGGTCCCATCGGCAAAGACGGATCGGTGAATGTCCGCATCCACTACGATCACCGGGTCATGGATGGAGCGAACGTTGCACGAGCACTGGAGAGATTCGAAAAGATCCTGAACGGCATTGTCGCCAATGAAGTGATGCTGCTCGATCAAAGTGTTGCCGCTCCTGCAGGACAGAGGAACGCGACATGATTTCGCGCTGTGAATTCCGGCCAGCCGTCGTCGTGATTGGCGGCTCGGGTGGAATTGGCCGGGCAATTGCGAGCGTCGCTGCACGGGAGCGCGGTGCGGTTGTGCTGGTTGCCCGCTCGCCCGAGGGTTTGGCCGCTGCGGCGTCTGAGGTTCGGGAGAGGGGTGGCGAGGCATTCACGCTCGAGTTGGATCTCGTGGCAGGCGATGCGCCAACGCGCCTGGAGGGCTTCCTGTCCGCACACGGCCTGGTCTGTGATGTCCTGGTCAACAGCGCCGGCTATGGCCTGCGGGGCGCGACGACGGCGCTGCCTATTGATGGTCAACTCGGCATCATCGATCTCAACATACATTCCCTCACAGAACTGACCCTCCATTTTCTGCCGGGAATGGTGGCGCGCCGACGGGGCGGGGTGCTCAATCTCAGTTCCGTGGCCGGGTTCGTTCCCGGGCCTTATATGGCTCTGTACTTCGCTAGCAAAGCTTTCGTGCGCTTCTTCTCAGAGGCGCTTCACCAGGAATTGCGCCGAACCGGTGTGACGGTCACATGCGTTGCACCAGGCCCGGTGTCGACGGAGTTTCTCGCAAGGTCAGGCGCCAATCAGACGGTGCTCTTCAACATCTTGCCCAAGGTGGATCCGGAGTATGTGGCTGAACGGGCGTGGCGAGGGTTCAAATCCGGTCGTCGCCTCGTCGTACCGGGGATCTCGGCCAAGTTGGCTGCCCTTGCGGCAGCGCTCCTGCCTTCCGCAGCGCTGCTGCCCCTGGTCGGCCGGCTGCAACGCGGCGGCAATGATCAATGTCCTTGCGGTTCAGGTATGAAGTTCAAGAAATGCTGCGGTACCCGCCAGATTCAGCTACGCCGGGGCCCTCGGGGAATTAGTCCCTGACCGCAGCACGCCACCGAAAAACCTCACTGAAGCAAGAGACCGCTCGCCGATGACGGGCGTCGGCTGAAGATCAAATATGTCACGCAGGCCAAGACGCGGCCGCCGGGCTTCGTCGTCTCCTGCTCTCGCCCCGATGCGATGCCGCAATCCTATGTCCGCTATCTCTCGAACAGCCTGCGCGAGGCTTTCGACATGTCCGGCGTGTCGATCCGCATCGCCTTGCGCACCTCGGACAACCCGTTCGCCGGCAGGGCCAAGAAGCGCCACTGAGGGGAGCTTTCAGGGGCGCTGCGCCTGCGCTCGGCTCGGGAGTAACGCAAGAGCGTCGTTGCGGTGCAGGATCTTTGCTAACGCTGGCGGGACAGCACCCCCTCTGTCCTGCCGGACATCTCCCCCGCAAGGGGGGAGATTGGATTTCGCGAATGCCTTCGCCAATCTCTAACGGTGCAAGAAAGGTGCCAAGAACGAAGCTGCCAATCTCCCCCCTTGAGGGGGAGATGTCCGGCAGGACAGAGGGGGGTGTGAAGAAATTCGACGCAGGATGTGCGGTTCTGGATCGCTGTGCCTTCGGAAGTCTTGCGACGTCGCCTCAAAACTGTCTTGTCGAAACCTAAGCGACGTCTCTTAGCCCCTCATCCATCCGCGCACCTTGCGGCAACGCTTCCAGCGCTGCCTGCAGCAGGATGTCGCCAAGCCGCGCCGCGACCGCGTCGGGCTCGGCCTCCTTGCGATGCAGGAACAGCGCCATCTTGGGCAAGGCGGGCAGCCCGGCGATCTCCGGCGTCATCGCCCTGACGGTGGCCGGCAGGCCGATATCGGTGCGGATCGTCAGTCCGAGTCCGGCGGCGACGGCTGCCCAGATGCCGCCAAGGCTCGGGCTGGAGAAGGCCATCCGCCATGACAGGCCGGCACGGTCCAGCGTTTCAGTCGCCACGCTGCGCAGCAGGCACGGCGCCTCGAGCGCCACCAGCGCTAACGGCTCGCCTTCGCGCAGGCTGGTTTCGATCTGTCTTGCCGGGCCGATCCAGCGCATCTGGACGTCGGCGACATGCCGGCTGTAAGGCAGCGTCGCGCCATTGTGCCAGGCAAGCGCGATATCCAGGCTGCCCGAAACGATCCGTTCGGCAAGCTCATGGCTGCGTGCGATCCTGGCCTCGATCTTGACCTTGGGATGGGCGCGGGCGAAGCGCCCGAGCACCTCCGGCAGCACCGCCTCGCCGAAATCCTCCTGTAGCCCAAGCCGCACCCAACCCTCCAGCTCGACATCGTGGATGGCGGAGGCGGCCTCGTCATTGAGCTCGATCAGCCGCCGCGCGTAGCCGAGCATGGTCTCGCCCGCGTCCGTCAGCGCCAGGCCACGCCCAGATTTGCGGAAGATCGGCGTCGCCGCCTGCTCCTCCAGCTTCTTCAATTGCGCACTGATTGCCGAGGTCGAGCGGCCGAGCCGGTCGGCGGCCTTGGCGAAGCTGCCCAGCTCCATCCCGGTAACGAAGCTGCGCAGGACGTCGAGATCGAATGTCACGCGTCGCATGCCAATAATCCTGATATTCGGGACATTACGTCAAAAACTTCCTGATATTCAGTACGAAGCTATGGCGGTAGAGAGAGCGCGTCAAGACCGAATGCAGCCGACCCATGCAGGAGCTGAACCATGTCCGCTGTCGCCACACGAGCAGATTGCAAACCGCTTCGCCCGGCCGCCGTTACCACCCCGTCAGAGGCGGCGGTGCTTCGAGCCAATCATCGCTGGAAGGTGCTGGGCATCGGCGTCGCCGCCAATGCCTGCTTTTCCGCGACCTTCTCCGGCATTCCGGCGACGGCGGTGTTCCTGCGCTCGGGCTATCATCTCTCCAATGGCGAACTCGGCCTAGCGCTTGGCCTTCTCGGCCTGGGCGTGGCGCTGAGCGAATTGCCGTGGGGGCTGCTGACCGATCGCTGGGGCGACCGCCGCGTGCTGCTGACGGGGCTCGGCGCAACCGCGGTCTGGCTGCTCGTCATGGCCGCGCTGGTCGTGCCGTCACTGGCCCATATTCCCGGCATCGCGCTTCTCGCCGCTGCCTTGCTGGTCACCGGATTGCTCGGCGGCAGCGTCAACGGCTCCAGCGGCCGCGCCATCATGGCCTGGTTCGGCGAAGGCGAGCGCGGCTTTGCCATGAGCATCAGGCAGACGGCGGTGCCGCTTGGCGGCGGGCTTGGCGCGCTCGTGCTGCCGTCGCTCGCTTCAGCCCATGGCTTCACGGCGGTCTTCGGACTTCTGGCGGCTGCATCCGCGGTCTCGACCTCGCTCGCCTGGCGCTGGCTGCATCAGCCGCCGGCGCATGACGATGCCAATTCGGGCAGCATGGCATTGTCGGCCGGCCCGGCGCCGCTGCGCAACCCGGCCGTCTGGCGCATCGCAACAGCCATCGGCCTGCTTTGCTTTCCGCAGGTGGCGGTGCTTACATTTGCTTCCGTGTTCCTGCATGATTTCGCCGGCATGGGAACAGCCGTGATCAGCGCCAGCCTGGCTGCCGTGCAGGTCGGCGCCATGGTCATGCGCGTCTGGAGCGGCCGCTACACCGACCGTCACGGCAACCGCCGGTCGTTCCTGCGTCTGTGCAGCATGCTGAGCGTGGCCGCCTTCACCGTGCTTGCGGCGCTCGTCTTGTTTTCGGCCCAATTCTTGTCAGGCCAAGCGCCGATGCTGTCGCCGGCGATCGTTGCGGTGCTGGTCGTGGCCGGTATCTGCGTCTCCTCCTGGCACGGCGTTGCCTACACCGAGCTTGCGACGCTGGCCGGCGCCAGCCAGGCCGGAACGGCGCTCGGCCTCGCTAACAGTCTGGTCTTCATTGCCTTCTTCCTGGTGCCGATCGCCATTCCCGGACTTCTCGTGCTCTGCTCGTGGGCAGGCGTCTGGCTGGGTGCGGCTATTTGCGCGCTGATCGCCTGGCCGATCTTTCTTCCGTCAAGCGATGGCCGCAAAAGCGCCTGACTTCGACACGAGATGGGAAAACAACGTTCTAAGCTGTTAACGCCCCATCAAGGTTAATGCATCATTGTAGCTCTCCAGTGGGGTCCGTTGCGTTTCTGGAGAGTTCCGTGCATCGACGTGTTTTGACGCGGCTTATCGCCGCCGCCGGTGAGAAAAAGCGTTCCTTCCTGTCTCCGTTCATTATTGGCCTTGGCATCTGGATCGGCTTTCCGACGGTCGCTGCCTATCAGGACATGACCAGCCTGGTCTCCGGCCTTGAGGCGCCGAGCGTCCGCTGGAACGCCTATGTCGAGAAATCCGTCGCCGGCTCCGTTCACGCCGCCGAAATGCCCTTCCTGGATTCCAGCAGCACCGGTTCGCTCTCCGGCTCCGGCGTCCAACTGCCCGGCATCGGCTCCGTCTCGTTTCGCGGCAAGGGCGGCATCGCCGGCACGACGCCGGACGAGAACCGCATCACGCGTGCCGACAAGAAGGGCCGCATCATCCAGGTCTCGCCCGTCTCGCCGCCGAAGAACTTCAATGCCGGCTCGATCTTCGAGCGCACCTCTTCGCTGCTCCGCCCAAGCATGGACAGCGGCCTGAGGATGGCTTTCGCCAAGCCCGAGATCAAAGGTAAGGAAATCCAGATCGCCGCCGCCTTCCACACGCGCATCGACAAGAAGCCGGATCCCGGCGTGCCGGCGATGCTCGCCGCGCTGGTCAACAACGATCATCCCGACGTGCTGGCGACCGCCTATGCCTCGTCGGCCCCCGATTATGCACAGGCGTCGCCCTTCGAGGCCTTGCTGCAGGACGAGGAACCAAACGACGGTCGCTTCATTCCGCCGCTGAGCAAGGGCGATCATTCTTGGATGCAGACGCCGCTGCCGGCGAGCGTCTTTTCCAAGCCGGAGCAGGCCTGTCTCGCCAAGGGCATCTATTTCGAAGCGCGCGGCGAAGCCGTGCGCGGCCAGGCCGCCGTTGCCCAGGTCATCCTCAACCGCGTCCGCAACCCGGCCTATCCGAACTCGATCTGCGGCGTCGTCTACCAGAACGACAACTGGTTCAACCGCTGCCAGTTTTCCTTCGCCTGCGACGGCAGGAAGAAGCGCATCGACAACCCCGCTGCCTACCAGACCGCACAGGATGTCGCCATGGCCGTCACGGCCGGCAAGATCTTCATTCCGGAAGTCGGCTCGTCGACCCATTATTATGCCGACTACGTCCATCCGGGCTGGGCGCGGACGATGCAGAAAATGACCAGGATCGGCCTGCACATCTTCTACCGCACCTATGGCGGCGGCTGGAGCTAAGTGCTCGGGCAGCCCTTGCATCTTTCGCGCGAGAGCGGCCGATCGAAGGCCCGTCGCCGTAGGGATTCGGGCGCAGCCCGCCAGCGACCGCGTCGGGCACGATGTCGCACCCAGGCAAGTAGCTGATTTATAACAAAAAAATACTTGAGCTTGAACGTCTGCCCGTGGCTTGACGGGCGCGGACCCTCTAACTATGTTGCCGGCGACTTTAAGAAGCGGACGGACGGTGACGGTCTGACCGGGCAGGGGGTTGCGTGGCCGACAAGAATGGGCCAGACGGAACCGGAAAAACCGGCCGCGGCAAGCAGCATGAAGCCGACATCCGCGACGACGATCTTGAGCGCCGCCGGCGCGACCTTGAAGCATCGCTTGCGACAAGGCGGCCGGACCGGCTCGAGGGGAAAGACGACGCGAAAGCGGGCAGTGTGGCCGGGTACGGCCAGGCGCTCAAGCTGTCCAGCGAGTTCATCGCCGGGGTGGTGGTTGGTGCCGGCATCGGCTGGATCATCGACCGTCTGGCGGGGACAACGCCATGGGGTCTGATCGTTTTTTTGCTGCTGGGTTTTGGCGCCGGCGTGCTCAATGTCATGCGCTCAGCAGGGCTTATGGCAGAATTCGGACAAAGCGATAAACAGCGCGATCCGAAAGAATGAATTAACGCGCCACTCACCGGCGCAATGAACGGATAGTAGAGTCGCGTGCGACTTTGATGGGGATTTAAAGTGGCTGCTGACAAGGTCGATCCAATCCACCAGTTCCAGATACATCCGCTTGTTCCGATTCACATCGGCGGCTACGACCTGTCTTTCACCAATTCGGCGCTGTTCATGGTCGCGACGGTGGCTGTCGCGGCGGCGTTTCTCTACCTCAGCACATCGAGCCGCAGCCTCATTCCCGGCCGCCTACAGTCAGTTTCCGAGATGGCATATGAATTCGTCGGCAACATGCTGCGCGATTCAGCCGGAACCCAAGGCATGAAGTTCTTCCCCTTGGTGTTTTCGCTGTTCATGTTCGTGCTCGTCGCCAATTTGCTCGGGCTTTTTCCTTATTTCTTCACCGTCACCAGCCACATCATCGTCACCTTCGGCCTGGCTGCGCTGGTGATCGGAACCGTCATCGTCTACGGCTTCATGAAGCACGGCTTCGGCTTCCTGAAGCTGTTCGTGCCGCAGGGCGTGCCTTTAGTGATGATGTTCCTCGTCGTACCGATCGAGATCATCTCGTTTCTGTCGCGACCAATCAGCCTTTCTGTCCGTTTGTTCGCGAACATGCTGGCTGGCCACATCACCCTCAAGGTCTTTTCCGGCTTCGTGGTTTCGCTGAGCGCGCTTGGCGCGGCTGGCGTGGCGGGTTCGATCCTGCCATTGGCTATGGCGGTAGCGCTGACGGCCTTGGAAGTTCTGGTGTCTTTCCTGCAAGCCTACGTCTTTGCGGTTCTGACCTGCATGTATCTCAACGACGCTTTGCATCCCAGTCACTAGGGAATTTCACCGGCGGATTTACCGTCATTACAAACTGCAACGACAATGGAACCACAAGGAGTTTGACATGGAAGTAAATGCAGCAGCTGCAATCGGCGCGGGCATCGCTTGCCTCGGCATGGGTGGCGCCGGCATCGGCCTCGGCAACATCTTCGGCAGCTATCTGGCGGGCGCGCTGCGCAATCCGTCGGCCGCCGATGGCCAGTTCGGCCGCCTGATCTTCGGCTTCGCCGTGACCGAAGCGCTGGGCATCTTCTCCCTTCTCATCGCCTTCCTGCTGGTGTTCAAGTAAGAAACACCGGGCCGACGAAGAGGGGCGCGCAAGGTGCGGCCTGACTGTATGGACAGGGGAATGCGATGTTCGTGACATCTGCCTTTGCGCAAGAGCCCGCGCCCGCCGTCGAAGGTGGGAGCGCTGGCACCGGCGTGCCCGCCGAGGCGCACGGCACGTTTCCGCCATTCAATCCGGAGACATTCCCCTCGCAGCTTCTATGGCTGGCAATCACCTTCGGGCTGTTTTATCTCTTCTTGAAACGGGTGGTGATGCCGCGCGTTGGCGGCATCATCGACGTGCGCAACGACCGCATTACCCAGGATCTCGACCATGCTGCCCGGCTGAAAAGCGAGGCCGATGCCGCCGTTGCCGCCTATGAGCAGGAATTGGCGGAAGCCAAGGGCAAGGCCAATGCGATCGGTCAGCAGGCCAACGATGCGGCCAAGGCGGAAGCCGAGGCTGCCCGCAAGACGATCGAGGCAGCGCTTGACCAGAAGCTTGGCGAGGCCGAGGCGCGTATATCTTCCATCAAGGCCAATGCCATGAAGGAAGTCGGCACGATCGCCGAGGACACCGCATCGGCCATCGTCGAAGCGCTTGTCGGCGGCAAGGCCAGCAAGGCCGAAATCGCGGCCGCGGTCAAATCCGTGGCCGGGTGAGGAGCGCATCATGGACGCCACATCTCTCGCGACGCTTTGGGCAACGGTTGCCCTCGTAATCTTCCTCGGCATCGCCATCTACATCAAGGTGCCGGGCATGATCGCCAAGGCGCTCGATGCCCGCGCCGACAAGATCAGCAGCGAGCTCGAGGAAGCGCGCCGGTTGCGCGAAGAGGCCCAGCAACTGCTTGGCCAATACCAGCGCAAGCGCAAGGAAGCCGAGCAGGAGGCCGCGGCCATCGTCGCCGCCGCCAAGCGCGAAGCCGACATGCTTGCCGCCGAGGCGCACAAGAAGACCGAGGACTATGTCGCCCGGCGTACCGCCTTGGCCGAGCAGAAGATCGGCCAGGCGGAGCGCGAAGCAATCGGCGAAGTGCGCGCCAGCGCCGTCGACATCGCGGTCGAAGCCGCGCGCGCGCTGCTGGCCGGCAAGATCGACGCCAAGGCCGGCGCCGACCTGTTCAACGCCTCGCTGCAGGATTTGAAGTCGAAGCTGAATTAAGCGACTTCGTCGAGAAATTCATCGAAAGCCGCCCGGGAAACCTGGCGGCTTTTTTGTTAGCGAAAGCGGCCAAGCGCGTAATCTCCCCCCTCGAGGGGGAGATGGCCGGCAGGCCAGAGGGGGTCGCCGCGCGTGAAGCACCAGCCTTCTCTTTCGTCCCGCATGACGTCGCGCCAGGACGTACCGACCCCCTCTGTCGCCTTTGGCGACATCTCCCCCTCAAGGGGGGAGATCCGCGCCTAGCGAATGTTGCTATTTTTGATACGTTAAATGCCATTGCGGCGCAGACCCTCGGTATCGATGAGACCAAAAATGACAACGGGCGCATTCTCGGCGCTGCATTGCTGGGGATCTGGCCCAGGGAAACCGCACGAATGGCTCTGGCGCAATGGAATCCTGCAGACGTCAAAGCCAGATGTGGCGTGTCGGCATAAATGACTATGAAGAGATTCTTTTTTTTACTGCTAGCCATTGCGATATCATGTGTAACATTAATAGTGCTATTGTTTGCATTTAACCAAGTATTGATTCGAATTGACAGGAACAACTTTACCGTAGGAACGATTTCCGTTGGAACTACGCAATTTGCGGAACAGCAAGGTTCCGGAGTACGTTTCACGTTATTTTGCTTTCGTCGGATACTGACATTTCTGTCGCATGTGGAGTTGGTGTGAGTAAATCAACCGACCACGACGGATATCTAACCCCGCAAGCCTCAATGGTATGTGAGCGTAAAGCTCACCGATTGCTCTTTAGATGAGTTTAATTACATATTGTGATGCTGCGACGAAGACTTAAAAGGTAGAAGGCCGATTGTGAGGCGATGGGCGAAGTGCGTGCCAGCGCAGTCGATATCGCCGTCGAAGCCGCGCGCGCTGCTGGCCGGCAAGATCGACGCCAAGGCCGGCGCCGACCTGTTCAATGCCTCACTGCAGGATTTGAAGTCGAAGCTGGACTGAACGGCTGCATC
Organism: Mesorhizobium sp. M0185; assembly: GCF_040322175.1. Classification (NCBI taxonomy): domain Bacteria; kingdom Pseudomonadati; phylum Pseudomonadota; class Alphaproteobacteria; order Hyphomicrobiales; family Phyllobacteriaceae; genus Mesorhizobium; species Mesorhizobium sp. M0185. Next base: position 16,706 of record NZ_JAMYSY010000007.1, on the reverse strand, counting down.
TACAAGTCATCGAAGCCGCCCGGGAAACCTGGCGGCTTTTTTGTTAGCGAAAGCGGCCAAGCGCGTAATCTCCCCCCTTGAGGGGGAGATGGCCGGCAGGCCAGAGGGGGTCGCCGCGCGTGAAGCGCCAGCCTTCTCTTTCGTCCCGCATGGCGTCGCGCCAGGACGTACCGACCCCTCTGTCGCCTTTGGCGACATCTCCCCCTCGAGGGGGGAGATCACACCTAGCCGAATCCCTCAATCCAAACCCGAAAAACCCTCTTCCTCCAGCACCTCGGTGCCGCCGAACCGGAACGGCGCGAAGGAGTTGCGGTGCAGCCGCGCCACTGGTCCATGCAGATCGATCGCCGTGCGGTGGCGCACAGTGGCGTAGCCCATATGCAGTTCGAAGCCGTAACGCGCATGATGGCTGCCGCAGCCGCACATCATGCGGTCGCGCATCACCTTGGCGACGATCGAGGCTGCGGCGATCGACTGCGAGCGCTGGTCGCCCTTGATCAGCGCTCTGCCCTCGCAGGGCAGGCCGGGCGGCACGTCGCGGCCGTCGGCCAGCGCCAGCTTCGGCTGGATTGACAGGCCGGCCACGGCACGGCGCATCGCCTCCAGGCTGGCCTTGAGGATGTTGGAGGCATCGATGCCTTCGGCGCTGACCGACGCCATCGATACGGCGAGCGCGGAGCCGAGGATTTTCAGGAACAGCGCCTCACGCTGCAAATGCGTCAGCCGCTTGGAATCATCGAGGCCATCGGGGATGTTGGCGGGATCGAGCACCACCGCTGCAGCCACCACCGGCCCGGCGAGCGGACCGCGGCCGGCCTCGTCCATCCCCGCCACCGGCCACAGGCCTTCGGCCATCGCCCTCGTCTCGAACGAGAAGTCGGGTTTCTCGACGATTTCGAAGAGAAGCGGAGAATCGGAACGCGGGCGAGCCATGGTGCGGCGAGGTTCGCATCGGCTCCGATTCTCCGCAAGTCCCTCCGGGTCGGGCGGGGCACCGGACCAGGAGGGGCTACCGTCTGCAAGCCCGGGGACAGGACAGGCCGGACGGGATTTTTGCCTGTTGCCGGCCGTTTCAACCGGCTGGCGCGAGACGCTTTGTCACAGCAGCATCAGCTGCTCGGTAGCCTTGGCGGCGGGGACGAACTGGTCGGTCCTGAGCGAGCGCCGCTCGGCGTTGAGGCCGAGCCGTTTGGCAGCGATCTCGAAACGCCGGCCGATCTGCCAGGCATAGGGACCGGAGCCTTTCATACGCTTGCCCCATTCCGAATCGTAGTCCTTGCCGTCGCGCATCGAACGGATCAGCGACATGACGTGGCGATAGCGATCGGGATAATGGCGCAGCAGCCAGTCCTTGAAGATCGGCGCGACCTCCAGCGGCAGGCGCAGCAGCACATAGCCGGCTTCACGCGCGCCCGCTGCCTGCGCCGAATCGAGGATGCGCTCCATTTCCGGGTCGGTCAGTCCGGGGATGATCGGCGCGACCATCACCGAGGCCGGAATGCCGGCATCCGAAAGCTGCCTGATCGCCTCCAGCCGCTTGGTCGGCGTTGACGCTCGCGGCTCCATCGTTCTGGCCAGCATCCTGTCCAATGTCGTCACCGACAATGCCACCTTGGCCAGCCCGCGTTCGGCCATGCGTGACAGAATGTCGATATCGCGTGTCACCAGCGCCGATTTGGTGACGATGCCGACCGGATGCCCGCGCGCCTCCAGCACTTCGAGGATCTCGCGCATGATCCGGTATTGCTTCTCGATCGGCTGATAAGGATCGGTGTTGGTGCCGATGGCGATGGTGCGCGGCTGGTAATTATCCCTGGACAATTCCTTGTCGAGCAGCCGGGCCGCATCCGGCTTGGCAAACAGCTTCGATTCGAAATCCAGCCCCGGCGACAGGCCCATGAAGCTGTGCGTCGGCCGCGCGAAACAATAGACGCAGCCATGTTCGCAGCCGCGATAGGGATTGATCGAGCGGTCGAAGGAGATGTCGGGCGATTCGTTGCGCGTGATGATGGTGCGCGGCTTCTCGACCTGTACCTCGGTCTTGAACGGCGGCAGCTCCTCCAGCGAATTCCAGCCATCGTCGAATACATGCCTGCTGACCGGCTCGAAACGGCCGGACGGATTGATGCCCGCCGACCTGCCGCGATTGCGGTCGGGACGGACGCGCATGCCGCTCTGCTCGATCATCGCATTCGCCATCTCGGCCCTGCCAGCGCCGAAGGCTGCAATATCGGCACGCACGATCTGTTCCATCTTGGCCCTTTCCCAGGGACTGTCCGCCCGCTGTCGAATCGCTCTGCTCATGAATGTATTCCTATCGTATCGATGAGAACAAAGCAAGAACTTTCTCGCGGTGCGCCGCAAAAACTGGCGCTGCCCACCGCTTTCCGCTATTCGGCTAAACATGCTCAGCGTCCTGATCGAAACCCTGAACGACGAGGAGGGCCTTGCCCGCACGCTCGCCTCGCTGATCGGCGGCGCGGTCGAAGGCGTGGTGCGCGACGTTCTCGTCTGCGATACCGGCTCGACCGATCAGACGCACCGCGTCGCCGAACATGCCGGGTGCCACTATGTCAGCGGCGGCATCGCCGCCGGCATCAGGCAGGCCAAGGGCGACTGGCTGCTTTTGCTGGAACCGGGCGCGCGGCTGGGAGAGGGCTGGATCGACGAGGTCGTCGCCCATATCGCCAGGCAAACCATGGCGGCGCGGTTCTCGCGGGCACGCGGCAGCCGCGCGCCGTTCCTGTCGCGCGTCTTTGCCGGAAATCGCGCTCTCGCCGAAGGCTTGGTGATCAGCAAGCGTCAGGCCGTGGCGCTGTCGAAGAACGCCCGCAGCGCCGAAGCGATCGCCCGCGGCCTGGCGACCAGGAGTCTCCACGCCGAGATCTGGGTCGCGCCGCGGAAGTGACGGCTTACCGTGCCGGTTATGGGAACTCCGCCCAAGCAAATTTTCTGGCGGGTCGTGGTTTATTGTGCATTGCACAAAATCTGGCCGGGGGTTACCATTCCCGGCGATATGGGCGAATAGGGTTTGGGGTGTGCCGGAGCGGCGACGACTAACGTCGATGCTGTTCCCTCGACATTTTGAGGACCCCGATGACCCTTTCAAGCCCTGACAAGTCCGGCGCTGCAAGCCTCGAGGCGATCGCGCGCAACGGCGGCACGCTGCGCCGCATCGCCGCCCGCATCCCGACCTATCTTTCCGACCTTCGCGAGAATCCGGCATGGCTGCCGATGTTCATGCTGGCCCGCACCATGCCGGCGCGGCGCCTGCACTGGCGCGGTGCAAAGCCCGTTCGGCCGGCGCGCAATTTCGGTGAAACGATGTTCGCCGGCGTTGACCGCGATGCCGTCGTCGGCGCGCTGCGGACGGAGGGGCTCTATTCGGGCCTGATGCTGCCGGCCGCCGTCCATGAGGAGATCGCCCGCTTCGCCGAGCGCACGCCATGCTTCGGCAATTTCGACCGCCGGCTGGAATTCCTGCCCGAAAAACACGCCGATGCCGAAAAGCATTTCGGCCGCCCGCTGCTCAGCGGTCACTATTTCGAGCGGGTCCTCGACTGCAGCGCTGCGGTCGCCGTGCAGCGCGATCCGCTGCTTCTCGACGTCGCGGCACACTATCTCGGCAGCCAGGCCAAGCTGATCACGACCCGCGTCTGGTGGAGCTTTCCGACCGGTGGCGTCTCGGACGCCGACAAGAACATGGCCTCGCTCGGCAAATACCATTTCGACCTCGACGACTGGCGCATGCTGAAGTTCTTTTTCTACCTGGTGCCGGTCGACGCCGACACCGGGCCGCATGTCTATGTCCGCGGCTCCCACAACCGCCGCATCCTGAAGCATCAGCTGACGCTGCTGGTCGGCCATTCGGCGGAAGAGGTGCTGGGCGTGTACGGCGAGCAGAGCCCGGTCACGCTGACCGGGCCGGCCGGCCTCGGCTTTGTCGAGGATCCGTTCGGCTTCCATATGGGCACCGTGCCGACGCGCACGCCGCGGCTGATGATGGAGGTTGGCTTCGGCGTCTCGCCGCCCTCGCGCCGGCGTTTTCACGGCGAGCCGGTCATTCGCTAAACCGAGGTCGCTTGGCTGATACCTCGGTTCGTCTCAGCCGCGCCGCAAATGCTCGTCCAGCCGCGGCATGATCTCGACGAAGTTGCAGGGCATGTGCCGATAGTCGAGCTGCGGCTTCAAAATGCCGTCCCAGGCGTCCTTGCAGGCGCCGGGCGAGCCCGGCAGCACGAAGACGAAGGTGGCGTTGACGACGCCGCCGGTTGCCCGGCTCTGGATCGTCGAAGTGCCGATCTTGTCGTAGGAGATGCGGTGGAACACTTCGGAAAAGCCGTCCATGCGCTTTTCGAAGATCGGCTCCAGCGCTTCCGGCGTCACGTCGCGGCCGGTGAAGCCGGTGCCGCCGGTGGTGATGACGACATCGATCGCATCGTCCTTCGACCAGCCCAGGACCTTGTCGCGGATCTTGTCGCGGTCGTCGGTGACGATGTCGCGGGCGGCCAGGACATGGCCGGCCTCGGCGATACGGTCGGCCAGCGTCTGCCCGGATTTGTCGTCGGCGAGGCTGCGCGTATCGGAAACGGTCAGTACCGCGATGCGCACGGGAACGAAGGGGCGGCTCTCGTCAATCCTGGCCATGGGCATCAACCTCCGATGTCACGCTTCGCGTCGCCGCGACAAACCAGTCGGGATGGCGGCTGCGAATATCGACGGCCGCGCGCTTGGCCACATTGCCGGTCTCGAACAGCCCGAAGCAGGTGGCGCCTGAACCGGACATCCTGGCAAAACCGGCTCCGGCCTTGTTGAGCACGGAAATGGCCTTGCCGATGGCGGGCTGGATTGCGCGCGCCGCAGGCTCGAGATCGTTGCGGGTGATCTCCAGCCAGTTGCGGATGCTGTGGAAGTCGAGGCTGTGCGGCAGCGGCGGCAGCCCCGCATTGTCGCGGCGGCCAAGCGCCTCGAACACGTCGGCCGTCGAGACGGCAGTGCCGGGATTGACGAGCACCAGACCCAGCGCCGGGAAACCCGGCACGAGCGTCAGCTCGTCGCCGACGCCGCGGGCTATCAGCGGCTTGGCAGCGAGGCACATCGGCACGTCGGCGCCGAGCGACAGGCCGATCCGCGCCAGTTCGGCATCGCCGACATCAAATCCCCAAGTCTGGACCAGGGCGCGCAGCACAGCCGCCGCATCGCTCGACCCTCCGCCGACACCGGACGCGACCGGCAGGTTCTTTTCGAGCCTGATGGCGACAGCCGGTGCGTGCTGGGGACCGGCCTCGCGCCGCAGTGCATCGCGCGCTCTCACCACCAGATTATTGTCGTCGACCGGCACCGCGGAGGCGTATTTGCCGGACACGGAAAACCCATCGCTGTCGGCAAGTTCCGTCTCGATGCGATCGCCGAAGCGCGTGAATACAGCCAGGCTTTCGATCGTGTGATAGCCGTCGGCGCGCTGGCCGGTGACGTGCAGCGCGAGATTTATCTTGGCGTGCGCATGCGACGCCCGGATGCTGGCCTCGGCGTTCACTGGCTCTGCCGCGAGGGGGACGACGGTCAATCCTTGGCCAGACGGTATTCGCCGGTCTTCGGGTCCTTGACCAATGTTCCCATTGTACCGTTGGCGGCCTGCTTTTCGGTACGCCGCACCTTGGCGGTCACACGCTCGGCTTCCCTGACGAAGGAGCGGTAGCCGAAATAGGCGGCAATGCCGACGACGGCGAAGAAAATGATCTGCGGCATGTCAAACTCCTCCCTCGCAAGGCCGGCAAGGCGGCCGGTCGGGTCGGTTGATGATTTATGCTAGACGCTTTCACCGGCTTTTCAAAGCCCGAAGCGCGCCCACAGCGCGCGCTCTTCCGCCGCATCGATGACGCCGCTTGCCGCGGCGGCGGCTATGTCGGGCGCCGAAAAGCTCGAGCCGAACAGGCCGAAGCGGCCGAACAGGCCGCGCGGCGCGGTGATCAGCTTGAGCTGGGTTTTCGGCCCGAAACGGCTCTTCAGCACGCTGCGCATGTCGCCGAGCGCATCGACCAGCCCGAGCTCCAGCCCTTTTTTGGCCGTCCAGAAAAGTCCGGTGAACAGGTCGGGATCGTCCTTGAGCTTGCTGCCGCGCCTGTCCTTGACGAGATCGATGAAGGTCTCGTGGACCTCGAGCTGCAGCGCCTTCAGGCGCTCGACGTCTTCCTTCTTTTCCGGCTTGAACGGGTCGAGCACCGCCTTGTTCTGGCCGGCGGTGTGGACGCGGCGCTCGACGCCGATCTTCTTCAACAGCTCTGGAAAGCCGAACGAGGCCGACACCACGCCGATCGAGCCGACGATGGAGGACGGGTCGGCAAAGATCTCGTCGCCGGCGACCGCGATCATGTAGCCGCCCGATGCCGCCACGTCCTCGACGAAAACCAGGACTTTCTTGTTCTTCTCGCTCGCCAGGTCGCGGATGCGCCTGAAGATCAGCCGCGACTGCACCGGTGAACCACCTGGCGAATTGATCGAGATGGCGACCGCCGGCGCGTCGAAGGAAAACAGCTTTTCGAGAAGGCCGGCGGTGGAAGCGAGCGACAGGCTCGGCCGGAACTGGCCGCCGCCGGGCATGATCGTGCCGTGCAGCCGGATGACCGGAATGGTGACGACGGCGGAGCGCCAGGATTTCGGCAGCAGGCGGTTGAAAAGGCGTTTCACGAGGGGGCGGTCTCCGGTCGATTTGCTTGAGGCATGTAGGAATTCGCCGGCCAACGGCAATGCCGTCACCCCGGCAATCAGAATGGATCAGTCTCCGAACAGCGACGCCAGCCCGTTATTGATCAGCTCTGCCCGCTCCGAAGGGCCATTGCCTGAATAGGCATGCAGCATAAGCGGTGGCTGGATCGACAGTTTGCCGCGTGCGCCGAGTGCTGCCCGGACGACGATGCGGATCGCCGCCGCTTCGGGGCGAGGGTGGACGGCCAGCATCTCGGCGTCGCCGAAGCGGCCGGCAATGGCATCGAGGATGGCGCCGAGCTGTTCCGGCCTGGCGATGACGGCCAGCCCGCCGCCCGGCCTGACCACCGCGGCCGCGCTGCGGATCCAGCTGTCGAACAGCCCATCCGCAGAGACATGCGCGGCCTTTCTCAGCGGATCGGGCGTCGCGCGATCCTCGGCGGCATTGAACGGCGGGTTCATGATGACGAAATCGAAGCTGTTGTCCTCGAGGCCGGCGGCCGTTCGCGCCCGGCCCGACAGCGCGACATCGGCGACGAGCACCGAGGCGCGGTCGCTGAGATGCGCATTGCCGGGATGGGCAAGCGTGGTGGTGGCGAAGGCCGCCATTTCCGGGGAACGCTCGACAAGCACGGCCTCTGCAGCGGGGCAGCGCGACAGTACCGCCAGGCCGGCGGCACCGGCACCCGCGCCAAAGTCAGCAAGCCGCCCGGCGAACGAGGACGGCACGGCAGCCGCCAGCATCATCGCATCCATGCCGGCGCGGTGGCCCGCCTTTCTCGGCTGCACCAGCCAGAAGCGACCGCGATGGAAGGCGTCGACCGTATGAGCCGGCATGTCCGGGACAAGGGCAGCGGGCGACGCGGACATTATTTTTGGCGGATCTCGTTGGCGATGCCTGCATCCGTCAGGATGCGCCGCGCCGCATCGGCCTTGTCGGCGTCCACCATGACACGGCGGGGCAGGATGCCGATCGAGCCGTCGAGCACGCTCATGTTCTGGTCGGCGACGAAACAGCCGATGCCGGCATCGCGCATCAGCGATTCGACAAACGAAATGATGACGGCGTCGTTGGTGCGGATGAGCTCTATCATCGGATGAAACTCGCAGTTTGCGGCGTTGATGTAAACGTAGGCGTGATCATGTACCAGAGCCGGCGCGCCAATTCGCCTCTTGCCGCGCCGGTGGGTGACACCCTAGAGTCTGTCCAGGGACCATGTTGCCGTCGTGCATATCGAGGTTGGGAGTTTTGCCGTGGGTGTCGTTCTCAACATTGAAAACGGGAAGCGCGAAGCCGCCTCGATAAAGGACCTCATCGACCTGACCGCGGCCGACATGGGGCGCGTCAACAAATTGATCCTGTCGAAGGCCGGCTCCGATGTCGAGATGATTCCGGAGATAGCCAATCATCTGATCTCGTCGGGCGGCAAACGGCTGCGGCCGATGCTGACGCTCGCCGCGGCCCAGATGTTCGGCTATTCCGGCGACGGCCATGTCAAGCTCGCCACATCGGTCGAATTCATGCATACCGCGACACTTCTCCACGACGATGTTGTCGATGAAAGCGGCATGCGGCGCGGCAAGAAGACGGCACGCATGATCTGGGGCAACCAGGCCAGTGTTCTGGTCGGCGATTTCCTGCTCGGCCAAGCCTTTCGCATGATGGTCGATGTCGGCTCGCTGGAAGCGCTCGATATCCTGTCGAGCGCGGCCTCGGTCATCGCCGAAGGCGAGGTGATGCAGCTCGCTGCCGCAAAAAACCTCGAGACCACCGAGGATGAGCATTTCGCGGTGATCAAGGCCAAGACCGCGGCCCTGTTTTCGGCCGCCGCCGAGGTCGGCCCCGTCATCGCTCAGGCGACGCGCAATGATCGCGCAGCACTCCGCTCCTACGGCATGAATCTCGGCCTTGCCTTCCAGCTGATCGATGACGCGCTGGATTACGGCGGCACCAGCAAGGATCTCGGCAAGAATGTCGGCGACGATTTTCGCGAGGGCAAGGTCACGCTGCCGGTGATCCTCGCCTATCGGCGCGGCACCAAGGCCGAGCGCAGCTTCTGGAAACGCGCCATCGAGGACAATGCCGCCGACGATGCCGGGCTGGAGAAGGCCATCGGCCTGATGCTCCGCCATGGCGCGATTGCCGACACCATCGGGCGCGCCCGCCATTTCGGCGAGATCGCCCGCGACGCGCTGGCGCCGCTCGAGGCGACGCCGCAGAAATCGGCGCTGATCGACGTCATCGATTTCTGCATCAGCCGGGTGAATTGACAGGCATCGGCGCCCCGCGCTTGTTCTCATCGAGCCTTTGCCGGAAGAACCATTGCTGCCAGCAGGCTAACGACGATGCCCGCCGCCGCGAGCCAGAAGGCGACCTGGATGCCGTCGGCGACGGCAATTTTCAACGCATTGCCGGACAATTCGCCGATTTGGCTGTTCGCAATCGCAATCAGCACGGCCATGCCGATGGCGTTGCCGACATTGAGCGTCGTCGAAGCCATCCCCGAGGCGACGCCTTGCTGGTCATGGGCAACGCCGGAAGCGGCGGCAATCCACATTGCGGTCCAGACGATGCCTTGTCCGACGCCGGAGACGATCAGGCCAGGTACGAGGGCCAGATAGCTGCTCTCCGCGGTCGCGCCTGATACCATCAATGCTGTGCCGACCGCGCCGACGATCATGCCGCCGACCAGCGTGCTGCGCGTCGAAAAGAGCGTCGCCAGACGCTCGCCGGCTTGCGTACCGGTGGCGATGGCGACCGACGGCACGAGAAAGGCGAGGCCCGTCTGCAAGGCAGTGAAGCCGTGCACGTTCTGCAGCAGCACGGTGAGGAAGTAGGGCAGCGCGCCGAAAGTGGCCATGTAGAGGAAGGTTATCGTCATGCCGGCGACAAGGCTGCGGTTGTGGAACAGGCGCAGCGGCATCAGCGGATCGGCGCTGTTGGCCTCGATCACGGTGAAGGCGATCAGGAAGAATGCCGCCAGTGCCGCGCTGACAATGATTGCGACAGAGCCCCAGCCATATTCAGGCCCCTGAACCAGTGTGAAGACAAGCAGCGTCGCGCCGGCGGTGACGGCCAGTGCGCCCGGCAGATCGAAGCTGCGTTGCTCGTGCCGCTTGCGATCGCGCGGGATGATGGCGAAAGCCGCGATGATGGCGATCCCGGCCAGCAGCACGTTGACGTAGAAGACCGACGGCCAGCCGAAGGCGCTGGTCAGAAACCCGCCGGCAAGCGAACCGAGCGTCAGGCCGCTGGCGCCCGCGCCGCCCCAGACGGCGAGCGCCCGGTTGCGTTCCGGCCCTTCGGCGAACAGGCGGTTGATCAGCGACAGCGTCGCCGGAAACAGGAACGCGGCGCCGATGCCTTGTACGGCGCGGGCCGCGATGATGATTTCCGGCGACTAGGCCAGGCCACCGACGAGAGACGAAAGCGCGTAGAGCCAGAGCGCGAAGATGAAGACGCGGCGCTGGCCGATCAGGTCGGCGGCCCGGCCGCCGAACAGCAGGAAGCCACCGGTGAACACGGTGTAGGCGCTGACCACCCACTGCAGGGTCTGGCCTGAAAATCCGAGGCCGGCGCCGATCTTCGGCAACGCCACGAAGACGATGTTGAGGTCGAGCGAGATGATGAGCTGCGCGAAGGCGAGCAGCGCCAGCGTTGCGCCATGTTTCGCCCTGCTTGCTCCCTGCGTTATCGCCCCGAGCGGCGCGCCTTGATCGAGTGAACTCATGTCGGACTCCTTGTCCACAATTATTTGATGATCGACAAAGAATTGAGATTTGCAATCCGAAGTCAAGCAGATTATTTGTTGATCGACAAAAATTGGAGACCGCCATGGCAGGCAGGCCAAGGCAATTCGACCGCGACCAGGCGCTGGAGAAAGCCCGCGACGCTTTCTGGAGGCGCGGCTACGAGGGCACCTCGATGGCCGATCTCGTATCGGCGCTTGGTCTCGCATCGGCGCGCATCTATGCCGCCTTCGGCTCGAAGGAGGACCTGTTTCGCGAAGCGGTGGCGCTTTACGAGGCCAATGAGGGCGGCTTTGCCACGCGCGCGCTGGAGGAAGAACCAAATGTCCGGCGCGTCACCGAGCGCATGCTTCGCGACGCCGTCGAAATCTATACGAGGCCGGGGCGGCCGCAGGGCTGCATGGTGGTGACGGCCGCGACCAATTGCGCCATCGAAAATGACGCCGTGCTGCAATGGCTGGCGGAGCATCGGCTGGCGCGTACCGCGTCGATCGTCGAGCGATTGAAAAAGGCCGTGCGCGATGGCGAATTGAAGCCGGATACCGATGCCGAGACGCTGGGTGACTATTACGCCACGCTGATGCACGGCCTTTCGGTCCAGGCACGCGACGGCGTGCCGAAAAAGCGGCTGCACGATCTTGTCACCGTCGCCATGCAGGCGCTGGACGCAAGCCTTTCGCAAGCGTCCTAAGGTTCGGGGCCGTGACGCCTCATTTGCCGGCTTGTTCGGCGGCCCTTCTGGGATTGACCTCCGGCGTCGGCGGGTCGGGTATTTCGGTGGCGACAGGCTTTGGTGGTTCCGGCTCCGTCGCCGGCGCTTCCGGGCCGGCCTTGCCGAGCGCAACCGAGATGCCGAACACCTTCCATTGCCGTTCGACCGGCGCAAACAGAAGCTCGAAATTGACCTGCATCGGCACCGAGGGAAAGAACCCGGCCATATGCAGCATGCCGTTGGGCTCGATCTGCGGCAGCAGCGTCAATTGCGGCTCCAGCACCGCGACGCCGCCGAGGTTGATGCCGTCATTGCGGTGGCCGGCGAAGATCTCGGCAAGCTTGGCGGCGTTGTTGGCCTGGAAGCCCGGCGCGCCGAGATCGCGCAGCACCGTGTAATTCCCCGTCTTGTTGGCATGGTCGAGCGCCAGCAGCGAGCCGCGCACCAGGATCAGCACGCCGTTGCGGTCGATATTGGCCGGCTTCGGCGCTTGCGGCTTGGCCGATTTCTGGGTTTTCGACGTTTGCGCTAGGGCAGACGGGACAAGCTGCGGAACGGCCGTCGTCAACACCAAGGCTGCCAGCAACATTCTGCCCGCCGGCCGCACCGATCCCGGCAGCATCGAGCTCATGCCGGCTGCATCAGTTCAGTGTCCACGATGCGCCGACGCTGACGCCGACATCGCCGCGGTTTGTCGAGGCCGACACGGCGGCGTTGAGGCGGAAATCCAGGCTTGGGCTATAGCCGAGGCCGAGCGCCAGGCCCGATTGACCTTTGAAGTGGCCAAAGCCGCCGGCCAGCGACAATTTGCCGGGCCTGTCGTCGTAACGCAGGCCCGCCGTCGCCAGGGCAAGCGCCGTTCCGGCCCGGGCTTCCGAGCGGTTTTCGCTGACCTGCTCGCCAAGATCCTGCAACCCGCCCTCCAGCGCCCCGACGCGGCCGTCGAGCAGGGCGATGTTCGCCTCGTTGATCGTGGTGCGGCTGTCGAGGCTGAAGATCTGCGCGGTGTGCAGGTTGAGCGTGTTGGTGTTGTCGGTGATGCGCGTCTCATGGTCGGCGAGCTGCGTCGTGTGACCGCTGACTGTGGTGTTTAGCGTGTTGATCTGGTTGGTATTGTTGGTGATGCGCGTCTCGTGATCGGCAAGCTGCATGGTGTGGTTGCCGACCGTGGTGTTGAGTGAGGCGATCTGGGTGGTGTGGGCTGCCACGTCGTCCACCAGCCCTTCGATCTCGTCAATGTTGACGGAAGCCGTCGCCAGATTGCCGGCGGCGTCGGACGTCACCAGATATCTCGGTCCGCTCTGCGCGTCCTTGCTGGCCTGGCTGTTGACACCGGCGAGCGTGTAGGTGGCGCTGCTGTTGCCGATTGCCACCTGATTGGTCCGTGTCGTGCTCACGCCCTGTCCGATGGCGACGGAGTCGGCAAAATTGGCCGTCGCACCAGTGCCGAGAGCGGTGGCATTCACCGCATTCGCCTTGGCCGAGGCGCCAAGAGCGGTAGCGTTGGCCTGGTTAGGGCCTCCCGCACCAGCCTGAGCACGGGCGCCGATAGCCGTCGTGCCTGCATTGTTATGGGTGATGGGACCTGAGATTCCCCCAGCCCATGCATCGTCGCCAAGAGCGGTACTGAGGTCTCCATCAGAAACGGCTCTACTGCCAACCGCCGTGGAGGATCCGCCCGCAGCTTGGGCGATAGTTCCGCATGCCATACCGGTAGGCGAAGCCCCGGCGCCATCTGCGCCAAAATTTATATCCTCACATACAAACGCCGCCGCCGGAGTCGGTGCGAGGACCACTAAGCCGGCTGCCGCGGCTATCACCAAAGCTCCGGCCCCGCGAACCGGCACGCGCGACGACATCAGGATGCCGGCAGCCCTTACTGCAGCCGACCATTCAAAGCGTTCTACAACACGGCAATCCATCTTAATTATCCCCTTCTTGCCAGAACAGCGCTGGCCGATCGCAAGGCTCCCGATGAGACAGACCATGCATGAAGCCGGCGACGGCCGGACAGTCGGCAAATGCCTACATTTCGCGGAAAACCCGCTGTTTTTGCGGCGTTTCCGGTGCCTGCTGTTGCAATTCAGCAACACAGGAACTGGTCAGTTGCCGAAATCACGAAAACGGTCGCGCGCTCGTCAGCAGCGCCACGAGCTGGCTTTGGCGACTGGTGCCGGTTTTTCGGAAGATTCGCTCGAGATAGGTGCGGGCCGATTTAACGGCGATGCCGATTTCGAGGGCGGCTTCCTGTACGGAACGGCCGGAGGCAAGCACGACGGCGAGCCGGGCTTCCGCCGGCGTCAAGTCGAACAGGCCCGAAAGGATACCGGGCGACGGCACCGTCGCGCTGATGCTGACGGCAGTTGCCGCGACAAGGATATCCGCGCCCGAAAAGATGTCATGTGCGGCGCGGCGCAAAGGCAAAAGGTGAACGATCAGAGCCGGCCGCCCCTTCCTGGCCGGAACGGGAATGGACCGCACGACGCGGTTGTCCTGGTTGTGCGCAACGGCCTGCTGGAAAAGCGCGTTTGCCGGTCCATCGGCAAGTGCCATGCCGCCATGGGCCAAGGCAACGAACACGTCCGCCATGTTTTCCAGAAGGCGGTTGGCTGTCAGCACGCGGCCCGATCCGCTCATGACTGCCGCAGGCAGCCCGATTTCGCTCAGAATGGACACGGCGGTCCTGGCCCGCTCCAGACCGAGCCGTCCGGCGACAAGGCCGGCCCGCGCCAGATGCGGACGGAGCCCGTTCAGCAGGTCGATCGCCGCCTGATCGTATTTGCCGTCCTTCAGCCAGCGCTGGAAGACGAACAGGACAAGCTCCCCGCTCGGCATGGGAATCGACGTGCAGACGGGCGATCCGACGCCGAAATTTCTTGCCCACGCATAGATCGGGTCCCGCTCGATCTCCTCTCCCGTCATGAAGTCGTCGACCCGCACGAAGCTTGCCGGCTGAGTGCTGCACATGCGCTGCACGCTCTCGGAAAATTTCCAATCTGCCATGAAAGCGTCGATCAAGGGCTCGGCCTGCGCCTCGCCGATGGCGCGAAGCGGGGAATGATCGCTGATCATGAAAATCGAGCCGCTTGCCGAGCGCGTGATCGCACTGGTCGCTTCCAACGCTCCCGGCCACAGCTCGGCGGCGAACGCTGCTTCGTAGATACGATCAACGATGGCGAAGGCTTCTTCGTCGCGCGGCACTTCCAGCATCGGCGCCCCCATGGCTGGCGAAGCAAGAATTGAAATCTCATCCTGCCACGCAAAGTTGCATGGCGGAAGCTTTCAACCGTTGGCGCTTATGGATCGCTTACGGCGTCGGGAAATAGCACCGCACAGGCAGCGCCAAAGCGGACGCCACGCGGTCAAGGGTCGCAGTTCAGGCCCTTTCGGCATGGTTTATTAATTGCTTGACCGATTGTGAATTCGGGCCGGGTTGAAGCACGACCCCAAAAAGGCCATGCTTTACCTGTAAGGATCGAGTCTACGGCGATCCCGCTGACGCGGAGATGGCGTTTGGCTGAAAGGGATATGATGCGGCAAGGATATGCGCGCTGGCTGACGGGGCTGGCAATCGCGACGGGCATGGCGATCTCGGCTTTACCGGCGCATGCCAAACAGACCGCCGAGCCGGTCAGGATCACATCCTTCTCGGGGGCCTATCTCGCCGCCAGGATTGCCGACGGCGACAACGACCTCGACAGCGCCATTTCCTATTACAAGCAGGCGCTTGCCTTCGATCCGAACGATACGGGACTGCAGCAGAGTCTGATGCTGTCGCTGATCGCGCAGGGGCGCTTCGACGAATCCCTGGTCTATGCCGACAAGCTCAAGGCGGTTCCCGATGTCGAGCGCTTCTCGCGCCTGGCGCTGGCCATCGATTCCTTCCACAAGAAGGATTTCTCCAAGGCCGAATACTGGCTCAAGCTGTCGCTCGAATCCGATCTCGACCGGCTGATCTCCGGCGTCATGACCGGCTGGGCCAAGCAGGGTGCGGGTGACGCCGGCGAGGCCATGGCTTCCATCGACAAGCTGCAAGGCCCCGACTGGTTCAGCCTGTTCAAGTCCTTCCACCGTGCCTTGATTGCCGACGCCTCCGGCCTGCCCGACAGGGCGGATGCGCTCTACACCGCCACCGTGCAGGACACGGCCGCCGGCGGTGCGGCCCCCGAAACATGGATGCGCAACGCGCAGGCCTACGCCTCTTTCCTCGCCCGCAAAGGCGACAAGGCCAAGGCGCTGTCGGTGCTCGACAAGGCCGAGGCGTTCGCCCCCGGCAAGGTCGAGATTGCGGCGCTTCGCGATAAGATCAACAAGGGCGAAAAGATCGAGCCCTTCGTTGCCGGTCCGTCGGACGGCGCCTCGGAAATCCTGCTCGATCTCGCCACCGCGCTCAACCGCGGCGGCGGCGAGCCGTTCGTGCGGCTTTATCTGCAATATGCCTTGGCGCTGCGGCCCGACAACGACGCGGCGCTCGTTCAGCTTGCCGCCGTTGCCGAGCAGTTGAAAGACGGCGAGGGCGCCATCGCGCTCTATCGCCGCATTCCCGCTGGCTCGCCGCTGAAGGAGCTTTCGGACCTGCAGCTTGGCCTCAACCTTGCCGATCTCGACCGCAACGACGAGGCGATCGCTCACCTCAAGGCCATCGTCGATGCGCATCCAGACGACATGCGCGCCTATCTGGCGCTCGGCGGCGTCTATTCCTCGAAGGAGGATTTCCGCTCCGCCGCCAATCTTTACGACAAGGCAGTCGAGGTGCTGAAGACGCCGACCGCCGCCAACTGGAACATTTTCTACCAGCGCGGCATCGCCTATGAGCGACTGAAGGAATGGCCGAAGGCCGAGCCGAATTTCCGCAAGGCGCTGGAGCTCTACCCCGACCAGCCGCAGGTTCTGAACTATCTCGGCTATTCCTGGGTCGACAAGAACATGAACCTCAAGGAAGGCCTCGCGATGATCCAGAAGGCCGTCGACCTGAGGCCGAG
This sequence comes from Mesorhizobium sp. M0185, assembly GCF_040322175.1. Taxonomy (NCBI): domain Bacteria; kingdom Pseudomonadati; phylum Pseudomonadota; class Alphaproteobacteria; order Hyphomicrobiales; family Phyllobacteriaceae; genus Mesorhizobium; species Mesorhizobium sp. M0185. The sequence goes on along the minus strand of NZ_JAMYSY010000007.1, from coordinate 557 downwards.
CGACGGCTACATCGTCGATTCGCTGGGCTGGGCCTATTACCGCCTTGGCCAGTTCGACGATGCGGTGCGCGAAATGGAACGCGCCGTTTCGTTGAAGCCGGAGGATCCGGTGCTCAACGATCACCTCGGCGACGTCTACTGGCGCGTCGGCCGCAAGCTGGAAGCCACCTTCCAGTGGAACCAGGCCCGCGACCTGAAGCCGGACCCGGACGTGCTTGCCGCCTTGCAGCAGAAATTGATGAAGGGCCTGCCGCCGATCGAATCCAACACGGCGCAGGAAACCCCGAACGTAAAGCCCGTGCCGGGGCCCGCGCCGAAGGGGTGACCCTTCTTTCCTTCTCCCCTTGTGGGAGAAGGTGGATTGGCGCGCAGCGCCAAGATGGTTGAGGGGTGCTGGACGGAGCACGTTGATGCCAAGCTGGAACACCCCTCATCCGACCGAGCTTCGCTCGGCCACCTTCTCCCACAAGGGTGTTTGGACCGGAGACATCGCGAACAGGTGTGCGAGGACATCGCGAACAGTTTCCCACCCTATCTGTTGCTTGCGTTGAGGTCGA
>NZ_JAMYSY010000006.1:0-192721 GCF_040322175.1 Mesorhizobium sp. M0185 | reverse complement strand
CGCTGACATGCCAATCAAACAGCTGAAAGACGTCTATTTGGATTGCGAGCGGGGAGGCCGCCGGTGCGCTGGGGACGGAAGACGTCATGTACTGTTCGATGCGCGAGTTCCGACTAGTCGCGCGATAGCAGTTTGCGCATAATCAACGATGCATGGCCTTCTGAACCGTGCGACGCGGCCCTGCGATCGACCACTTCGAACCATGTTTGGACCGCGCACTTCGCCGATCAGCGCAGTAACCAACCCGCGGAGTTCCGCGAGCGACAGCCTTCAAACGAATCAGTCGGTGGTAGCGTCACGCATAGGGTGAATCACGGACGCGCTCGCCTGCAAACCCCTTCGCCCGGAAATCTGCCCCGGTTACGCGGTTCGCCAGCAGACTGAGAAGGAGCGGCTTCAGCCGATCGCCGATGCTATTTGTTATCTTTGTGCCGAATGGCAGCTTTGCGCCCCGATTTCGGCCGTTCGACTATATCGTTCGAACTGCCGAAAGCTGTCGGGGCTCCGGCCCTCTCAAACCCTCCGCCGCCGTTGACGCGCATGTGCCGCATGCCACCTGCCGTGCTTTCAGCGAGCCGACCTTACCTCCAGTCTGGAACCTAGCAGTCGCCCAACTGGTTCAACCTTCCGCCACGGCCGGGCAGGGGAGGGCGTGCAAAACGGTAGGCGCGACCTAAGAAACGGTCGCGGTTCGAGTCGGTAGAGGGATACCGCCGATACAGTACTGTAACCGAGTTCGTTTGCTGACGGGACTTCTTAATCGTTAATCGGCGCAAATAGGTCCGGCTCTAACCTCCGCAACCAGTTCCAGCATAAATCACTAATAGTCACGATCTGATCAAAGCCCCGCCGGAAAAAACGGCAAGGCATTTCCCACGGCAGGTTTGGCGAAGCGCGGAAGGGCACTCTGCCGCCCAGAGTAAGCGGCCTGCACGGTGAAGACGAGAGGGACGCTTTTCCAAGCGCGGAGTTCGAATCCCTCCCTCTCCGCCATAAAACATTGTTTACGTTGATAAAAATACAAGAACAGGTTGCGCGTCCGCCATAAAGCCCGCCAACCGAAAAAGGCGTATTCGCGGCACGTCAGCTTACGACACAAATATGCGGGGTTGATACTTCGACCTGGGAGATGGCAGAGATCAACTTCGGCTTCGCTAGGCGAAGTCGTGGGGTTCATGCGACAGCGGAATCAGGATATGCGACGAGCACCCCGTGCCGGGTCAACCTCGCCGTCGGGAAGTACCGATCGGTGCGGAACCAAGCGGATTCACGCTTGTCGGCAGCGGACGGCGGTGGTGGCGGTCAGCACCCGAGCAGGCTCCCAATTAGCGAGACAAACGTCCAGAGCGGAGGCCAATCTTGGCACGCGACTTCGCCAGCCTGAACGACCGCTCTCCTCGGCTTAGTCAAGCATACCTACGGAATGATGCGCCTGGCCGGTGACAAATGAATCTCTGCTGGACCGCCGATGATATGGGGAGGCGCTCGCAAATCGCGCCCTACGCGCGGGTTGATCGGTTGATCAACATCAAAGCTTGAATATGAGAAATGCGCTAACTGTGACGGCGGTGGCCACCGTGGCTCGTGTGTCAGCAGATGTGGTAAGGTTGAGTGTCGGCGAGTGGCAGAGGTCCAGCAACAATGACTTTGAGACGAACCAGAGCTTACGGCGCGTCCGGCTTGGTTATAGCGGTTTGCACTGTGTTTGCTTGGCAGAACGCCACTGCTGCTCAGAATTGCGATGCAGCCGCGACGCCTGGCGTCAATTGGCACGAGTGTGACAAGAAGCTTCTCATCCTAGAAGGACAGGACCTGAGCGGGGCGAACCTGTTCGGTGTTGATTTCACTTCGACCGACCTCAGGAACAGCAATCTCCTTGCGGCAAATCTTGAGAAGGCAACGCTTGTGCGTGCTTCCCTGGCCGACTCGACCGCCAAAGGCGCCCGGTTCGACAGAATCGAGGCCTACAGGACCGACTTCAGCCGTATGGACGCGCAGGGCGCTGTGTTTGCGAGCGCGGAAATACAGCGCTCGAATTTCCAGGGCGCCAATCTGACCAATGTTGATTTCACAAAGGCAGAATTGGGGCGTGCGCAGTTCCATGACGCCGATATCAGCGGCAGCCGCTTCTCGTTTGCCAATCTCGCACGGGCGGACTTCCGAGGAGCGACGTTCACCGCGCCGATAGACTTTGACCGCGCCTTTTTCTTTCTGACCCGTATCGAGGGGGTCGATCTTTCCAATTCGGCGGGTCTGTCCCAGTGGCAGCTCAACATGGCTTGCGGAGACGCCCGGACCGAGTTGCCTTCTGGCTTGACGAGGCCTGACGATTGGCCCTGTCAATTCCAGCAGGAATAGTTGTCGGCAAGCGAACTGTGCAATGCTGCACCCGACAGGATTTGAACCTGTAACTTCTGCCTTCGGAGGGCGCAGATCCTCCGCCGAGGTGGCAGGTTTCTGCGGTATTGCTATTGGCGAAATCGCGGCCGAAGGGTGTTTGTGCCCCTTCCGTTCACCGCTACCGGTTCAATCGAACGGGTAGCTCCTGTCCGAATAGGTGGCAGCAACTCTTGTATCGTCGAGAATGACTACCATCGTCGTGATTATCATTCAGAAGCCTGGCACCAACGCGTCGATCATACTCGCCTCGCAGCACTTGAAATAGGCCGCGGCATCTTGGGGGGCTTAGCTTTCGTCGGTCAAACGCCTGTCGAATGCATCTAGAGCGTTCATTCAGCAGCTTGGTGAGTCCGTTCGACCGGCGTGTACTCGTTTGTCGAAGGTTCAGGAATACAGTCGCAACGGCCTCACTATGTGATCTGGAAGGTCAACTGCTGATCCTCCCGCTCAACTCCTAATGAACCAGCGGATGCCGGGCGAATGGCGCTCCAGGCCGCTACTTGGGCGACGAATGGAGGCAATCACTCACGACCGCTGCGGGTTCTTCGACGACCCGCTGTCGTATGACTTACCTTGCGTAGACACAGCTTGTGAAAACGCGCGATAAGGTCGGCCTGCGCTAGATTCAAAGATGGCCGGGGCACCAGAAGATGGCACACCGAATGTGCAACGTAATGCTTGGCTTCGCGGCACTTGCCCTAGCCGCGTGCCAATCGGCTGCTGAAACGTCGCAACCGGCCACTCTCGAACCTGCGTTAGAACCTGGTGCCATTCCTCCCCAACCTGCCTTGGTTCCTTCCGACTCAGCAATCATGCATCAATCCGTGACGGTCACTCCCCCTGACAAGGGCGTTCCAACAAAGTATGCTGCTTTTTCGGGTCTATGGGCCGGACAATTGGACGGGATCTATGACGCCAAACTTGCTGTTCAGACGATTTCTTCCAATGGAAAAGTGACGGTCACCTATGCGTGGGGAAATCTGGGCGACAACTATCCGGGAGAGGCCGCCGGCGCTGGAAGAATTGTAGGGAGCACGTTGAAGCTTGAGCGCTTACCGAATGGCGCGGAGGTCAGTTTTGTTATGCTGTCCGACGGAGCCCTCGCCGGAACCGTTAGGCTTGCTGGCCAGACCTACACGGGCGCGTTCCTCAGGCAATGATCAAAGACGCATCTGAAGGGCTATGGAGAGGGCCAAACGACTGTTCCAATTTTGCAGCCTGTTGTTACCGGAGTGGGGGCCGTGCAGGTCGTGATCCCCAGATGAGCCACAACTCGATGCAAATGATCGTCGAACTTCTTGCCCGCCGCCTTGACTGCAAGCGCGGCCTGATCACCCTTCGCCTCCCGAATGACGGCCTCGATGCTCTGGCGGTTGATATGCGAGAAATAGCTGTCGCCGGTCGGCTCGAACCATTTCGCCATTTTCACCTCAACAGCCTATCCAAGCCGCTCTGCGTGCTCGAAAGCGCCTTTACGGTCATAGCAATGAAGCGCGCAGCGTTGACGGAATAAGCCGCCGCAAAAGGGGCGGCGCCGATCCGCGGATGCGGATCCGCGTCGATCCTGCACGGAACGCGGCGCTAGCAGCGCGGAGGAAGGACGGGGAGACCGAACTTCGCCATGCTGGCGCTAATGAAGCCGCGGCTGGGACCGCCTCACTTGGCGGAGACGGTGCGGATCACGACCAGCCGGTCGGCCCCGGATAGCAGCCAAACCTCTCCGCGGCGGCCATTGATCTGGCGGACATCAGCGTTTTCCGTGGACTTGGGGTACGTCGTAAACTTGTCTGTCTGCGGATCGAACGCGTGCACGGCGTTCCCTCCGAAATCGGACAATGTCGCGCTCGTCCACATAGACCGCATAGGTGCGAGGAAGGTCGCCGGGCAAACGCCAAGAGTTCCAGCCGCCGTCATGGGGGTCGCAGACCGATACCTGTCCCGCATTCCATTCCCAAATCCAAAGCCGTCCCCGGCTGTCCGACCACACGCGGCGCGCCCCCTGGTCCGGGGTCGGAGGCTCGATCACTCGAGCTTCACCGCTCTTGCGGTCGATGCTTGCCAGATAGCTGCCGGCGAGCGACACGAAGTAGACGTCTCCGTTGGGGGTCGCAGTAATCCCGTAGGGGCCGCGGCCCTCTGGAGCGTCGAAAATTATCATGTCGCCCGTCGCAGGGTCGAGCCTTCCGTAGTCCGCTCTGCCCGGTGAACCAGAGGAGGCCGTCGCCGTCGAACCTTCCGTCACGGCCGTGCAGGGGAGGGCGTGCAAAACGGTAGGCGCGACCTAAGAAACGGTCGGGCTCGAGTCAGGAGAGGGATACCTCCAATACAGTGCGGCCACTGAATTCATTTGCTAACTCGACTCCTTTGCAAGCTATAGGGCGGTTTGCAGCCTTAAATCGTGTCCGCGATTTGAACCTGCAGTTTTTGCCAACAAGGCTGGCCGGAGAGCAAGCGATTAGGCTCGCGGATTTCCGAAAGCACGCCTTGCTATCCCTTTCTGCGACCGATCGATTTGGTGACTTCTCTCATCTCCCGCTTGTGCACATCTTGGGAGACATGGACCAACATCATGATCTCGGCAGGCTTGAACGAGGCCATGCATCCTGCGGACTGCTATTTTCCGCCGTCGCAAGTCCGTCGCTATTATTGACCCGTAGCGAGGGCCACCCGCAATGGTTGTGAAATCCCACAAACGGGTCTTGCGCCAGGTGCCTGACAGAGCGATTCTGCGCCTTGCAAGCGCTCTCGCGCGCCAAGCGGCCCGCGAAGATCACGCGCGTGAACAGGCCGAGAAACCTTATCATGAATCGAACCGCGATCTACGCACGCTTCTCAACCGACCTCCAGAACGAGCGATCGATAGACGATCAACTCGCTTTATGCCGAGCGTACGCAGAACGTGAGGGGTTGAACGTTGTCGCAACGTTTGACGACCGAGCGCGCTCCGGCGGCTCCGTCATGGGCCGTGACGGTTTGCTTCACCTCATGGACAAAGCTCGTGAGCACGAATTTGATGTTCTCGTTGTGGAGGCCCTTGATCGGCTCTCGCGTGACATGGAAGACCTTGCCGGCATTCACAAACGCCTTTCATTTCTTGGCATCGAAATTCGTGCCGTCCACGAGGGCGTGGTGAACACAGTTTTGGTCGGGCTTCGCGGTCTTGTTGGGCAACTCTATCGAGAGGACATCGCTCACAAAGTCTGTCGGGGCCAGGCCGGCCAAGTCAGCAAGGGGCTCCATGCCGGTGGATTGACCTACGGCTATTCCTACGTGCTAGGCGACCCCGGAAAGCGCCTGATCGCAGACGACGAGGCGGAGATCGTGCGTCGTATCTTCAGGGAGTATGTCGATGGACGGACCCCGCGTGATATCGCTCACAATCTAAATAGAGAGCACATACCGCCGCCTCGTGGTCGAGCCTGGAATGCCTCTACTATCAATGGAAATGCGCAGAGAGGGACGGGGCTGCTTCATAATGAGCTGTACGCCGGTCGCTTGATCTGGAACAGGGTCAAAATGATCAAGGATCCTGATACGGGGAAACGGGTCTCGCGTCCGAATCCCAAGGGTGAATGGCGAATAGTCGAAGTACCCGACCTTGCCATTGTTTCGTCCGACCTGTTCGACGCAGCACACGCGCGGAAACAGGCGCGCGCAACCACCCATCCAAGCCATCAGCGCCGACCACGGCATATGTTGGCGGGGCTCCTGAGGTGCGGTGCCTGTGGTGCGGGAATGTCGTCAAAAGGCATGGACAAGTCCAAGCGCATTCGCATCCGCTGTTCCGCCGCGACAGAAAGCGGAACATGCGCTGATCCTAAGACCTTTTATTTGGATACGGTCGAAACTGCAGTGCTGAACGGGCTTACCGCCGAGTTGCGCCATCCTGAAGTGATTGCCCAATACGTCCAGACGTACCACGAAGAACGGAAGCGCTTGGCAGCCGACACCGATGCCAGGCGCACTCGTTTGGAGCGACGGCTTGGAGAATTTATCTCGGGAGATCGAGCGGCTGGTCAACGCCATTGCCAAGGGCCACGGCGACCCAGCCGTACTGGGACCGCAGTCAACAACGCTGAATGAAGAGCGTAAGTGCATTTTGGCAGAGTTGGATCGGGTGCCCGCCGCGACCGGAGTGATCGCGCTGCATCCTGCGGTGCTCGCACGTTACGAGGAACAACTGAACCAGCTTCAGACAGGGCTCGCCAGGGGCGTTGTGGCTGGCGATTCCGAAACTGCAGAGGCGATGCGGGACTTGATCGAAACCGTCACGGTATTTCGAGATCCATCGAGGATCGGCGGGATCGAAGTCGAAATCGCTGGGCGGCTAACGGTACTCCTGGGTGAGGGTGCCTTCCCCCACGGCGTCAAAGGAGTGGGGGGAATGGTGGTAGCGGGAGAGGGACTTGAACCCCCGACCCCAGGATTATGATTCCTAAAGCTCCTTCACTCGCTCGTTAACCTTTGCCAAACTACCAAGGCCGTTTCAGCCTAAAAACCACTTTTGGAACAATCATTTAAGGCGTATAGGTCTCCGGAGACTTCTCGTAAGGCCTCGCTAGGTCTTACTTCTTAACGGTTCGATTTCGTTACCCCGGAGTTACCCTGATGTCAAAGCGCCTGTCTGAGCCGACCCTCGACAAGATCAAGCCGGACCCGAACAAACGTCTGGAAATTCCGGACACGGTCGCCGGTCTGTATTTCATCGTTCAGCCCAGTGGGCGTCGATCATGGGCGCTTCGCTACCGTCAGTTCGGTCGGACACGGAAGCTCACACTTGGCGGCTTTCCTCAGTTCAAACTGGGCGAAGCTCGAAGCGCGGCTAAGGCGTTTCTGGAACGTATCGACCGTGGCGAAGACCCGGCCACGGACAAGCAGATCGATAAGAGGCGCCGCCTTCGCGGTGAGGGCATCGATCAGAGCCGCTTCGACAATGTCGCCCGCCTATTCATAGCCAGGCACGCGAAGGAAAAGACCAAGTCTTGGCTAACCACAGCGAACCGTTTGGGTCTAGTCCCCGACAAGACACTCGCTGATAGGTCCGATGACCCACTTACATTCGTTGTGCGCAAGGGGAGCGCCGTCGACAAGTGGGGTCATCGGCCGATCGAAACCATCGAACGGCGCGAGATCATTTCATATCTCGACGATCTGATCTCGGGCGGTATGGGTGCCGGCGCAAACCGCATCCGAGCAGCGCTATCGAAGTTGTTCAATTGGGCCATCACCCGCGATCTGATTGAGCTCAATCCATGTGACAAGGTCGACGCTCCGGCTGTGGAGACCTCTCGCGACCGAGTTCTTGACGATGCCGAGATAAAGGTAATCTGGAACGCATCGATGAACCTTTCGAAGCAGGAGCTTGGACGGCCTTTCGGTCCAGCATTCCGGCTGCTTATGCTGACAGCTCAGCGTCGGGACGAAGTCATTTCGATGAAGTGGAGCGAGATCGACTTCGTCAAGAAACAATGGATAGTGCCGGCCGCTCGGTCGAAGAACAAAAAGGCCAACGTGGTGCATCTTTCGGCCGCCGCCATGGACATCTTGAAAAACACGCCTCGTCTTAAAGGCAGCGACCTTGTTTTCACTACCAATGGCCATCGTCCGATTTCAGGCCTCAGTCGCGCCAAAAGGAATCTCGACGCCGATGTGATCGCGATCATGAAGCAGGAGGCGGCGAAGCGTGGTGACGACGTGACCAAGGTTGAGTTGCCAGAGTGGCGCATCCACGACTTTCGTCGAACCGCCGCCAGCGGGATGGCTCGCCTAGGCATTCGACTGGAGGTCATCGAAAAAATCTTGAACCATCAGAGCGGTGTCTTCGCTGGCGTGGCAGGCGTCTATCAGCGCTTTGAGTTCAGCGATGAGCGCACGGGGGCACTCGAAACATGGTCGCGCTTCGTCACTTCGCTCGTCTCGGACCAGCCAACGAATGTCGTGCCGATCGCGGGGAGAGGAGCTTGAGCAATTACACTCGTGTTTTGCATCTCGCAGCAGCAGGCGATCGATCAGGTCTTCTGCTCAAACTACGATCCGGTACTCCCATGCTGGAGGGCGATTTGGGGATGCTGGCCGACTATTTGGAAGGACAACTGGCGGCTCCGCCTTCTGGAAAGCTGGGCAGGCCGCGCAAGGGAATAGGAGACAAGTTGAAAGACGGCCTTACCATCGGGCGCGCAGTCGAGATGTATCATGACCGCGCTGCCGACCTACGATCACGCGGCATGATGTATCGAAGGAAGGCCGAGCTCATCCGAGAGGTCGCGGCTGAGTGTGGCGTGACGGAGAACGCTTTGAAAAACAGGCTGAGTTAGCCCTTCAAGATTAGCGGTAAAAACTCCAAATCTTGGCTATTTATCTCCGATATTGTTCTGGTCGCAACCGCATTACGTTCCCTCGTATCGCCTAACAATGCGAGCGGAACGATGGCACGCCCAAGCAAACTTCAGATCGATAAAGACAGAATTCCCGACGAAGAAATCGCTCCGGCAGACGAAGTCTTCTTGTCCACCAAGGAAATCAAGCAGCGATATAGCAATCCGTCCGATATGACGCTTGCGCGCTGGATCAAGGACCCGAAGACGCGGTTTCCGCCGCCGGTGAAGTTCGGCCGACACAATCGCTGGCCTCTGTCTCGTCAGCTCCGCTACGAGCGCGAGCGCCTAGCGCAGGCCAACGAAAAACCGCCCGGCGTGGATGCGCCGGACGGTTAGGGTCTCTCTGCAGGTCGTCGGAGCCATAGGGCGGGCCCCATCCTCAATAGTTCCAAAGTGCAGTCTAGATTTATCGACTTTGCGCAAAAACGTAAAGTCGAAAGGCATCCCGCTGCGCTGAAGACAAGGCAATTGGCATAGTGAAATGTCGAAATTCTATGGCTCAAGCAATATTGATGATCCAGACCGCGAGAAGTGGACTAACGACACTGAACATCTTTCTGATCATGTATATCGAAAGGTCGATAAATCTTACGCCTTCACGATCCAGCGTGGGCGCAACGTGGTCAAATCAAGCGATGGCGCAATATACAAAACTGTCTATCGCACAGTCCGCGACAACATGCTCCGGCACGGCGACCGCATCAATCCAGAGGACAAGGTAGATCGCTTTTTCGGCATCGGTGACGAGGAGCCGATCCTTTACCACCTGCCAGAACTGATTGAGGCGACCAAGGCACCGGGTTGTCTGGTGTTACTTTGTGAAGGCGAAAAGGACGTTGAGACCGCCATGGCGCTCAGCTTCGTTGCCACAGCGAATCCCTTCGGCGCTTTAAAATGGAAGAGTTCCTTTTCACAGCATCTCAAAGATGTTGATGCTGTGATCTTAGTCGACAACGATCAAAGAGGTCGTCAGCACGCTGATCAGGTCGCTGTTAGCATCGGCCCCCATGCCTCTGGTGTTCGGCTGCTGGAGCTACCGGACTTGCCCGACAAGGGCGATATTTCGGATTGGGTCGTGGCAAGGCGAGCTACCGGTCAGTTGGACGACGCAATCAAATCAGAACTCTTGGGATTGATTGCCGACGCACCCAATCTGGAGGACTGGCGCAACGTTCATGGCCTTCTTAGCAAGGATAAGAAGGGGGTTCCTCTCCCTACCCAAGCAAACATTAGAGCAGCTATTGAACAGATGGGGGTACTTATCCGCCAGGACGAATTCGAAGGCCGGATGCTAGTCGATGGCTTACCCAACTTCGGACCTCTCCTCGATGACTCCGCGATGCGTCGGCTGTGGTTGGAGGTCGACACTCGGTTTCGTCTCAAAGTTGGCAAGGATTTCTTTTGGGATGTCGTCGGGGATTTGGCGATGAGGAACACCTTTCATCCGGTTCGGGACTATCTCGATAGCTTGAGTTGGGATGGTGTAAGTCGCATCGATAGCTGGCTGACAACCTATGCCGGCGCAAAGTCCACCGAGTACACTCGTGCGGTCGGTTGTTTGATGCTCGTCGCGGCCGTGCGGCGAGTCAAAAAGCCTGGCTGCAAATTTGATGAGATGCCCGTTTGGGAAAGTCCTCAGGGCAAAAACAAATCCTCTGCTCTCGCGGTTCTCGCGGTCAAGGAAGGATGGTTCACTGACGATTTGCCGCTCACCTCTGACTCCAAACAGGTGATCGAACGTCTTTCAGGCCGCTGGATTGTTGAGGCAGCCGAATTGAAGGGTATGCGTAAAGGCGACATCGAGCATTTGAAGTCCTTCCTCTCGCGTCAGGTCGACAGAGCACGCTTAGCGTACGGCCGTCTCACTTCGGAAAGGTTGCGCCAATGTATCATCGTAGGCACGACCAACAACGAACGCTATCTCCGTGATGGAACTGGAAATCGACGGTTCTGGCCGATCAGGGTTGAGCAGTTCGATCTTGACAAACTCAAGCAGGACCGCGACCAGCTTTGGGCTGAAGCTGTTGCGCGTGAAGCCGATGGGGAAAGCATTCGCCTCAGCTCAGAGCTGTGGGAAGCGGCATCAGAAGAGCAATCAACCCGTGCGGTCGAAGACCCCTTTGTCGGAGCGCTAGCGGAGGCTCTGGGCACCTTGGAAGGCAAGCTCAAATCCGAAGATGTCTGGTCCATCCTGAACATACCGATCGGTTCTCGCCACCAGGAGCATAATGCCAGGCTCGGCGAAGCTATGCAGGTGCTCGGGTGGGAGCGGAAAAAGCTTCGTTTTGGAGGCCCGTCGACTTGGGCCTATGTTAAAGGTGATGCGCTGATACCGCAACAAATCCACGTCGAACGCTACTGGAATGAGAGTTCGAAGACCTCGGAACTGAAAGTCTTTGTAGGCGAGGACACTCCGATCGGCGATCCCCCCGATCTCCCCGATCCCCCTTCGTCCTAGAGCAATCCTATCGAAGAAGGGGAGCCGCTGGACTGCTCGCCGCTCCCCTTGTCAAAAAGGAGGGGGATCGGGGGGATCGGTAGAAGGATATCAATAGTTGCATGGGTTTTAGCGTCCCTCCCAGGGGGATCGGAGAGGGGGATCGGGGGGATCGCCTCCTGAGATGCGAGAGGTTGATTTTCTCAGCCCCAAAGAGGCATCGCCTCGGCCGAATTTTCCTGCGCGGACTGTAGCTCCGGATCAATAGTCCCCGGCTCTTCGCCACCAAGCCATTTAAAACATTAGATGTTTCAGCGCTTTCAATCTACCGTCCGGCCTCTCTTGACCTCTCCGGGTAACGAGAGGGGAACGAAAAGGCTGAGAAACAGGTGGAAACCAGAAGGGCGATAGCTCCGGCAAAGGCAGCGGCCAGAAGCGCGGTCTCGAACGGTAGCGTGCTGTTATCTGGGGCAGACGGCCGGTCGATCTGGGCGCGTCGCATGAGGGACATACTGGCCGCCCACGTGGCCGACCTTGGCGGCGTTGACGCGATCTCCCAAGCCGAACTTTCCATATGCCGTAGGGCGGCAACCCTGACGATCGAACTGGAGCGGATGGAGAACGAATTCGCTGTTGCCGGCGGCGCCAGCGAGCGAGCCCTAGACGCCTATCAGCGCGCCTCCAATACCCTGCGTCGCACTCTGGAAGCGATCGGGCTGAAGCGCCGGTCGAAGGACATCACCCCTCATCTGCACGACTACATCGGCCTCCAGCCATGAACATCCTCCAGGCGATCGGCGATCCCAAGCTGTTCGGACCTTGGTTCCGGGAAAGGTCCACCTACACCGCATGGTTCGCTTTCATCGCCGCCCTGTTCGCCCTTCCCATGACCGAGGAGCAACTGGCGCTATACCGCAAGCACACCGGCCGCGAAGCTGCACCCGTCGATCCCTTCACTGAGGCTTGGCTGGTTATCGGCCGTCGCGGCGGCAAGTCATTCGTAATGGCGCTCATCGCCGTCTATCTGGCCACCTTCAAATCGTACAGGAAGTTCCTCGCCCCCGGCGAACGGGCGACCGTCATGGTCATCGCTGCCGACCGGAAACAGGCTCGCGTCATCATCCGCTACATCTCGGCAATGCTGACCCGAATTCCATTGCTGGCGAAGCTCGTCGAGCGGCAGACGGCGGAAGGCTTCGACCTTAGCAACAGCGTCACCATTGAGGTCGGAACAGCGTCATTTCGGTCGACGCGCGGATACACGTACGCCGCAGTTCTGGCAGACGAAATCGCTTTCTGGCGGACGGATGATTCGGCCGAGCCCGATTACGCCATTTTGGATGCGATCAGGCCGGGCCTGAGCACGATCCCCGGCGCAATGCTGATCTGCGCTTCCAGCCCTTACGCAAGGCGCGGGGCGCTGTGGGACGCCTACAACCGTTACTTCGGCCGCGATGGCGCTCCCCTAGTGTGGCAGGCGACGACGCGCGAAATGAATCCGACCATCGGCAAGGGTCTTGTCGACGCCGCCATGGAACGTGATACCGCAAGCGCCAGCGCCGAATACGGCGCGCAGTTCAGGTCTGACATCGAGGACTTCGTGCGGCGCGAAGTGGTCGAAGATTGCGTCACGGCCGGCGTGTTCGAGCGGCCTTATTCCTCGTCGCATCGCTACGTCGCGGCGGTGGATCCATCGGGCGGCAGTTCTGACTCCATGACACTCTCCATCGCCCACGCCGAAGGCGAAACCACGGTCATCGACCTCGTGCGCGAAAGGAAGCCGCCTTTCAGTCCAGAACAGGTCGTGGAGGAGTTTTGCGACACGCTGAACAACTATGGCATCGGCGAAGTTGTCGGCGATCGGTACGGCGGCGAGTGGTGTCGCGAGCCGTTCCGCAAACGCGGCGTCGACTACGTTCTGGCGGCCAAGCCGCGCTCAGACCTGTACCGCGATCTGCTACCGGAGCTTAACAGCGGCTCCCTCGACCTCATCGACCATGACGTGCTCGTCAACCAGATCGTCGGTCTTGAGAGAAGGGTTGCTCGCGGCGGCCGCGAGTTGATCGATCATCCGCCCGGCGCTCATGACGACCTCGCAAATGTCGTCGCCCTAGTCGTGTACGAGGTCAACAATCTCGTCGAAGTCCCCACCATGCAGGTCGGCTCCTATGGCTCCGGCTCAGGCAGTATCCCCATCGGCTATCACGGGCATGGCGAGCCCGAAATCGGCTCAGATACGTTCAGCGGCATGGACTATGTCCGCGAGCAGCGCCGCTTAGGAAGATGGAACCATGACTAAGGACAGCAATGTGCCCGTCCGCCACCGCGTCGGTCCCGCCGCAAAACAGCGACTGATCGAAGAAGGCCGGACGCTCTCCGGCATCGCACGGTATGAATCGCCATATCCGATCGGCCGGAAAAACGCGGCGCAAGACGCCTATCTCAACCACTTTCTGAAACTCTCGGAGCCCAAGCCATGAGCAAGACGAAACTTCGCCCGCCACTTCTCAATCCATCGACCATGCAGGGGAACATCACCAATCCGGACGTGCCGGAAGTCGCCGGGGTGCTCTCGGCGCTTGGCCAACTCACCGGCCTCTGGGACGGCCTTGACGCCGTTCGAACGACGAGCGATCCGCTGATCACGAAAGAAGCGGCTGCGTTGCGGTATCTCGACAACTACCGGAAGGCCACGGCCCTTGCCACGCAGGCAGTCCGCTCTGCTGGCATGAAGGTTTTGGAGGCCAAGGATCGGCTCAGGCACGAGGCCCGAGGCCGGGCCGGTCTCCTCGCCACCTATCCGGACGGCCAGGAACTCCGGACCGTACTTCGTAGCATGAGCCAGAAAGATCGCGACGCCGCAATTCTCCATGCCGTGTCGAATGGCGATCATGCGGTTGTCGCCGCGCTTCAAGCGCACGAGCTTTTGGTTGGTCACACCTCGCGTCCGCTCAAGTCGATCGTCGACGATTTTATCGCGGAGCGCGCACCGGAAGAGATGTCGCGAATTGCGGACCTCGACAGCGCCGCAGAACACTTGCAACTCGCTTGGCAGATGTTCGCGAAGTCGGTCGAGGGGATGCGCGATCTGCAAGGCGAGCGCGACGGTGAGCAGGGCACCAAGGCCGCGCGCGAAGCCGAAGCCAAGTTGGGCCTCGCACTACGGGGAGCCGCTGCCCCCTGAGTGCGACTATTTCACGCTGGATCACTCACTTAGCAGTTCTCCTGAGCCTTCCTCCCCCACCTCAAGCTCCGCGCCGACAATGTCTGCAAGCTTTCTGCTTATGATCCGCTCCACTCGCGAATCCGCGACTATGAAGCGGTAGACAGGCTTGCCTCCCAACTCGCTGGGCAGCGTGCCACTTTGCCTCACCAGACCGGCGTCCTCCCAACTTGCAATCTTTACGCGCGCACCTTGATCGCCAATTTTAAAGGCAGACTGGACATCCTTGTTCACAAAGGATGTCTTTCCGAGACGAAGGACTTGCTGAAGTGGCTTATCAGAGAACCATCCACCGATGGTTTCCAGCGCGTATTTATCCTGGCCCAGATTCAAGGATGACTGGTCGACCAACGGCGGGGCGGCATCACCACGGGCGTCGTGCTCCCGCACCACAAAGTCCATTAGCTTTATCAATTCTCGCGGTGAACTAACAGAGATCGAGACCAATTCGTCAAAAACTGCTTTTGACACCATGCCCTCTACCAAAAGATCATCAAATTGATATCTGCCGTCGGAAAAAAATTTCACACGACTGTCGATCATCTCTCTAAGGCTATCGACGTTCCACGTAATATTGGCATGAGCAATCTTATCGAGCCTGACCGGATACTTGGCATTGAAATGATTCTGAACATTGCTCCATAAAAACAAAATCCATGAAAATCCTGCAATCTCTAACAATTGTATGTGGGACAGAAGGGGATGTATCAACCTGGCAGTCGCTTCTGCCGAATTGGCGGTACTTGGCGTCTCGTCAACCTTGTCGACAAGAACGCATATTCCAATATAGCCGAATGCCTTCACCAAGTCGACCAATTTGATCAATATCGCTTTCGAGGTGTTAGGCGCCTCTCCAGTAAGAGATTTCAACAGAGCTTCTGCCGGAGCCGATATATCGATCGCGTTGTCCAATTGGTGCTTCGAGAGAGCATTAACTGCCGCTGCAATTATCTTGCTAAGGGCCTCCCACTGGCCTCCGATCCATACGGCGCTCTTTGTAGTCCAAGCGCTATTCAGAAGCCTCAACGCATCTGATGTTGAAACCTCTCTGTCCATTTCCGAAACGGAAAGGTAGAATCCTTTCATGAGAGCAAACATTAAAGTTCTCTCATTAGGATTGAGACCATCAATGTATATCTGCCGCTCGTCATTCTCGAGAGAAGACAGCCACACCAGAATCTGCTCGACTACCGCAAATGCTACAGCGCCGACGATATCCCTGTCAGCCAGTTTGTCTTTTTTTAATAGGTCATGGATAGCAGAGTAGTCCGTTAGATTCAAAACAAATGGGCTTTTTTTCTTTGACGCCTCCTTCCAAATCTCGTTGTACACAGTGATACGCTTGGCGCTTTTACCCGCGCCTCGATCCCCGAACAGTATGAATGAACTGAGCCCTCGCGCTCTGGCAGAGATCGCTTCAAGATACGGCGGCCTTACCGCGTAATCTGCAATGTTTGGCTCTGTTTCGGCTGTGTAATGCTCAAAAGGATTGCCGTTCATTTCCAACGTAGCGACCAACGTCATTTGTCACACCCCCCACAGACTCAGCTAACCGGAAGCTAGTATAGCATTCAATTGTTCCGCCACCCCTATCTCTGTGCAGGACGCGCGCGGACGATCCGGCGCACCCGAAGGGCTGGGGAGAACGCGGCGCACGCCTACGGGCTCCTATTCGCCGGTCTTTTCCCAACGCGACCAGAAGGCGTCGGCGCTTTCGCGATAGGCCTCCACGTGAAGCTCAAGCTCGATGGCCGAACCCGCTCCCAAGGAAAGCCTCTCCCATATTTGCGCGGTCAGCCGGGTGAAGCCGAAGAGGTCATTGTATGTCGTTTTGACGAGGATCGCCTCATCGTACCGTGCCATATGCGCGATGAGTTTATCTCGAACGTGCTTGAGGCGCGCCAGCCGGGGGTCGGCAGCGGCTTTGTCGAACAGTCGGGTCGCCTCTTCAAGGTCCATCCGGCGCTGAGGTGACTGCTCTTCGTCTAGGCGTCCCGGCTCTTTCAAAAAGTCGATCGCCGTCCGCAGGTGCAGGTCATCCTTGCGGGCCACAGCGAAGCCACGGCACACAAAAATGTGGAGACGAGTGAGGGCACCATCGAGCAAGATGCTTGCGGCGTGAGCGGCGTCAGCGTCAAGCAATGGCTCGATGACTTTCGACTTGTTCCAGCGCTCCACCGTCTCGACGGTCGCGAGGCACATGACCCCATCTGCGTAGCCTTGTTCGGCTACTCCGCGAAGAGTGTTCCAGTCCTGTACGGCCATGGCGCATGTTCCCATGGAATACCATCTGCGTCGAGAGACTGCCGCGTTACCCGGAGCGTTACCCCGGTGGCCGAAACGAAAGACCCGCCATCAGGCGGGTCTAATTCATCAAATAATTTCAAGTAGTTATGGTAGCGGGAGAGGGACTTGAACCCCCGACCCCAGGATTATGATTCCCGTGCTCTAACCAACTGAGCTACCCCGCCAGGGCGGCGAAGGCCCGAAATCCAGCTTAAATCGGCAGGCATATCGGCGCGTTCGCCAAGGTCGCGCGGATATAAGGTTGCGAGGCCAAGCCTGTCAAGCATCGAAGTGGCTGCCGCGCCGGCATATTGCTGGCGCCGAAAGCTTTGCCGGGCAGACATTTGGGCGCACAGGCCGGGGTTGAGTTCAGCGAGGCACGTCGCTATGTCTCGGCCACGAAAGCCATGGTCATGAATTGATGAAACCGCGCATTGCAGTCCTCGGTTGCGGATACTGGGGCAGCAACCACATCCGCACCCTAAAGGCGCTCGGCGCGCTGCATGCGGTTTCGGACGTCAACCCCGCGCGCGCGGAGGGTTTTGCCAGCGAGCAGGATTGCCTGGCGATAGAGCCGGAGGCGCTGTTTGCCCGCGACGATGTCGACGCCATTGTCATGGCGCTGCCGCCGCAGTTCCATGCCGACATGGCGGTGCGCGCCGTGCTCGGCGGCAAGGACGTGCTGGTGGAGAAGCCGATCGCGCTGACGGTGGCCGATGCCGAACGCTCGGTGCAGGCGGCCGCCGATAATGGCCGTGTCTTCATGGTCGGCCACGTGCTGCGCTTTCATCCCGCCTTCGAGACGCTGAAGGCGCTGATCGACAATGGCGAACTCGGCGAAGTCCGCTACATCCATTCGCATCGGCTCGGCCTCGGCAAGTTCCACACCGAAAACGACGCGCTATGGGATCTGGCGCCGCACGATCTGTCGATGATCCTGGCCATCACCGGCACCGAACCGGTCGAAGTGCGCGGCGAAGGCGCTGCTCTTCTCGACAATCTCAGCGACTTTGCGCATCTGCACATGCGCTTTCCCAACGGCCTGCGCGGCCATCTGTTCGCCTCGCGGCTCAACCCTTACCGCGAACGGCGGCTGACCGTTGTCGGCACCAAGGCGATGGCGGTGTTCGACGATGTCGAGCCGTGGGAGCGCAAGCTTGCCGTCTATCGCCACGCGGTGTGGCAGGACAGCGGCCAATGGGCGTTCACCGCCAACGAGCCGTCCTATGTCGCGGTCGGTGAGGGCATGCCGCTGACGCGCGAGCTGGAGCATTTCATCCACTGCATCGAGACGCGGGCCGAACCGCGCACCAGCGGCGAGGAGGCCATCCGCGTGCTGCGCATCCTGACCGCCGGCACCGTCGCCCATACAAGGCCCGCCCATACAAGGCCCTAAGAGAAAACGCCGTCTATTCGGCGGGAACCCGCGCCGGCTGGACGGCAAGCCGCGTCAGCATCGCCTCGGCCTCGGCGCCGCGCTCGGAGCGCTTGATGAAGCCGCCGCCGAACACGCGCGCCTCGTTGCCATCGTCGGAATAGAGCACGCAAGCCTGACCGGGTGCGATGCCGGATTCGCCGTCGACCAGTTCCACCGAAGTGACACCGGCGCGGTGATGCAACACGGCCGGGCGCGGCGGCCGCGTCGAGCGCACCTTGGCGAAAAGCTCAAGCCCGGCCGCCGGGATAGCGGTCAGCGGGCCATCGCCCAGCCAGTTCATGTTGCGCAAGAAGATCTTGTGGGTCTCCAGCGCCTCGCGCGGGCCGACGACGACGCGGGCCCGGTCGGCGTCGAGATGAACGACGTAGAGCGGCTCGCCCGAGGCGATGCCGATGCCGCGGCGCTGACCGACGGTGTAGCGCAAAATGCCCTCGTGGCGGCCAAGCACGCGCCCGTCTATATGGACGATGTCGCCTGGATTGGCGGCAGCCGGCTTCAGCTTGGCGATGATGTCGGAATACTTGCCCTGCGGCACGAAGCAGATGTCCTGGCTGTCCTGCTTGGCCGCAACCGTCAGTCCCATCTCCTCGGCGATGGCGCGAACCTCAGGCTTCGACAGGCCGCCGAGCGGAAAACGCAGATAGTCGATCTGTGCCTGGGTGGTGGCGAACAGGAAGTAGCTCTGGTCGCGGTCGGCGTCGACCGGCCGGTAAAGCGCGCGGTGGGCGCCATTGGCGCCGGAACGGATGTAGTGGCCGGTCGCCAGCGCGTCGGCGCCGAGTTCCTTGGCGGTCGCAAGAAGGTCGGCGAATTTCACCGTCTGATTGCAGGAAACGCAAGGGATCGGCGTTTCGCCGGCGACATAGCTCTCGGCGAACGGGTCGATCACCGCCTTGCGGAAGCGCTCCTCGTAATCGAGGACGTAATGCGGGATGGCGAGCGTCTCGGAGACGCGGCGGGCATCGTCGATGTCCTGGCCGGCGCAGCATGAGCCGGCCCGGTGCGTTGCCGCGCCGTGGTCATAAAGCTGCAGCGTGACACCGACGACGTCGTAGCCCTCGCGCTTCAGGAGGCCGGCAACGACCGACGAATCGACACCGCCCGACATGGCGACGACGACGCGGGTGTTTTCGGGGCGTCCGGGAAGATCGAGGCTGTTCATGGTTCTTTCGTTCTGCGCGGCGCTTCAATGCCAATGGCCGGAATATAGGTCAAGCGTCTCGGCTGCGCCAGCTTTGCCGGGCCGGCTCATTTTTCCTGCCGGGTTCAATGCGCTTGCCGGCAGATGTTTCAAATGCCGATGAAAAGGCTAACGCCGCGTTCATGATCCTTACCTAACCATTAGGGTCTGCTTAGGCAAATTTTAAAGCTGTGGCGGTAATGTGGTGGGGATTGGGTCTTTGAGTTTTTTGTAGAGAGTACGATGACCGATCTAATTAGACCGCGAGTCAAATATGTTATCGGGCCGGACGGCAGCCCACTTACCATCGCCGATCTGCCGCCGACGAACACACGTCGCTGGGTTATCCGGCGCAAGGCGGAAGTGGTGGCGGCGGTGCGTGGCGGGCTTTTGAGCCTCGAAGAGGCATGCCAGCGCTACAAGCTCACCACCGAGGAATTCCTGTCCTGGCAAGCGTCGATCGACGAATACGGCCTTGCCGGCCTGCGCACCACGCGCATCCAGCAATACCGGCATTAGGCCGATAAGGGCGCTGATCAGCGCCCTTACGTCTGCGAGGGGCGACGATCTGCAATTTCAGACCGTCAGCACCACCTTGCCGATCGGCCTGGTTGCGAGAAAGGCATGGGCGGCACCGGCCTGTTCGAGGGGAAACGCCTTTGCCACGTGGACGGCCAGCTTTTTCGCGTCGATCAATTTGCCGAGCTCCACCAGAGCGGCACGGTCGGGCACTACGGACATGCGCTCGACGTGGATGCCTCGCGTCCTGGCCTTTGCCTTGGTGGCATCGCTGACATCGAGCAGCGACACCAGAACGCCGCCGGCCGTGAGCACTTTCAGTGATTGCTCCGCATGCACGCCGCCGAACGGGTCCAGAACCAGATCGATGTCGCGGGCCTTCGCGGTGAAATCGTCCCTTGTGTAGTCGATCACCTCGCCGGCGCCGAGCGAGCGGACGAAATCGAGCTTTTCCGGGCTGGCGGTCGCGACGACGTAAGCGCCGTGCGCCTTGGCGATCTGCACCGCCAGGTGGCCGACGCCGCCGGCTCCGGCGTGGATCAGCACGCGCTTGCCAGAATCGAGCCGGCCATGGCGGACAAGGCCTTGCCAGGCCGTCAGGCCGGCCAGCGGCAGCGCGGCGGCTTGCGCGTGATCTATGCCTTCAGGTTTCGGCGCAAGCTCATCAGCCGGGACAGCGGCGAGTTCGGCGTAGGCTGCCGCCTGTTTGGGAAAGCGCGGCATGCCGAACACGGCATCGCCGACCTTGAGGCCGGAGACGCCGGAGCCCAGCGCCTCGACAGTCCCCGAAACATCCCAGCCAAGGACAAAAGGCGGCTCGCCAAGCAGCGGATAGTGGCCGCCGCGCACCGCACCATCGACCGGATTGATGCCGGCCGCTTCGATGCGGACGAGCACTTCGCCGGCTTCGGGTGATGGCGCGGGGCGATCGGCAATGACGAGGACATCGGGTCCGCCGAAGGAATTCTGGATAATGGCACGCATGGAAGGCTCTCCTGCTGGTTTTGATGTGCCACTATCATTTGGATAGTTATTTTCTCTTGTCTAGTATGTACCTTTTTGATATATATGCACCCCATGGATAGTGAAGATGTTTCCCCTTTTGGCTATGACGCCTTTCGGCGGTCGTGCCCGTCACACGCCGTGCTCGAGACGCTCGCCAGCAAATGGGTCTACCTGGTGATCTGTGCGCTGCGCCGGGGCCGGCTCCGCAACGGCGAATTGGCGCGCAAGCTCGAAGGCATCACGCCGAAAATGCTGACGCAGACGCTGCGTATCCTGGAACGCGACGGGCTTGTGCGGCGCGAGGTTTTCCCGGTCATTCCGCCGCGTGTCGAATATGAGCTGACCGAACTTGGCCAGAACCTGGCAGGACTGCTCAATCAGATCAGAGCCTGGTCGGAGCAGCATGTGCCCGACATCAAAAATGCGCGCGCACGGGCGGCGGAACAGCAAGAAGATCTGGATGCCTGAGGCGGGCACAGTTCGGTGCGCAGCAATAGCGCGCAAGCGCGACGCGCGTTAAAGTCTTGTTTTCAGCCGATCATGGCGCTGCGGCCGCCGGCTTCCGTGTCGCGCGCCTTGGTGTCGCGCGATTCCAGCATCTCGGCCTTGGAAAGCTCCGCTTCGGCTTCGCTCAGCAATGATTCGGCGACATTTCGCTGCTGGGCGAGGTCGCTTTGCGAATTTCTAAGGTTGTCGCGGCGTAGCCGTGCCGCCTTGGCGAAGGTCGGATAAGCAAAGTGATTGATGTCGGTGATGCCGGCCTTCTTCTCTTCGGCAGCGATCTGAAGTTCCAGCTCGACGGCCATGCGCTCGAATTCGGCGATCATCATGTCGAGCTGCAGCAGCTGCCGCCGCTTCTCGCTCACCTGAAATTGCTTCAGCCGAACGAGGTTTTCACGTGACTTCATGATTCGGTACTCCCGGAAACGCACACCTGCACATATCGTCCAATTCACCCGGCAAGGCCCAGGCTTGACCCGTTTCCACCGGCTTTCCCCGAACTATGGGAAACAAACTCCTAAAGTTTTTTGCCGGCGGTAACCATTCGTTTACGGGCATTGTTAATCATACGGCTCAGGACTTAAGGGCGGGTAAAAATTCTGCTTCTCGTCGGGAAACCCGGCCAACGAGTCCGAAGAGTCACTTAGCCTAGCTTACTAATGTGTCGCATTAACGGTTTGGGTCTGTGATTCGTTATTGGATTCAACAAGGTGTAGAAAGGGGTTAAAAAATCTGATACCGTCATGGACGGGGAATTAGGTTTTATTAACCATTCGATGGCAGCCTCTGCTCAGGCAATCACTGCTCCGGTCCTGGACGGGTCGTGAAATGGTCCGGCAGCAGAAAAGGGGAATGAAATGCGCGTTCTGCTGATAGAAGACGACAGTGCAACCGCACAAAGCATCGAGCTGATGCTGAAATCGGAAAGTTTCAATGTCTATACGACCGACCTTGGCGAAGAGGGCGTCGATCTAGGCAAGCTTTACGATTACGACATCATTCTCCTCGACCTCAATCTCCCCGACATGTCGGGCTATGAAGTTTTGAGAACACTTCGCCTGTCCAAGGTGAAGACGCCGATCCTCATCCTCTCCGGCATGGCCGGCATCGAGGACAAGGTGCGCGGCCTCGGCTTCGGCGCCGACGATTACATGACCAAGCCCTTTCACAAGGACGAACTGGTCGCCCGCATCCATGCCATCGTGCGGCGTTCCAAGGGCCACGCCCAGTCGGTCATCACCACCGGCGACCTGGTGGTCAATCTCGATGCCAAGACCGTTGAGGTCGGTGGCCAGCGCGTGCATCTGACCGGCAAGGAATATCAGATGCTGGAACTGCTCTCGCTGCGCAAGGGCACCACGCTGACCAAGGAAATGTTCCTCAACCATCTCTATGGCGGCATGGATGAGCCGGAGTTGAAGATCATCGACGTCTTCATCTGCAAGCTGCGCAAGAAGCTCGACGCCGCATCTGGCGGGCAGAATTACATCGAGACCGTCTGGGGCCGCGGCTATGTGCTGCGTGAGCCTGAAGATATCCGGGTCAGCGCCTGAAGCAAGGGCATGATCCCAAAATGGGCGCCGGCTTTCGGAAAACAACTTGGTAAAACAACGAGATAGAGCTCATCCGATTTTCGTCGGAATGGAACAGGCTCTGATCAGGCGGCAATCTTCAAGGCGCGGAAGCACTCGAGCAGTTGCGGCCGGTTGAACGGCTTCAGCAGGTAGCCCTGGGCGCCGGCGCGCTTTGCCCGCATGATCGCCCCGACGTCGACTTCGACCAGCGAAATCAAAACTTGCGGCACTACCGGGCTTTCCATGGCGCGCACGCGGCGGATGAGGTCCTGCGCCTGCATGTCCGGCAAGGCGCCGTCGACGACGATGATATCAGGCATGTCAACCGCGCACATCTCGATCGCCTCATGGCCGCTCGCGGCTTCGATCACCATCATGCCGGAACCGCCCAGGATACGCCTTGCAACCTTCCTGATGACGCTCGAATTGTCGACGAACATGCAGCGTTTCATTCCCGGACCCTCTTTGCCATGCGGCAAACCGACAGCGTCGTGGCATCTGCCGGGGAACATAGGCCGATCTGGTAAAGAAGCCGAAAAGCCGTTAGGTAAAATTTTCCTGAAGGTGTTTTAAGCGAAATCTTCTTTCGCAATGCTTTACGCAATTAATCTGCAAGCCGGTCTCACAGATGTTAAGACGACGCCGCAAATATGATTTGGAGAAAATACTTTCCCGGCTCTTAGCAGAACTTCAGACTGCAGAAAGGACGATCTCGTCGGCGGTCGCATGGATCGAAATCGTCATGTTGGCTTCGCGGGCCAGGAGCAGCGTGTAATAGGGCTGCACCGAATGCGCGTCGATCGGCTCTTCCGGCCTGTGGCCGGAATGCAATTCCAGGAATTTGGGCGGCACGCGGAGCATCGGGCCGCTCGCCGCGAGCGCAAAGCGCGGCTCGGTCTCGAGGTTCTCCAGCGTGACCACCAGCCTGCCGCCGCGCGGAATGGCGGCGTTAGCGACGAGGATGAGATTGAGCAGCAGCTTGACCTTGTTCTTGGGCAACAGTGCGCGGGTTCCGTTCCAGATCAGTTCCGGCTTCTCGTTCTTCAGGAAGGCGATGGCCACGGCCTCGGCGTCCCCGGTGTCGATCAGCATGCCGGCGGAACCGGCGGCGCCGAAGGCGATGCGGGCGAATTGCAGGCGGGCGGAGGCGTTTTTGGCGCTTTGGCGGATCAGCTTCATGGCGTCTTCGTCGGCGCCGCCTTCGTCGAGCAGCTCAAGCCCGTTGTTTATGGCGCCGACCGGCGAAATGATGTCGTGGCAGACCCGGCTGCACAGCAGCGCTGCCAGATCGGGTGCGGAAAGGGTGAAAAGCTCGGCCATCGGCAAAAATCCCTGCAAATTTCACAACACAATGACCGGGCGATCATGATCACGCCTGTCCACACGAATCACGCTCTCTCCCAAGCATTCTGAATACACAGCGCTTGTGCGTGCAGCAACAAATCCGAAATCATGATTGTCGAAAATGGCGTGTTCACGCAGCAGGGTGCTGCGCGGGCGATGTGAAAACAGCCTTCGAACCGCCATCTTCATGTGGGAGTTTAATGGTTGAAAAAGGATTACGGCATAGTTTGCCCCTAACAGTCATCCTTAACGGCCGCCAAAGAGCCGTACGGGTGCGAGGCGTCGGCGAAAGTGCTCCCTGACGGAGATTGGAAGCATGGTTTCCCGATTCTACGACCGGACTTTTTTCCGTGTCATCTCAATGACGATCGCGCTCATCGGCCTTGTCGCCTTTTCGGCATCGGCCGCGCGGGCGCAGGAATACACGGCGCAGGAGATCGTCGATTCCGGTCATAAATTCTTCGGCGCTACATCGGGCGGGCTCGCCACCGTCGTCGAGAAGATTTTCGCCACCTATGGCCTGCCGAACGGCTATCTGCTCGGCGAAGAAGGGTCCGGGGCGCTGATCGGTGGCCTGACCTATGGCGAAGGCACGCTCTACACCAAGAATGCCGGCGACCACAAAGTGTTCTGGCAAGGCCCGTCGCTCGGCTGGGATTTCGGCGGCGAGGGCTCGCGCGTCATGATGCTGGTCTACAATCTCGACGATGTTAGCAGCCTCTATAATCGTTTTGGCGGCGTCGCCGGCTCCGCCTATGTCGTCGCCGGCGTCGGCTTCAACGTGCTGAAGAACAACAATGTGCTGCTCGTGCCGATCCGTACCGGCGTCGGCGCTCGTCTCGGCGTCAATCTCGGCTACCTCAAGCTCACGCAGCGCGCGACCTGGAATCCGTTCTGACCTGCATGACCGGCCACGGCGATTGGAGCTGTGATGCCACGGTCTGAGCTTTGCCGCGGCATACTCTTGCCGTGGCGCCGGATTTCCGTCATGCGAAGATGGCAAAGTCGACCTTTGGCGGTTGCCATGCACAACGGATAGTCATCTTGGTCCAGTCGATCCTGTTCTTTGTCCTCGGCTTTCTCTGCGCGGGCTTTCTGGCGCTGATGATTGCTCCGGCCGTGTGGCGGCGGGCGGTGGCGCTGACGCGCAAGCGCGTCGAGGGCTCGATGCCGTTGACGCTGGCCGAGATTCAGGCGGACAAGGATCGCATTCGCGCCGAGTTCGCCGTTTCGGTGCGCCGGCTTGAAATGAACGTCAAATCATTGCGCGAGAAGGCCGCCGAGCAGCTGGTCGAGATCGGCCGCGACCGCGAAGCCCTGAAGGAATTGGCGGCCGAGCGACAGGACAAGAACCGGGTCGTCGCCGATCTTACAGCCAGGGGCGAGGAGCTTCGCAAGCGCGATGAGCAGCTGCAGCAGCTGTCGGAACGGCTTGCGGAGACCGAGCGCGCCCTCGAAAAGCGCGGGCTCGAACTGCGGAAACTGGAGCACATGTATGACGACGCCAGTTTTTCATCCAGCAGCCGGCAGATCGAGCTGGTGGCGCGCGAATCCGAGCTGCAGAAGTTGGCAAGCGACATTTCGCTGCTGCGCGGCCAGCGCAAGGAGGCGGACAGGCGCAGCCAGGAATTGGCAGCCGAAAGCAAGGTTTTGCGGGACGCGTTGAAGGCCGAGAAGAAAAGAACCGGCGACCTGGAAAAGAAGGTCGAACGCCTGCTCGCCTCGCTGGCCGATCGCGAGGACAGGCTGGAGCGCCGCGAGAAGGAACTGGTGCGCCTTCGCGAAAAGCCGAAAGGCGCTGAAAGGACGCCTGCGGTGGGTCTTGCCGGCGTGCCAGGCAGTCAGGTCAATGTGGCCGCCAACGGCGACATCGAAAAGACAACCGCCAAGCTCGATGCCGACCGCGAGCGGCTGGAGGCCAGGCTGACATCGCTGGCACGCGAGAACAGGCGGCTGAAGACAGATCTTGCTGCCGTCGAAACGTCGAAATCACAGGCCGGAGACTATACCGGCAGCGCCAGCGCCGCATTGCGCGAAGAGATGAACGATCTGGCGGCGCAAGTCGTGGCCTTGACGGCAAAGCTCGACGGGCCGGATTCGCCGATCGCCCGGGCGCTTGCCGCGCCTGAGGATACGCGGCCGGGGAGCGGCGGACGCAGCCTTGCCGATCGGGTGCGGGCGCTGCAGAAGGCCGCTTCGACCGACTGAGATTCCGCCACTTGGCCGCAAAATGCCCGACTCTCAAATTCCGGAAAAATGATGAAGTGCAATGGCTGACGCGGCGGCGACGTTCAGGCTGTCGAAGCCTTGCGCCATACCGATCCGCAGCGTCTGCAGGCGGGCAAGCAGGCTTTCTGGCAGGCCTTCGCCCTCGGTGCCGAGATAGAGCGCCAGCCGGCCTTTTCTCTTGGCATCGCGAATATCGATCTGCCCGCGCGGCGACAAGGCGAATTGGCTGAAGCCTTGCCGGTCGAGCATTGCGGTGCAGCCGGCGGTATCGGCAAAGCAGGCGAAGGGGACTTTCAAGGCCGCGCCCACCGAGACGCGGATTGCCTTGCGGTACAGCGGATCGCAGCAGGTCGGATCGAGAAGCACGGCATCCGCGCCAAAGGCGGCGGCATTGCGGAAGATCGATCCCATATTGTCATGATTGGCGATGCCGACCAGCACCACGATCAGCGCGCGGGCGGGCAGTGCGCCGAGCAAAGTTTCAGCGGAGACGGCCGCGCCCTTGCGGCCGATCGCCAATATGCCGCGATGCATGTGGAATCCGGCGATCCTGTCCATGACTTCGCCGGATGCGACATAGATCGGAAGCCCGGCAGGCGCCTTGCGCAGGACGTCATCGAGGCCGGCCAGCCGGTTCTCGAGCACGAGCACCGATTCCGCCTCGAAGCGACGGGCGGCAAGCAGCGTGTCGAGCACCACCTTGCCTTCGGCGACGAAACGGCCCTGCCGGCCGGCAAGATCGCGTTCCCGGATGTCGAGATAGGCGGCGACGCGGGGATCCTGCGGGTCGTCTATGCGGATCGGATTCATGGCTTCCTCGGCGGACCTGGCGTCGGCCGCGAATCGGGCTTCGGTTTCGGAAGGCACGATGCCGGATCCGAAGGAGTTCAGACCGTATCTCAGCGTCCAAATGGATGCACGCCGTTCTAACGGTCAAATCCAATCACTAGGCGCCGGGCGGAGACACCCTGCCTGGCCTCCTCGCGGCATGGAGATATTGATTCCCGCAGCACGGCTCTCCGGCCAAGCCGCTTCAATGCAGAATTTCGATGGGCGAAGGAACTACACAGGGCCATGCCGCGTCATAGAGGCGGGCTCCTGCTGCGGTCCTGGGAGGACATCGATGATCAGGCTCCTCCTCGTCTTTGCCGCGACGCTTGCCCTCGCATGCGGCGTAGCTCGCGCGGCCAAGCTCGATCCAGCCACCGTCAATCAGGCCCAATTCGCTATCGGCGAACCGAAGGGTGTCGATCCGATGCTGCTGAAGGCGCAGATCCTTCTGGATCGCGCCCGCTTCTCCCCGGGCCTCATCGACGGTCGCCTTTCCCAGAACTTCGCCAAAGCCGTCGCCGCGTTTCAGGCGGCAAACGGACTTCCGCCCGATGGCAAGCTCAGTCCACAAACCTGGAGCAAACTCATCGCAACCTCCGCCAAGCCGGTGCTGGTGACCTATGAGGTGACGCGCAAGGATGTGCGCGGACCTTTCACCAGGCGTATTCCGGCTCGCTTGGAGAGGATGGCCCGCTTGCGGCGGCTCGGCTATCGCAATGCGGTGGAGAGGTTGGCTGAGCGCTTCCACGTCAGCGAACAATTGCTGCGAATGCTCAATCCGGGCACCAGCCTCAGGAAACCAGGCAGGACGTTGGTGGTGCCTGATGTCAGCAGGGGCGACCCTCCCGCCGGCGTTGCCGTCGTCGAGGTCGACAAGGGCGCCCGCCTGGTGCGTGTGCTCGACCGTGCCGGCAAATGGCTGGCGGTCTACCCCGCCTCGATTGGGAGCGAGGAGAAGCCGGCGCCAAGCGGCATGGCGGAGGTCAGGCGCGTGGTGCACAACCCTACCTATCACTACGATCCGGACTTCGCTTTCAAGGGGGTCAAGACCAAGCGGCCCTTCACCATCGCTGCCGGGCCGAACAATCCCGTGGGATCGGTCTGGATCGATCTCTCCATCGAAAGCTACGGCATCCACGGCACGCCCGAACCAAGCAAGATCGGCACGACCTTTTCGCATGGCTGCATCCGGTTGACCAATTGGGATGCCGAAGACCTTGCCTCCATGGTGCAGCCGGGCACGAAGGTCGAGTTCAAGGACGAGATTGCGCAGGCCGCCGACGAGCGCGTTCAATAGCAAGGCTGACTTGGCAGCAAAGCGGACTTGGCAGCAAAGCGGACTTGGTAGCAAAGCGCATTTGGCGGGGGCATTCTCCGCCTCGGCCGCTCAGGTCCCGGCGCGACGCAGCCGGTGAGCCATCTGCGACAGTTCACCTTCGCCGAAAATGCCGTCCAGCATGTGCAGCAATTCGCGCACCGCCGCGGACTTGCAGGAATAATAGATCATTTGCCGGTCACGGCGGGTCTCGACAAGGTCGGAAGCCCTCAGCTTGGCCAGATGCTGTGACAGGGCGGATTGGCTGAGCGATACCTTCTCGGCTATGGCGCCGACCGACATCTCGCCCTCGGCCAGATAGCTCATGATCAACAAACGTTTTTCGTTGCCCATCAGCGTCAGAAACGCAGCCGCGGTTCCGGCGTTGGCGACTAGTTTGTTCGAGACCATAGATCCCCCATGCCTTCTTGCTCATCCGCCGCTATGGGGGCAATAGCGTCGGATTCCATAGACTTTCCCTATAGATGCACGCCAACGATTCAGCGTCACTCGCAAAGGTAGAACATTTCGCTCAAATCTCAAGGCTTGCTTTCCATGCAAGCCGATTAACCGTGCGGCTGTGATTAATTTGCCGATCGGGCAGCCTTTGCCATGTCGATCAGGACAGGCCTGAGGTCGCGCGCCGCTCTCAGCGGCTCGGGGAAGAAAACCCGACAGACATTGTCGCCCGATACGAGATCCATCCCGTCGGCGTCGAACCCGGTGACGATCCAGCCGTCACTCTCGGCCCCGCCGAAATGACTTGCGTAGAGGGCAATCGCATCGAGATGGTCGGCGTTCATGTGGTCGAGCGCCGATTGCTCCCCGGCGGCAAGCTCTTCGACGATCGCTCCCGTCGCGACCAGATCGGTGCGGTCGAGCAGATAGGCCTTGCCGAAGCCGCCGTTCAGGCTGGCGCGCTCCGGTTCGAGCCGGAAGATCGAAAAGTCGCCGAGCCCGGCATAGAGTTTTGCCTTGGGGTTGCGGTTGAGGTAGCGCCGCTCGGCGCGGGCGTGTTCGTTCGATCTGCGTTCGAGCCGCACGGCGCGGCAGACGAGCGTCAATCGCGGATGCGCCAGCGGATCGCCCTTGCCGGGTTCGCCGACGAGCAACGAGCAGCGCGGGTCGGCAAGGATGGCGCCGGTATGGGCGGACAGCATCGATACCAGGATCAATGGCGTGCCGTCGATGTCTGTGGCGACGCCGACCCGGCTGGCCAGCGGCGAACCGGTTCCTGGTTCGAGCACTGCCAACGCGCCGAAACGGGCGCTGCGGATCAGCGTCTTTGCCAGCCTGATCGCCTCGGTATCGGTCGCGCGGATCACGTCTTTCCTGGGTTCGTCCAAGGCATCACCGTCGCATTTATTTCGGCGCCATGCGGATGGCGCCGTCGAGGCGAATGGTCTCGCCGTTGAGCATCTGGTTCTCGATGATGTGCAAGGCAAGTGCCGCGTATTCCGAAGGCTCGCCCAAACGGGAAGGGAAGGGCACAGCGGCGCCGAGCGAATCCTGCACCTCCTGCGGCATGCCGGCCATCATCGGCGTCCTGAAGATGCCGGGTGCGATGGTGCAGACGCGAATGCCGGAGCGGGCGAGATCGCGCGCCACCGGCAGCGTCATGCCAACGACGCCGGCCTTGGACGCGGAATAGGCGGCCTGGCCGATCTGGCCGTCATAGGCTGCGACCGACGCGGTGTTGACGATGACGCCGCGCTCGCCGCCCTGCAGCGGCTCGAGCCTGGCGATCCGGTCGGCAACCAGGCGAATCATGTTGAAGGTGCCGACCAGATTGACCTCGATCACCTTGCGGTATTGATCGAGCGGATGCGGTCCGTCCTTGCCGATCGTCTTCATGCCGACAACGATGCCGGCGCAATTGACCAGGATGCGCGGTGCGCCGAGCGTCTCTGCCGCTTCCGCGACTGCGGCGGCACCGCTCGCGGCGTCGCTCACATCGCATCGGACGGCGATGCCGCCGATGTCAGCCGCCACCTTGGCCGCACGCTCGATACCGAGATCGAGGACGGCAACCCTGGCGCCGCCGGCGGCAAGAGCGCGCGCCGTCGCCTCGCCAAGGCCGGAGCCGCCACCGGTGACGATCGCAATCTGGCCGTTCGGGTTCATCTCGACGTCCTCCTCCGTGCCCAGACTATGACGCCAAGCCACCGTGCGACAGCACCGGCATGGTCATGCCATCGCGGCGATGTGCGCGGCAATCCTTGCCTGGTCGGCGTGGCAAACCTCGCCCGCCAGCCTCGCCACCGCGCCCGGCACGATCTCGTGCGCCAAAAGCCGGTCGGGGTCGACCGGACGCGGCATCGAGATCTGCCCCCGCGGCAGCCTTTTGAAGCCGAGCGGGCCATAATAGGGTTCGTCGCCGACCAGCATCACCGCCGGCGCGCCGGCCTTGGCGGCGGCTTCCAGCGCGATTGCCACTAGCTTGCGGCCAATGCCGAGATTTTTGAAGGCCGGCCGCACAGCGAGCGGCCCGAGCATCAGCGCGCGGCCGGCACCGGCGGCGATGCGCGTCATCCGTACCGAGGCGACGACGATTGCGCCATCGACGGCCACGAAGGACAAAGCGCGTTCGTGCGGGCCACCTTGGCGGATCTTGTAGGCGGCAAGCACGAAACGGCCCGGCCCGAAGGCCTCGTTATTGATGGCTTCGATTTCAGGATCGTGCGCCGGAGTTTCCGGCAGGTATTTCACGTCGGCCAGGTATTTCAAGTCGGCAAGGCTCATGGTCTTTGCGTT
The DNA here is from genome assembly GCF_040322175.1 of Mesorhizobium sp. M0185. Taxonomy (NCBI): domain Bacteria; kingdom Pseudomonadati; phylum Pseudomonadota; class Alphaproteobacteria; order Hyphomicrobiales; family Phyllobacteriaceae; genus Mesorhizobium; species Mesorhizobium sp. M0185. The sequence goes on along the minus strand of NZ_JAMYSY010000006.1, from coordinate 161,308 downwards.
CCGGTATACGAGGAAAGGTTTGCTGCAAGCGGCAGCGTTCGCCAGTCAGCGCTTCATCAAGCGCGGGCGCTCTTTCGTCGTCGGTCGAACCGGATCATGGCAAAGTCGAACATGCGGATGTCCGCTAGCACCAATTTTCAGCCGCCGCAATCGGCCGGCGCAGCCGACCGCACTCGACGACGCAGCCGTTGACGATCTGTTCAGCATCGGGGATTTCCGCGGCGCCGCTTGGTGCCCTACATCGGGTAGGAACGCGAAAGGATATTGCATGGGATTGCTAGTCGAAGGCCAATGGCAGGACCGCAGGTACGATAGCGGGGAGAGCGGCGGCAAATTCGTGCGCGCGCAGTCGCAGTGGCGCGACTGGGTGACCCGCGACGGCGCGCCGGCCGAAGGGCGAAAACGCGGCTTCAAGGCCGAGCCCGGCCGCTACCACCTCTATGTCTCGCTCGCCTGCCCGTGGGCGCATCGGACGTTGATCTTTCGCGTGCTCAAAAAACTCGAGGACGTGATTTCCGTCTCGGTCGTCCATCATTTCATGGGCGCCGACGGCTGGACGTTCCTGGCCGAGGACGGCGCCACCGGCGACACGCTCTGCGGCCTCGATTTCCTGCACCAGATCTACACCAGGGCCGATCCCGGCTATTCGGGCCGGGTCACCGTTCCCGTGCTGTGGGACAAACGCGAGCAGACCATCGTTTCCAACGAATCCTCCGAGATCATCCGCATGCTCAATTCGGCCTTCGACGAATGGGGCGATGCCAAGCTCGATTTTTATCCGCAACCGTTGCGCGGCGAGATCGATGCGGTCAATGCGCTGGTCTATCCCGCGGTCAACAACGGCGTCTACCGTGCCGGCTTCGCCACCACGCAGGCAGCCTACGAGGAGGCGTTCGGCGAACTGTTCTCGGCGCTCGACATGCTGGAAAACCGTCTGTCGAGGCAGCGCTATCTCGTCGGCGGCCGCATCACCGAGGCGGACTGGCGGCTGTTCACGACTCTGGTCCGCTTCGACCCGGTCTATGTGGGCCATTTCAAGTGCAATCTGCGCCGCATCGCCGACTATCCGAACCTGTCGAATTACCTGCGCGATCTCTACCAGGTGCCGGGCGTCGCCGGCACGGTGAATTTGCACCACATCAAGTCGCATTATTACGGCAGCCACGAGACGATCAACCCGACGCGTATCGTGCCGGTCGGGCCGGAGCTGGACTATGGCGCGCTGCACGACCGCGCGCGATTCAGGAAGGCTGCGTGAGACCGGTGACCTAGCGGAAGGTTTCTGAGTCCATCTTTGCCCTTCTAACGAGTTCAGCTTTCAATATGGTATTTCCAAATCGATTGGAGTAGCCGAGCGACGTTGCAAGGAACGCAACGATGCCGCTGATCATGACGATCACGACCGACATCTGGGGCGGGATTGCGCGTAACAATCCCGACGGCAGAAGCACAGCCATTCCCAAAATCATTTCTATCAGGGTTGAGAATCCGACCATTTTCCAGAATTCAGTGCGAGTAAAAAGCTGAGCATGTCGCTTTATAAAAACGAAATATGTCACGAATGCCGCAACTAATTGTATTGTGAATTGGATGAATCTTCCAACTTTTGCTAACATGTATGGATCTATCGCAAGAACTATTGTCGAAATTAACGCTATCACGGAAAATGTGATCACATTAATTCCCGTGTAAAGTGATACATAGAGCGCGATTCTAAATCTATCGTTTTGGCTGTGTTGCATTTTTTCTCCTCATCGCTCAGCATTTATCTCTCTGAGAACAATGAATGCTGCCGGTCTATACCGACGCAGCCAAAGCTGTTGAAGAGATGATCTACCAGTAAGGCGATGCCGAATTCCCCCCAAAAACCTCGGCAATCCGCCGCAGCGTCGCCGGCGTCGTTCCCTGGGGCAAGCGGTCGAGCGGGAAGAAGCCGGCTTCGGCGATTTCGCGGTCGGGCAGCTTAGGGCTTGGCTGGTCGAACTCTTCGACCAGATAGAGGCCGACATGGTCGCGGCGGCTGGCGCGGCGGTTGAAATGCAGCGACTTCAGCACCGGCGGTCCGGTCAGCGCGATGTTGCCTTCCTCGAACAGTTCGCGCGTCAGCGCTTCGATCATCGTCTCGCCCAACTCGACGCCACCGCCGGGCAGGTGCCAGCCCGGGACATAGGTGTGGCGGATGAGGAAGACGGAATTGGAGCGGCGGTCGTGGATCAAGCCGCGCACGCCGAGCGTCATCGGCCGCCGCAGTACGAAATACAGGTGAAACAGCCTTGCCCTGAAGCCCGGCCAGCCGGTCTGGCGCAGGGCTTGCTCCGGATCCGGCGTCATCGTCCGCGAAACCGTGAGTGGAAAGCCGCGCGCGGCTCGCCTATGAAGAAAAGATGTTCAGGCTCGCGCATATTTCCGATGTCCATCTGGGGCCGCTTCCCGATGTAACCTATCGCGATCTCGCCTCCAAGCGCGTGGTCGGTTACGTCAATTGGCAGCGCAACCGCCGCCGCTACATGCACGATGCCGTCATCGACACGATCGTCGCCGACATGAAGGCCAGCGGGCCGGACCATCTCACCATCACCGGTGACCTGGTCAATCTGGCGCTCGACGGTGAGCTCGAGATGGCCAAGCACTGGCTGGAGACGCTGGGCTCGCCCAATGACGTGTCGGTCGTGCCGGGAAACCATGACGCCTATGTGCCGGGCGCCTTCGACAAGACCTGCCGGTCCTGGGCGGCGTGGATGACCGGCGACGGCGTCAATACGCCGGTCGACCGCAACACCTTTCCGTATCTGCGCGTGCGCGGCGATGTTGCGTTGATCGGCGTCTCCACGGCGCGCGCCACGGCTCCCTTCATGGCCAACGGCTTCTTTCTGGAAGGCCAGGCGGAAAGGCTGCGCGGCATCCTCGACGCCACGGGCAAGCAGGGCCTGTTCCGGGTGATCATGATCCACCACCCGCCGGTGCGCGGCGCCGTTTCGCAGAACAAGCGGCTGTTCGGCATCTCGCGCTTCCACAAGGTTCTTCACCGGCACGGCGCCGAGCTTGTGCTGCACGGCCATTCGCATGTGCCGTCGCTGTTCTTCATCGGCGCCCGCAAGATCAAAATTCCGGTGGTCGGGGTCGCCGCGGCGGGGCAGGCCCCCGGCAGTTCGCATGCGCCGGCGCAATACAATCTGCTCGACATCGACGGTGAAAAGGACAATTGGCGGATCAGGCTGACGCGCCGCGGCCTGACCGGGCCGGCATTGCCGCCCAGCGACCTGCAGACAATGGAGCTTGGCGTCGAGGCCGAGGCGTCGATGGCTAGAGCCATTCCAGGAAAAGTGTGAAACGGTTTTCCGTCCGGAATTGCGTCAAAACAAAGAGATAGTGCGGTTCAGCGTTTCCGTGAAACGCTGAACCGCTCTAGAAGCTGATTTTCATCGCGACGATGCGGTCCCAGAACAGCACAAGCGAAATCGCCAGGCCGACCAGGGCGCCTGCGGCGATCAGGCCGAGGCCCGAGAAGAACGCCGACCAGCCGTTGCTGCGCGCAGCGACATGCAGCGGCGGCTCAGCCTCCGCCACCAGGGCGCGTTTCAGGCCGGCGACGGCCTGCTCGATGCCGCCTTCCATCATCCTCTGGCGTTCGACGACGCGCTCGGCGACATAGCGCGTCACCTGGTCGGCAACGACCTTCATCTCGGTCGACTCGGCGAGCACGACGCGGCCGATGCGCGTGTCCTTGAGAAAGCGGTAGGTGCGGCGGTCGCGTCCCATGGCGACATGGCTGATCGCGTCGATCCACAGCCGTGGCTGCAGGCCGGACGAGACGGCGAAGTCGAAACTGTCCATATCGGTGGGTACGTCGCCGAAGACCGGCGCGAGTTCGGCGGCAAGCAGATCGAGCCGCATGCGATGCGCTTCGCGCATCTCGACGACGACGTCATCGCGGTCGGCGAAGGCGTTCTTGACGTCGCGAATGGCATCGGACAGTTTTCGCGACTGATCGATCTGGGTGATGTTCTCGCCTGCGTCCTTCATCGGCGTTGCCTCGCGGGGTTTGGTTAACACCGAATTAACACAGCCGCCGCCAAAATGCACTTGCGAGATCGATGAGCGGGCAAGGGTTCGCTGGAGCAGCACCAGCGCCGCCGCCGTGCCTGCGCGAAGACCGATCAGCTCGCCGCAGCGGCGAATCCCGGACGAAGCCGCCTGCTGCGGCGTCGCATATTGCGACGGACGGCCTCGACGACCAGGCCGGGCGCTTCCTCGACCAGCATATGGCCGGCTTCCAGCACGTGGTGCAGATGAAAATGCTTCGGCACGCCGTCCGCCTGGCTGACGGGCAGCACCGCGTCGTCGGTTCCCCAAACCACCATGACCGGCATGTTCAGCGTTTCCAGCCGTTCGCGCTGAATGACGCCTTGCCGATCATCCCTGGTCATGGCGGCTGCGAACTCGACAAGTGTCCGCGACTGGCCGGGACGCCGGCGCATCTCGTTGACGAGATCGACCCTATGCTGCAAGGGCCGGCTTTGCGGTCCCGACATGGCGGCAAGACAGGCGCGGATTTCATCCGTGCCGGCAGCGGCGGCGTAGCGACGCAGCAGCGGACCATTGATCTCAGGACCAAAACCGCCCGGCGACAGCAGCGTCAGCGAGGCCATCTTTTCAGGCTCGCTCAATGCCATCAGGGCGGCCACGGCGCCGCCCATCGAATGACCGACGAGATGAGCCCGCTTTATCCCGCGAGCGGAAAGATCGGCAAGGACGGCACTGGCTGCAATCCTGGCCGGACCGCCGCCCGGAAAATCGAGCGACAGCCCATGTCCCGGCAGATCATAGGCCAGGGTCCGCGCGCCGGGCGCCAGAGACTCGGCCACGTCGCGCCAGTCGTCGTGGCAGCCACCGAAACCATGCAGGAAGGCGATCGTTGTCGGGCCGGTGCCCCGTTCGGCAGCGTAAAGGGATGGGGTCATGCAAACTTTATGGCTTGGTGCCGGGATCAGTCAGGATGCCGGGGGCGGTCTTATGCGGATCAGTCTTTGCGGGAGGTCAGACTTATGCGGAGATCAGTCTTATGCGGGATCAGACCTATGTGGGATCAGATTGGCCGGTTCAAATTGTGTCTGAATTGCGCTTTGGCCGTCCGGATGGCCAGTAAAATCTTCGCGATCACCTGACGTCGTGCACGCGCCGGGAGACGTCAGCTGGCGCCGCCAAGGCCGGCGGCGCGCAGGGCTTCCACCAGCCGGTTGGTCAGATCGGCGGGATATCTTCGTTCGACGAAAGTTGCGCGCGGATCGGCTGCGAATTTCGGGAATTTGGCGGTCAGTTCCTGCAGCAGCCTGCTCGCCAGCTTCTCGCGGCCGGCAGCCTTGGCGCCGATCAGCCGCGCCGCCAGATAATGCGATTTCATTTCCGTCGTTCGCAAGCCGTCGCTGGCGAGCGTGGCCTTGTGAATGTCGCCCATCATGAACTCTCCGGCGAACAGCCCGTAATCCCACCATGTCGGATGGGCGCTGGCGATGTCCACCGCGTGAGCGATGATCGGGGTGCCCTCGCTGTACCTGCCGGCGAAAACCAGCCCGTAGCCATAGGCGGCGGCCATTGCGAGATCGTAGGGATTGAGCTCATAGGCCTTGCGCATCCAGCGGATCGATTCCGCGGAATCGCCCATGCGCGAATTGAGATAACCAAGGGCGCGGTGCGCGTAGGGGCTGGTCGGGCCCATCTGGATGGCGCGATGGGCAAACGTCATCGCTTTGTCGATCGTCGCGTCGGCGGGGTAGGGATAGTGGTCGGTGACCGCTTCGAGATGCAAGGAAGCGAGTTCCGAATAGACGAGCGACGACTTCGCCTCCCGGTTGGCAAGATCTTCGAGGCAGCGGTAAGCGGCTCCGTGCGTCTGGGCGTTCTGGTCGAGATAATATTTGCCGTTGAGCACCAGACACGCCGTCAGCCCGGTCTGGATGCCGCTCTGCTCGATGTAGTTGTAGATCGTGCCCGAGGCGGGAAGAGCCGAGCTCAAAATGCCGGAGATCTGGTCCTCGATGGCGGTGTTCGCGCTGTCGCCGGCGGTCAGGTTGCGTGAGAGCAGCACGCGGCCGGTCGCCACGCTTTGCAGCTCGAGCATGATGTCGCCGCTACGCGGCCCGGGCAGGACATCGAATACGAAGCTGGCGGCGTCGGTTACTGGATCGGGCGGGCTGTCGGCATCACGGCCGATGAAATTGATGGTATCGAAGCCGCTGAGGCCGGCGCGCAGCGATGCGGCGACACGGCGAGCCAGGTCGCTGTCGGCCTTGATGGCGATGTAGACCTGGGGGAGGTTTTCAACCGGAGGCGCTGCTATGCTGCCGGTCGCCACAGCGGTCTCGACCGCCGTGTCGCCGCCGGTCAGCAATACCACGCTGCCCTGGCGAAGGATCAGCACACCCAGCATGAGAATGACCAGCGCGATCGCCAGCCAGAAGAACTGCAAATGCCGCTGCAGCGAAGGTGCAGCAGGGGCGACGGCTGGAACGCTCAGCAATGCAGCCGGATGTGCCCGGTTGCGGGCATCTTCCGGCGAGCCGAGCGGGGCGGTCGCCGCCTCCTCTGTCGCCGGCTGCGGCTTGCTCTCTGCCTCAGCCTCTGCCGGCAAGCGAATGGCGTTGAGCTCGTAGGACGGAACATAGCCGCCGCGCGGAATGGCGATGCGGACCGGTTCGGCAACGCCCTCATTGGCGAAATACTGCTGCAGAAGCTCGCGCAGCCTGCCGGCCTGCACCCGCACCACCGCATCGGTCGACGGGTCGAAATCGCCGTCCTTGCCGAAAACGTCCATCGCTATGGAGAAGCCCTTGAGCCTATCGGCTTCGCCTGCCTGCTCGCGCTCGACGAGGTAGCGGAGCAGCTTGCGCGCGCGCTCGGATCGTCCGAACGTTTCGCTGGCAAGCAATCGCTCCAACGTTTCGCGCACTGCGGGGGCGGCAGGCGTGGTATGCTGCAAGTGTCGATCCCTTCGAATTCGGCACAGGTTGAGGTACAATCATATCGCGCTGGCGCCGCCATACAAGCATCTGCTTATGGTGCGATAGCGTACCCACCGGATAAAATTTCCGGTGGGCTGATGCGCGGGCCTGGCGGTCTCGGCTAGCCGCCCTTTCGGCCGACGATGCGGTTGGCCGCCGAAACCACGGCTTCGAGCGAGGCGGCGACGATGTTGGTGTTGATGCCGGCGCCGAACAGCTTGCCGCCCGGATGTTCCATCTCGACATAGGAAATGGCCGAGGCATTCGAGCCGCGCTGCATGGAATGCTCGGAATAATCCAGCACCGACATCGGCACCCCGACATGGCGCGACAGCGCATCGACGAAGCCGTCGATCGGGCCGGTGCCGGTGCCTGATATGGTCACCTCCTTGCCTTTGTCGAGGATCACCGCTTCGACCACGCGCCGGCCCTTGACCTCGGTGTCGGGATAGGTGTGGTGGTCGAGGAACTTCAGCCGCGCGCCGGGCTGGTCGACATAGGTGTCGAGAAAGCGCTCGTAGATGCGCCTGGCCGGCACCTCCTTGCCTTCGGCATCGGTGATCGCCTGGATGGCCTGGCTGAACTCGATCTGCAGGTTGCGCGGCAGGTTGAGGCCGTAATCCGCATGCAGCACATAGGCGATGCCGCCCTTGCCGGACTGCGAGTTGATGCGGATGATGGCTTCATAGCTGCGGCCGACATCGGCCGGGTCGATCGGCAGATAGGGCACCTCCCAGTGCGGCGTGTTGGCCTTGCGCAGCGCCTTCATGCCCTTGTTGATGGCGTCCTGGTGCGAGCCGGAAAAGGCGGTGTAGACGAGCTCGCCGACATAGGGATGGCGCTCGGGGATCTTCAGCTGGTTGGAGTATTCGTAGACGTCCTTCATGCGGTTGATGTCGGAGCAGTCGAGCCCGGGATCGACGCCTTGCGTGTACATGTTGAGCGCCAGCGTGACGATGTCGACATTGCCAGTGCGCTCGCCGTTGCCGAACAGGGTGCCTTCGACGCGGTCGGCGCCCGCCATCAGGCCGAGTTCGGTGGTGGCGATGCCGGTGCCGCGGTCATTGTGCGGATGCAGCGAGATCAACAGGTTCTCGCGTTCGTCGAGATTGCGGCACATCCATTCGATGCGGTCGGCATAGATGTTGGGCGTCGACATCTCGACCGTGGAGGGCAGGTTAATGATCAGCTTGTTCTCCGCCGTCGGCTTGACGATCTCGGTGACGGCGTTGCAGATCTCCAGCGCCACTTCGAGCTCGGTGCCGGTAAAGCTCTCCGGCGAATATTCGAAACGGTAGCCGCCGCCGGCTTTTGCCGCCATGTCGGTGATCATCTTGGCCGCATCGGTGGCGATGCGCTTGATGCCGGCGACGTCCTTCTCGAAGACGACGCGGCGCTGCAATTCGCTGGTCGAGTTATAGAAATGGACGATCGGGTTGGTGGCGCCCTTCAGCGCCTCGAAAGTGCGGGTGATCAGTTCCGGCCGGCACTGCACCAGCACCTGCAGCGAGACGTCGGCGGGCACGTTGCCCTGTTCGATGCACCAGCGGGCAAAATCGAAGTCGGTCTGCGAGGCCGACGGAAAGCCGATCTCGATCTCCTTGAAGCCCATGTCGAGCAGCAGGGCGAACATGCGCGCCTTGCGTTCCTGGCCCATCGGATCGATCAGCGCCTGGTTGCCGTCGCGCAGGTCGACCGAGCACCAGATCGGCGCCTTGTCGATCACTTTCGAGGGCCAGGTGCGATCGGCAAGACCGACGGTCGGATAGGGCTGGTACTTGCGGGCAGCATCCGGCATGCCCCTCGCGGGCCCGGCGGTTTCCTCTACATTCAGACGGATATCTTCTCGTGCGTTCATCGTCTTTTCTCCCGGCGGCTCGCGGATCCAGCTTCAGGCGGATTGGTGGCGAGCGGCGCCTTTACCAGAATTTCGTTCGCTTGATGTGACGTGCCAATTTGTGACTGGCCAAGGAGCGTGCGCGTGAGCGGCGAATTCGACCGCCGGGCGCTCCTTCAGCGAACCCGGCGATCGCCGATAAGGCCGAGAAGCAGCAGGGTGGAGGCAAGCGCGCGAACGGTCTGGCCGGCAATGCCGGTCTGACGGGACGCAAAAGAGGTGGCGCGCGGGCTCATGGCGGATTTCATACAGGAGCGGGCAAAGCGAGGCAAGTGGGAGCCTCGCTGTCGCAGAAGCTGCCGATCCAGCCTCAAGACTTGCGTTCCTCGCCGTCGCGAAACGGGGGAGAGGTGGCTGTCCACGGGTCTTGCCTTCGGCAAGCCCAAGGACAGGCTCCGCGGCCGGAGAGGGGGCCTTCGCAGGGCGCAGTCCCCTCTCCGTCTCGGCTTCGCCGAGCCACCTATCCCCATTTCGTGGGGCGAGGAACCCAAGCTGCAATGAAGGCGCGGCGCCGACATGAAGCGATTTTTCCTGATTACAGCAACTTTGTTCTTGCTTTGTGCCGGCAGCTATGCTACTAATTTGGGTATGGTGCTGACTGGCGCCGAGGATCCGCTGTCGAGGCGGGTTTTTTATTTTGCGGTTTTGGCGTCACCTTTCGCGGGCCCAGCCGCTCACCTGATCCAGTTGCTCTTCCCCGAGCCCGGCAAATGCGCCAGAGTCGATTGTCGGCGGGGGTGCGATGGCTCGCCGCCGGGAGGGATCGTCCATGAACTTCGTGTTCTTCTCGCCGCATTTTCCAGCCAATGGCGCCGATTTCTGCGACCGGCTGAAGAAGGCCGGCGCCACTGTGCTCGGCATGGGCGACGCCCCGTTCGATGCGCTGGACGGCAAATTGAAGGCAGCCCTTTCGGAATATTACCGCATCGACGACATGGAGGAGTACGATCCGGTGTTCCGGGCGATCGGCCATTTCATCCACAAATGGGGCCGCGTCGACCGGTTCGAATCGCTCAACGAGCATTGGCTGGAGCTGGAAGCCACTATCCGCACCGACTTCAACATCTTCGGCACCAAGCTCGACTTCGTCAAGAATTTGAAACGCAAGAGCCGCATGCGGGCGTTCTTCCGCAAGAGCGGCGTCGAAACCATCCCGCAACGCAAATGCTCCGACCGCGCCGGCGCCATGACCTTCATCCGCCGTGTCGGCTATCCCGTGGTGGTGAAGCCGGATTCGGGCTCTGGCGCCTCGAACACTTTCAAAATCTCCAACGCCGGCGAACTCGACAGCTTCTTCAGGGACAAGCCGGAAGGCGTCAGCTTCGTCATGGAGCAATTCATCGAAGGGCTGGTGGTGACCTATGACGGGCTGATCAACCGCGACGGCGAGGTGGTGCTGGCCGCCAGCCACCGCTACGACCAGAGCGTCATGGAGGTGGTCAACCGCGACCGCCATATGAGCTATGTCTGTTTTCCCGAGATCAGCCGGGCGGTCGAGGAGGCCGGTAGGAAAATCCTCAAGGCGTTCGACGTGCGCGAGCGCTTCTTCCACATCGAGCTGTTCGAAACCAGGGACGACAGGGTCATCGCGCTGGAGGTCAACATGCGGCCGCCTGGCGCCTGGATGACCGATGCCATCAATTACACCTTCGATATCGATGTTTATGCCGCATGGGCCGACATGGTGGTCAAGGACGCCGCCGGCGGCCCTTACAGGGGCAAGTATTTCACCGCCTATGCCAGCCGCAAGCGGCACCTCAACTATGTGCACAGCCACGCCGACGTGCTGGCCGCCCATGGCGGCATGATCGTCCATCATCACGCCATCGAGGAGGTTTTCAGCCGCGCCATGGGAAACTACGCCTATCAGCTGCGCTCCACCGACCCGAAGGCGCTGCGCCGGGCGGTCGACTACATCCATGCGGAAAAGGCGTGAGGCGATGGACGTTTCCTACCACAAGGGTTTTGGCCGCAACCTCGGCCGCGACATGGAATACAAGCGCTACGGCCATGCCGGCCGACCCGTGGTTGTGTTCCCGACTTCGCAAGGGCGGTTCTACCAGTTCGAGGATTCCGGCGCGGTCTCGGCTCTCGCCGAGTTCGTCGACACCGGTCGCATCCAGTTGTTCACGCTGGACGGCATCGATGCGGAATCCTTCTTCGACCGCCATGCCGAGCCGGCCCATCGCATCGCCCGGCATGAAGCGTATTTCCGCTATGTGCGCGAAGAGGCGCTGCCGGAACTCCTGTCTGTCGCAGCCGAGGCCAATGGCGGGCGTACGCTGAAGCCGCTATTTTGCGGCTGCTCGATGGGCGGCTACCATTCGTCGAATTTCGTCTTCCGCTTTCCGGAACTGGCCAGCGGCGTCATCGCGCTGTCGGGGGTTTACTCGACCCACGATTTCTTCGGCAATGCGCTCGACGGACAGATTTTCTTCAACTCGCCGCTCGACTACCTGCCGGGTATCGTCGATCCGGGGCTGCTTGTCAGGCTGAAGGCGCTGCGGCTGATCTTCTGCTGCGGGCAGGGTGCCTGGGAGGAACGGATGCTGGCCGATACGCAGGCGCTGGAACAGATCCTGCGTGACAAGTCGATTCCGGCCTGGGTCGATTATTGGGGCGGCGATGTCGCCCATGACTGGCCGTGGTGGCACAAGCAACTGGTCTATTTCTTCGCCCGCTGGCTGGACGACGATCTGATGCACCGGCTGGATTAGATTACCGTAGACTCACAAGCGCAGCCACAGTCGCCTTGAGAAGATGTCGTTCAGCACGCGGCGATCATCCACACGCGGCACGCCTGGCGGGTTGTTGGGCAGGAGCGGCTCGATCACGCCACTCGAAGTCGGGCAGGTCGTATCGGCTCATGCCGACGCTGAATCGGCTCGGACGCCACAAGAGAAGCCTCGAATGGCAATCCGCGCAAATTTGCGCTACGAGGCAGGTGCCAGCGTGACGGAATTGGTAAACGTATCACCACAGTGATCCTGAGCCTCTTGGTTCAGGTGCGGGTTCGATCCCTGCCGCTGGCGACGCCCCGCTTTACGAGTTTACGACCTATTGCATGTCGATATCTAGGTGATGCGGCCTGCAAATGGACTTCCCTTCAGCCTGATTTAAAAACATGACTATACTTATCATCTTTCAGTGGAAACGCCGGGCCGGCTGTGGCATTCCGGCGTGGCGAGGACGCCGTATGGCGATCTCGAATTCAACGGCATCGAAAGGCTGAGCGATGGAGCAATTGAGTGCGCAAACCCGGATCAGCGGTGCCGCTATCCGGTCGGTGATGGACAGGCTGCGCGCCGAGCATGGCGAATCCGAGATCGATACCGGCCTTGCCGATCATTGGGAATTTCGCACGCATTACGGCTCGTTGAAGGCGACGCTCGGTGACGACAACGTGCTGATCCGCGTCGCGGCCGAGGATGAAACCTGCCTGTCCTACATGAAGATGGCGGTCGCCGGCCATTTTTCGCAACATCTCGGCACGACCAGGGGCATCGCCTGGCAGGGCGACGGCAGCGATGCCGGTCCGCCGGTGTTCTTCCGCGAGATCACGGTGCTGTCCTCGACGCGGATTTCTCCGCATATGCAGCGCGTCCGCTTCGCCAGCAACGAACTCGGCCGCTTTGGCCGTGGCGGCCTGCATGTGCGGCTGCTGCTGCCGCCGCGCGGCAGGCCACCGGTGTGGCCGTCGATGGGCGCCGACGGCCTGATGGTCTGGCCGTCGGGCGAGGACGCGCTCGTCGTGCGGGTCTACACGATCCGGGCACTGGACGCCGCAAGCGGCTGGCTGGATGTCGATTTCGTCCTCCACCCCGGTATGGATACGCCGGCGGCCGCTTTCGCCGAAAAGGCAGTTGCCGGCGAGATCATCGGCATGATCGGACCGGGCGGAGGTGGCGTGCCCGAGGCGCAAAACCTGCTGCTGCTCGGCGACGACACCGCGCTTCCGGCGATCGGCAGGATCCTGGAGCAGCTTTCGCCGTCAACCCGCGCCGAAGCGTTCATCGAGGTCGATGGTCCCGACGATCGGATGCCGCTGGCCGCGGGTGAGGCCGTTGCCGTCACCTGGCTCTATCGGCATGGGCGCGAGGCCGGCACGGCCAGCCTGTTGCCGACGGTGCTGCGGCAGCGGAACCGCACCGCGCTTGCCGACAATCTCTATGTCTGGGCCGGATGCGAGTTCGGCGATTTCCGCGAGATCCGCAGGATCGTCCGCAAGGAATGGGGTGTGCCGCGCGACCGGCATCTGGTCATCGCCTACTGGCGCCGCGGGGCGCAAGCGGCGGACGGTGGCGAAGAATAGTGCGCGACGATGCTCCGCGGTCAGCGGCGGTCGGATACGAAGGCGATCGCCGGGGCCGCCAGCAGCGCGACCAGGCCGGCGCCTGCGAAGAACGCGCCATAGCCGAAATACTGCGCGGCGTAGCCGGCCGCGATCCCGCCGGCCATGCTCATCAGTGCGTCCATGCACTGGAACAGCGTGAAGTCGACGCCAGCCTGTCTTGGATCTGACCAGCGCATGAACTGCGCGTAAAGCGCGACGAAACCGAGAGCCATGAAGCCGGACGAGCTGAGCACCGCGATGGCCATCAAAGCGGTGGTCGAGAAGCCGCCGAGAAAATCGAAGACCGAAAAGAAGAACAGCGATCCGGCCTGCAGGAAAAGCGCCAGGACGAGCACGTTGCGCGGGCCGAACCATTTGACGAGAGCGCCGCCGGCGAGTGCGGCAGCCAAGCCGACGAACATGCTGCCGACGCCGTTGACAAGTCCGACCATCGAGAGGTCGAGCCCGGCGTCGATCAGGAATGGTCCGAGCATGGCGAGTGCCGCCTTCTGGGCCAGGACATAGGTGGCCGACGCTGCCAGGCCGCGCCGAATTTCGGGACGCTTCAACGCGTCGAGGAGGCTGGGAACATGCTCGCGCGTCTCCTCGCGCGCGCGGCCGGCCGCGCCGAGCAGGAAGGGGAGGCCGAGCGGCAGGAGCAGCAAGGCCATCGCCCAAACGGCGATGCGCCAGCCATAAGCGTCGACCAGAAGCAGAAACAGGCCGGCGCCGATGGCCGAGCCGAGATAGGCGCCGCCGACCTGCGCGGCATTGCCCCAACCGTGGTTTTCCCTGGCCAGGCTCTGCACGGCGAAACCATCGCAGGCAATGTCGACCGTCGAGGCGGCGAAGGCGACGATGGTCAGGCAGGCCAGGACCGGCCACCAGGCTTCCGGGCCGAGCGCGCCGACGGCCCACAGCCCGGCGATGGACGCAAGTCCACCGGCGGCGACGATCGTGCCGGTGCGGTTCTTGCCGACCGGCGGCAGCCGATAGCGCTCGACGGCCGGCGCCCATAGAAACTTGAGCGCCCATGGCAGCGCGATCAGCGAAACCAGGCCGATCCGGTCGAGCGGCAGGCCCTGGTCGCGCATCACCGCCGGCAGCCCCGCCCAGGTGATGCCGCCGATCACACTCTGCGCGACGTAGAGCCCGCCGATCGCCAGGAGGATCGCGACAGGCATCGATGCCCGGCTGGAAACGGCGATCGACATCAGAAGCGGTAGCGCAGGCTAGCGAACAGCGAGCGGCCCTCGTCGCGGTAGCAATAGCCGGCCGAGCAGATGGATTTTTGAGTGCCGAACAGGTTCTTGGCGTTGACCTGCAGCTTCACGCCCTCGAGTTTGGGATTGCGGTAGCCGAAATCGTAGGAGAGCGAGGCGTCGACGAAGGCGCGCGCATCGTTCTTGAAGGTGTTGGTGTCGTCGCCATAGCTCGAGCCGGCAACGCGAACGCCGCTGCCCAGCCCGAGCCCCTGCAGCGTCCCGTCCTCGAACTGGTACTGCCCCCAGAGCGACAGGATGTGATTTGGCGTCGCCGACAGTTCCTTGCCTGCGGTTCCCGTGGCGCCGCGTTCGATTTTCACGCGCAGATAGGTGTAAGAGGCGAGTATGCTGAGGCCGTTGTCGAGCGAGGCGCTGGCTTCCAGTTCGACGCCGCGCGAGTTCAGGTCGAGCTGGCGCTGCTTGTTGATGCCGGTCGAGGCGTCGAAGACGACGCCATCCTTCTGGTCGATGTCGAACAGAGCGGCGCTGACGGCGGCGTTATAGTCGGCAAATTCGTATTTGACGCCGATTTCCTTCTGCGTCGCAATGGTCGGACGGGCGACGCGACCGACAGGGCTGCTGACATCGTCATAGACGAAGCCGATATTGGGCGAGAACGACGTCGAATAGTTGACATAGGGCGTGATGCCCCATTCGGTCTGGTAGGACAGGCCGAGCCGGCCGGAAAGGGCACTGTCGTCCTGCTTGGACTTGGTGAAGTCGGCGGCGGTCGAGGTGGTGTCGGCCCAGTCGTAGCGACCGCTGGCGAACAGGGTGAAATCGTTCCACTCCATCTGGTCATGCAGATAGGCGCCGAGCTGGTTCATCTCCTGCCCGCCAGAGTAAGGAACCGGAGCGGCCTTGATGTCACCGACGGAGACATAGGAGATACCGCTGCCGGCGTCATAGTTCGACCAGGCGTAGTCGATGCCGGCTACCGCCGTGTGCCTGACCTGGCCGGTATCGAATTCGAACTGCGCCATGTTGTCGACGACGAAGTTCTTCATGGTCTCGGTGTAGTGGCCCCAATAGCGTTTCAGATCCACGCCGTCCGGGTAATGACCGCTATATTCGATGTCGCTGTCGACGGCGCCGTAGCGAAGGTTCTGCCGGACCGTCAGCACGTCGCTGAAACGGTGCTCGAACTCGTAACCGATACGGCCCTGGGTCTGGTCGAAGTCGTTCCAGACGGGATCGCCCTCGTAGAGGTTCGTCAGAGCGCCGCCCGAATTGTAGAAGGCAGCGGTGCCGCCGGTGACGGATTTCGAATATTCGCCGAGGATGGTCAGCTTGGTGTCCTCGTCCGGCTTGAAGGTGACGGCCGGCGCCAGATAGATCTTGTCGTCGGGATAACCGGGCAGGTCGGTGTCGCTGGTGCGGCCGAGGCTGGTGAAGCGGTAGAGGATGCTGCCGTCGTCGTTCACCGGGCCGGAAGCGTCGAGTGCGGCCTGGAAGCGATTGTGCTCGCCGAGCAGCATTTCGACCTCGCGGAACTGTTCTTCCTTGGGGCGCTTGGTGACCAGATTGACGATGCCGCCCGGACCGCTGATGCCGTAAAGCGAGGAGGCCGGCCCCTTCAGGATGGTGACGCCTTCGATGCCGTAGGGCTCGGTCTTGAACCAGGCCGAGAGGCCGTTGTACTGGCGCAGCCCGTCGCGGAACATGCCGTTGTAAAAGGCCTGGAAGCCGCGCAGGAAGAAGGCATCGTAGCGGGTGTCGAAGCCGAAGCTGTTCGGATTGGCGCTTGCGACATAGCCGAGCGATTCGTTCAGCGTGCGTGGCTTCTGGTCCTCGATCTGCTTTTGCGTCACAACCGAAACGGCTTGCGGAATCTTGACCATCGGCGTGTCGGTCTTGGTGCCGATGCGGTCCTTCTTGGCGACGTAGCCGTCCTGCACGAGGATCTCGTCGCTCTCGGCATCGACCTCGATCTTGTTGAGAACGGTGACGCCGCCCTGGTCCTGGGCGTGAGCCGGCCCGGACAGGCCGAGCAGGGCCATGCTGCCCGGCAGTGATATCCCCAGGAGCCATGTCATCGTCCGTTTCCGCATCAACTCGTCTCCACTCTTCCGTACATTGACGGAAGGGGCTCTCAAATCTGAGTATTTGAGTCAAGTTATTTTTTGAGCTCGTGCGGGTGCTGGCCCGATACGGTCGGCGACAGCAAAGTGTGACCGGTTTCAGGAAAACCAGCTGCCAATCAGGGAGAGGCAAGCTGCTATGGTTTGAGGCTTCTCGCCACCAGCCGCGCCACGCTTGGGCCGACCAGAAGCACGATCAGGAAGCGTGCCGATTGCAGCGCCATGACGAAGGAGATGTCGACATGCTGCGCGGCGGCGGCGATGATGGCGACGCTGTCCATGCCGCCGGGGCTGGTTGCCAGATAGGCGGTCAGCGGATCGATGCCGAGCAGGCGGCTGATCAGGAAGGCGAGGCCGCCGCAAAAGACGATCAGGGCAATGATCGAGCCGACGATCTGCGGCAGCGCGCGGGCCGCGTGGCGCAAAATGGCCCTGGTGAAATTCAGGCCGATGCTCCAGCCGATCATCGTATAGCTCAAGGCAAGCAGCCAGGGTGGCAACTGCATGGTCACGCCGAGCCCGAGATGGATCACGGTGCCGAAAATGAAGGTGCCGAGGAAAAACGGCGACGGCAGCCGGAAAAGCTTTCCGGCGAGGCCGCCGACCAGCGCCACGCCGAATGTTGCGGCCAAGCCTTGCGGGTCGACCGGCGGGAACCAGACGATGGCCGGCACCTCGATGCCTGAGGTGTCGACCCAAAGCTTGGCCACTAGGGCTGCCGTCATCGAGACGCAGATGACGCGCAGATAAAGCATGAAGGCGACGAGGCGCTGGTCGGCGCCGAAGGCACCGGCCATCAGCACCATGGCGGTAGCGGCGCCCGGCGACGAGCCCCAGACCGCGGTGGTGCCGGGCAGGATGCGCCAGCGGCTGATCAGCCAGCCGAGCAGGCTGGATGCCGCGACCGTCGCCATCACGACGCCAAGGAACAGCGGCCATTCCTTGTAGAAGACGGGAAAGATATCGGCCGAGATGGAACTGGCGACGAGGCAGCCGACGACCGCCTGGGCTGAGCCGAACAGAACCCGCGGCACGCGCACCGTGGCGCCGTTGGTGCCGGCAGCGATGGCCGCCAGCATCGGTCCGATCAAGAGCGCGGCGGGCAGGGCGGCGAGTTCCAGCGCGCCGGCAAACAGCACCGAGACCACCACCAGGACCGGCCACTGCCAGGCCCTGTGGATCCGCGCCAGATGCTCGATGGCCGGCGGGTTCGGGGAAGAATCCATAGATGGGCTCTTAGACCGGTGGCGAAAAAATGCGAACCCTTTTTGCGCGGAAAAGGGCTTGGGTGGTAATGGCACCAACCATCCGCAGCGATCCTTCGCGCCCCCCTCTGTCCTGCCGGACATCTCCCCCTCTAGTGGGGAGATTGGATGTCACGTCGGCCTTCGCCAATCTCCAAAAAAGAGCGCTGTCGGCGAAGCTGCCAATCTCCCCACTTGAGGGGGAGATGGCCGGCAGGCCAGAGGGGGGCGCTGTCCCATAGGCCTCTCCCTCTATCCCGCCTTCACCGCCGGCAACCCGAACCCGCCAACAGGATGCGTCTCCACCTGGAACTCGAAGCCGGCGATGATCGGCCGTGCCTTGGCGATTGCCGCCTGGACTTCGGGCAGCTGCAGCGAAGCCTTGTGGCTTTCGGCGTCGGTCCACACTTCGGTCACCCAGATCGCGTCGGCATCGGCCGGGTCGGTGGCGATGATGTAGTTCAGGCAGCCGGGCATGGCGCCGGTGCTGGCGAGCAGGATATCCATCATTGCGTCACGCTGGCCGCGCATCGCCCGCATCTTGCCGATCAGTCCGTACATTCGCTTTGCTCCGTTGAGATGACGCAACCAGGAGTATGCAGTTCGCCGTCTACGGCATCAACTGCCCGCCATTCACCTCGATCACCTGGCCGGTGATGTAGCCGCTCAACAGATCGGAGGAGAGGAACAGATAGGCGCCAACGCAGTCCTCGGCGGTGCCGGCGCGGCCCTGCGGGATGGTGGCGATCATGCCCTTCATCTGGTCGTCGGTCGAGTAGCGCTCGTGGAAAGGTGTCGCGATCGTGCCGGGCGCCACCGCGTTGACGCGGATGTTGAAACCGATCAGCTCCTTGGCCATGCCGCGCGTGACGTTGGAGACGAAGGCCTTGGCCGAGCCGTACAGGCCGGCGCCGCCGCCGGCGCCGTTGCGCGCGGCGATCGAGGAGGTGTTGACGATGAAGCCACCCTGCCGCTTCAGCCATGGGATTGCCTTGCGCGAAGCTGTCAGCACGGAACGCGCGTTGAGGTCCATCACCGCGTCGTAATGCGCCTCGGTCTGCTCGGCATAGGCCACGCGGCCGAGCATGCCGCCGGCATTGTTGACGAGGCCGTCGAGCCGGCCGAAATGTTGCGCACTGTCCTCGACGACGCGCTCGACATCGGCGGGAATCGAGAAATCGCCCTGGGCGAGGAACACGTCGCCGCCGCCGTTGCGAATGGTCGCGGCCAGGTTTTCGGCAGCCGCGCGGCTCGAATTGTAATGCAGTGCGACGCGGCATTTCTGCGCGGCGTAGGCGAGTGCGAGCGCCGCGCCGATGCCGGTCGAGGCGCCGGTGACCAGGACCGCCTTTCCGGCAAGGTCGGGGATGACGAGAGAGGGGCTGACAAGGGTGGTGGTGGCTGGCACGTCTATTCCTCCGGGGACTCTGCCTGCTCTTCGTAGGCCCTCGCAGTCCTCGCGTTCAAGTCCGTAAAAGTTTAGGGCGGTTCACCGTTTCACGGAAACGGCGAACCGCTCCCTCTTTGTCTTGACGCAATTCCGGACGGCAAACCGTTTCACACTTTTCCTGGAATTGCCCTATGGCCTGAGATAGGCGTAGCCCTGGCGTTGCAATTCGGCGAGCTTGACGACGCCGCCCCTGTCGGCTGCATGGAAGCCGTCGAGCAGGTCGGCCAGGCCGATATCCATGCCGTGCATGGTGTTGGCGCAAGCGTGCGGGCTGAGCCCATCCTGGACAAGGCCGGCGAACCGCCCGGAAATGGCGGCCGATATACCCTTCGACTTGAAGGCGGCAAGTGCCGGGCCGTGCACGACAAGCGCGATGTCGACTTTGCCGTCGGTGCCTTCGAAGTGGTTCTTGATGTTGCCGAGCACGAAATTGACCTTGTCGAGATCGCTGAGGTGATAGGCGACCTTTTGCCTTTCCTCTTCGACGGCCTTGACTTCAATGGCTGCCGCCTTGGTGGGGCGCAGCCCGAAAAGCCCGGCGGCTCCGGCAAGACCGACGCGGAAAATATCGCGGCGTCGCATGGCTTCATCTCCCATTTGGCCGGCGCGCGCAATTTGCGTGGCCTCGGCCTCGATCCTAACATAAATTGAAGCCACGTCTTGTCGGGGCAGGGGGAGCCAGCATGATATCAAGGACCGTGATGGGCGCCGGAGTTGGGGTTGCCTTGCTCGCCGCCGTCGCCGGCTCTGCTTTCGCCGACGACACGCTCAAACTCACCGAGCTCAGCCCCGACGGCAAGGACGCCTGCTTCGGCCGCGTCTATGACGCCGCGCATCTCAAGTCGCATCCGCAGCAGAAGGTGACGCGCATCTTCTTCTATTACGGCCGCGATCCGGTCAGCCGGCCAAACGAGGAGCCAAGCGCCGGCATCGATTCCTCCTACAATGGCTTCATGGCGACGACGGTGCGCGGCGCCGAGGCGCCTGAATGGCTTGGCGGCTGGTGCAGTCATGAGTCGGAGGACGGCAAGACCGGCCCGATCCGGTGCGGTATGGACTGCGACCGCACCATGGCTTCGCTGAAGGTCGACGACAAAGGCCGGCTGATCGTCTCGGACGTGCAGCCCGACCTCTATCTCGACGCCGGATCGGAAGACGAGCTCGGCAAGGCGGAGTACGAAAGGCAGGCGCTGGGCAAGGACGACAACGGCTTCAGGCTCGATCCGATGCCGGCCGCCACCTGCAAGGCGGAGTTCGCGCGCATCGACCCGATCGATCCGGCACTTGGCCCGCCATTGCGCGAGCGGCTGAAGCCGGACCAGGCCTTCTGCTACGGACGCGACTACGACGCCGAGCATCTCGGCTCGCATCCCGACCAACTGACCCAGTCGATCAGGGTGTTCCGCGGACCGGTCGAGCTGGCGTCTTTCGCCAAGGAGGGCGATCCGGCCAATTGGCCAAGCGGCGCCGATATCGCCGTTTCGGTTACCACGCGGCAGAAATCGGCCAAGGTCACGCAGGTCTATAATTGTCAGGGCGAGGGCGACCAGTGGCGCTGCGCGGCGAGCGCGAAGACGGGTGCTGCGTCCTGTGACATCGCGCAAAGGGAGGTCTTCCTTCGCCGCGGCGCCAACGGCACGATGATGCTGGCCAACCCGAACAGCGGCCTGCCGATCATCGATCTGTGCTCGAAAGCGGCGGAAGGTGACACCAGCTCCGACGACAAGGTCTACCGGCTGGAGCCGATGCCGCAGGCTGCCTGCGGGCTGTAGCAGTTCAGAGACGCGATGCCGGCGGGACAGAGGGGGGTGCTGTCCCGCCGACCTCAAGGTTTTTGGATGGCGGCGTCCCGCTATCGCTTCACGCGAACGGCACGGCCGTCGTGCCCTTGGGCAGTTTCGCCTCGTCGTCGGGCTCGACATGGATGATGACCCGCACGGAAGGGATTTCGGCCTGCAGCGCGTCTTCGATGCGGTCGCAGATGACGTGGCTGGCGCCGACAGACATGTCGGCGTCGACGACCAGGTGGAACTCGATGAAGGTGGCGCGGCCGGCGATGCGCGTCTTCAGGTCGTGGACCTCGAGCGCGCCCTTGCAATTGGCCGAGATGATGTCGCGTATGCGGATATGTTCCTGGGTGTCGACGGCGCGGTCCATCAGCCCGTTCATCGAGGAGCCGATGACGTGCCAGCCCTGCCACAGGATGTTCAGCGCCACGATCACGGCAAGAGCCGGATCGAGAACCTGCCAGCCGGTCAGCACGGCGCCGACCAGGCCGATGAACACACCGACCGAGGTCGCCACGTCGGTCATGATGTGCCTGCCGTCGGCAACGAGAGCCGGCGATTTTTCGCTTCGGCCGGTGCGGATCAGCGTCAAGGCCCAGACAGCGTTGATGACCGTTGCGACGCCATTGACGGCAAGGCCGGTCCATGGCTGTTCCAGCAGGGCGGGATGCTGCCAGGACCACCAGACCTCATTGAGGATCAGCAAGGCGGCAAGCACGATCAGCACGCCTTCGAGGACGGCCGAGAAATACTCGGCCTTGTGGTGGCCGAACGGATGGTCCTGGTCGGCTGGCTTGTAGCTGACCTGGATCGCCCAATAGGCGGCGGCAGAGGCAATGACGTTGACGATCGATTCCAGCGCGTCCGAATAAAGCGCGACCGAACCGGTGACGTACCAGGCCACCAGCTTCAGGCCGAGCACGACGCAGGCGACGACGATCGACCAGAAGGCGAGGCTGGCGACCTTCTGCCTGGCGGCGGCTTTGATTTCCGCCGCGGTCACTGGGGAAAAGATCCCAACACTGAGCCCTCGAATTAAGCGGCCTTTTCCTTGGCCTTGCGCGGCAGGTGCGCGACGATGTTCTCGATGATGCGCATGCCGGCATTGTGGCCGAGCGTCATGATCGACTCCGGGTGGAACTGCACTGCGGCGATCGGCTCCTTGCGGTGCTCGAAGGCCATGATGATGCCGTCCTCGGTCTCGGCGGTGACGACAAAACCATCGGGCAGCCGCACCGGATCTGCAAAGATCGAATGATAGCGGCCGACCGTCACCTCCTTGGGCAGGCCGGAGAAGATGATGCCCGGCTTCGACACGCGGATGCGCGACGGCTTGCCATGCATCGGGATGTGCAGTTGGCGCAGCTCGCCGCCATAGGCCTCGGCCAGCGCCTGCAGCCCGAGGCAGACGCCGAAGATCGGCAGGTCGCGCGCACGGGCCCGCTTGATGGTGGCGGCGCAGTCGAAGTCCTTCGGCGTGCCGGGGCCGGGCGAGAGCACGACCAGGTTTGGCTTCAGCCGGTCGAAGATCTCATCCGGCACTGGTGTGCGCACCGTCGAGACATTGGCGCCGGTCTGGCGGAAATAGTTGGCGAGCGTATGGACGAAACTGTCCTCGTGGTCGACCAGCAGGATGTTGACGCCGTCGCCGACACGCGCGGTGCTGCGTTCGGTGCTGGCGGCATTGCCTGATTTGGCGTCGCGGATGGCGGAGAGCATGGCGGATGCCTTCAGTTCGGTTTCGGCTTCTTCTTCCTCGGGAATGCTGTCGAAGAGCAGCGTGGCGCCGGCGCGCACCTCGGCGATGCCGTCCTTGATGCGAATGGTGCGAAGCGTCAGGCCGGTGTTCATGTCACCGTTGAAATTGACCATGCCGATCGCCCCGCCATACCAGGCGCGCGGGCTCTTCTCGTTCTGCTCGATGAAGCGCATGGCCCATAATTTCGGCGCGCCGGTGACGGTGACCGCCCAGGCATGCGACAGAAAGGCGTCGAAGGCGTCCATGCCTTCGCGCAGCCGCCCCTCGATGTGGTCGACGGTGTGGATCAGGCGGGAGTACATTTCGATCTGGCGGCGGCCGATGACGCGCACCGAGCCCGGCTCACAGACCCTCGACTTGTCGTTGCGGTCGACGTCCGAGCACATGGTGAGTTCGGATTCGTCCTTCTTCGAATTGAGCAGCTTCAGGATCTGCTCGCTGTCGGAGATGGCGTCGTCACCGCGCTTGATGGTACCGGAGATCGGGCAGGTCTCGACGCGGCGGCCGTTGACGCGCACGAACATTTCCGGCGAGGCGCCGATCAGATATTCGCCCTCGCCGAGATTGATGAAGAAGGAATAGGGCGAAGGGTTGATGCTCTTCAGCTTGCGGGAAATCTCGGAGGGCTGGGTTTCGCAGCGTTCGTAGAACATCTGCCCCGGCACCACTTCGAACAGGTCGCCGCGCTCGAAGCTCTTCATCGCCTTGCGCACCAGCTTGGCATATTCGCCGGGCTCGTGGTCGCCGCGCGGCGGGATGCGGTCGGCGGTCCTGAACGGCTCGACGATTTCGTCGCGCGGCAGGCCTTCGGTCGAGAAGCCATCGCCGGAATAGTCGTAGCGGTCGGTCCAGGCCTTGGTCGAATAGTGGTCGACGACGAGGATCTCGTCGGGCAGGAACAGCACGAGATCGCGCTGGCTTGGCTTGCGCTCGAGCTTGTAGTCGACCGGATCGAACTGGAAGGCGAGGTCGTAGCCGAAGGCGCCATAGAGGCCGAGATTGGCGTCTTCCTCGGTCTTGAACAAAGCCGTGATGGCGCGCAGCACGGTGAAGACGGAGGGAACGCGGCTGCGTTCCTCTTCAGTGAAGATACGATCGGGCTTGGCGACCTCGAGGCGGATGAGTTTGTTGGACGTCTCGGCGATCGTGACATCGTCAAGGCCGGCAAGCACCGCGCCGATCACCGGCAAAAGCACGTCGCCGCGGCGGTTCAGCGCCTCGATGCGCATGGCGCGGCCGCGTGCCGAGATCACCACCGGCGGATCGATGATGGCGGTGTCCCAGCGCGTATAGCGGCCGGGATATTCGTAATTCGAGGAAAACACGGCGCCGCGGCGCGAATTCAGGCCATCGACATAGCCGTCGATCGCCCCCTCGTAAGGCCGGTCATGGCGCTGGCGGGTAATCGCCACGCCACCCGCCGTGACGAAGCGCTCGGCGCCATTCTCCAGAATTTTCGTCGTCATTGCCGTCTCCATCAGCGTCTTTGGGGCAACGGACCCGGGAATGGCTTGAAAAAACAAATGGCCGCCCGGACATTCCGCTGCGGCCACCCTCGATTGTCACGCGAACGCGTTCGAACAGGCCGCTGTCAGCGAGCCCACCACCAAATGGTCTTGATCGAACGCATATTCATGGCGAAATCCATAGCCGCGAAAAGCGGTATGCGCAACAGGTTTGAAAGTCTGTGGGGTGGCTGCCGCTTTCGCAACCCATGGCACATGGCCAAGACCGGCCGTCCTGCCTAGACTCTGCATCAAACAGCAGGAAGACGGGAAAACATCAAATGACCCAGCAGTTCGACCGCGCACGGACGTTCCATTCTCTCCATGTCAAGGGAAACCCGATTGTCCTCTACAATGCCTGGGACCCAGGCTCCGCCAAGATCATCGAGAAAGCAGGGGCCAAGGCCATCGCCACCGGAAGCTGGCCGGTCGCGGCCGCTTTCGGATTCGCCGATGGCGAGAAAATCCCGTTGGAACTGGCGCTCGAAAACATCAAACGCATCGTTGCGGCGGTGGATGTGCCGGTAACCATGGACCTCGAGGGGGGTTACGGGGTCGCTCCGGAGGTTGTCGCCCGCAGCGTGACGCTCGCCGTGCAGGCTGGAGCCGTCGGCTTTAATTTCGAGGATCAGATCGTCGGCGGCAGTGGGCTGCACGACATCGCCATACAGGTGAGGCGGATCGAAGCGGCTGCAGCGGCGGTGAAGACGTCGGGTATTCCGGCCTTCATTAACACCCGAACCGACATTTTCCTGAAGACTAAACCGAATGCGCACGACAAGGCTCTTCTCGATCAGGCGATCGAGCGGGCGCACGCCTACGAAAGGGCCGGAGCGCATGGCTTCTTTGCGCCGGGGCTTGCCGATGAAGGCCTGATCGAGGCGCTCTGCGAGGCAACGGCATTGCCGGTCAACATCATTGCCCTGGCGCATGTGCCGCCGCGCCAGAGGCTTGCCGAACTCGGCGTCGCCCGCGTGAGCCATGGTCCGGTGCCGTACCGGCAGATGGCCGAATGGCTGGAGGCCAAGGCGCGACAGGCGATTTCGGGATAACCTGGCGGGGTGCGTCAGTCCTCCAGCGTTCCCGACCTTGCATCGGCGCTCGTCCCGTCGCCGACCAGCTTCACGAGGTCTTCGCCGGCGCGGATGATGCGGCGGGAACGCCGCGTCAGGATGAGGCCCGCCTGCGGCGCCAACACTTCCGTGCGGCCGTCGGGCTCGCCGGGCGCGTGGACGATGGTGGCAAGGCGCGCACCCTTGGTGACGCGGTCGCCCGGCTTCACGTCGTACAGGATCGCGCCCGAGCGGGGCGCCGGCATCATCTCGATGTTTTCGAGCGGCGCGACGAGCCCAACGAAGCTGCCAGGCGCGGGCAGCGCCTGATCCTGGATGACGTCGCGCGCCACCAGCAGCCGGTAGAGCCCTTCGGCATCGGCGCCGGCGAGGGCGCCGTCGACATCGAGTATGCCGCGATATTCGACCGTGGTGGCGACGCGCCGGTCGAGGCACGCGACGTCGGCGGGAACGTTCTGATACGGCATGATCGAGGCGCCTTCGAAGGTGCCGTCGGGGTCTTCGTCCCACAGCATCACCGCGTCGACGCCCATGGCCGCTGCACAATCCGCCATGGCCGGCCACAGGCTGGTGTGGACGTAAAGATAGGCGAGGCCCTCATCGTCGCAATGCAGGTCGAGCACGATGTCGTGGCCAATGGAGAGCTGCAGCAGCCGCGTTTTCAGCCGCTGGTCGACCGTGCCGTGCGCCGGCAGCAGCGTGAGGTCGGGCGCGGCGAGCCGCGGAAAGCCGCGATTGAAATTGGTGCGCGTGCCCAGATGAAAGCGGCCCTGATGGTCGCCGTAAAGATATTGCGCGCGGCCGATCGGATTAGCCCAGGGCACGATGGTCATATTGCCGGTGATGCGGCCTTCGGCTTCCGCCTTGCTGAGCATCGGCATCAGCGTGTCGATGGCGACGACGCCCGGCAATTCGCCGGCATGAAGTGCCGCCTGCAGATAGGCGGAAGGCGCCGTCTTGTCCGTTCCGGCGAAGCGGAAGACGGGGAATTCGTAGGAAACGCCTTCGCTGTCGCCGGCGACGCGTTCGATGGACTTCTGCATGGGATGGCTCCGGGAGAAGAGGCGGAACACATGCCCTTTTGCCGCTGGGCTGTCGATTGGTCCAGTCGCTGCCGCTATGGGCGCACGATTCTACCCGGCCGTCACACCAGCGGCTTGAGTTCCTGGGCGATGGTCGGCAGAAGCTCCGAGACGTTCGGGTGGATGTGCACGGCGCGCGCCAGCGTGCTGACCGGCGCCTTGGCATACATCAGGTCGAGCACGCAGTGCACCGCCTCGTCGCCGCCCGGGCCGAGCACCGAACAGCCGAGGATCTCCTTGGTGTCGGCATCGACCAGGATCTTCATGAAGCCTTGCGTCTCACCTTTTTCGACGGCACGGCTGACGCGGGTCATTGGCCGCTGGCCGACCAAGGCGCGGCGGCCGGATTTCCTTACCGCGGCTTCGGTCATGCCGCAGCGGCCGAGCGGTGGGTCGATATAGAGCGCATAGGCCTCGATGCGGTCGCTGACCTTGCGCGGATCGTTGTCGAGCAGGTTGGCGGCGACGATCTCGTAATCGTTGTACGAGGTGTGGGTGAAGGCGCCCTTGCCGTTGCAGTCGCCCATCGCCCAGATGCCGGGCACGCTGGTGCGCAACTGGTCGTCGACGACGATGAAGCCGCGTTTGTCGACCTCGACGCCGGCTTTGTCGAGGCCGAGATCGTCGGTGTTTGGCGTGCGGCCGAGCGCCAGCAGCACATGCGAGCCGACCGCAGCCGCCTTGCCTGGCGAGAAGGTCACGGCGATTTCGTTGCCTCGCCTGGCGAAGCGGATGTCGTCGGCGCCGAGATGGACGGCAATGGCTTCGTTTTCGAGGATCGACAAAATGGCGTCCGAGACATCCTCGTCCTCGCGACCGATCAGGCGCGGGCTTTTTTCGATGACCGTGACTTCGGAACCGAAGCGGCGGAACATCTGCGCGAATTCGAGCGAGACATAGCTGCCGCCGACAACGATGAGATGGCGCGGCAGCACGTCGAGATCCATCATCGAGGAATTGGTCAGGTAAGAAATGCCGTCGATGCCAGGCAGGTCGGGCACCGAGGCGCGCCCGCCGGTGTTGAGGAATATCTTTTCGGCGCTCAGCAGATCGTCGCCGACGCGCACCGTGTTGGCGCTTACGAAGCGCGCATGGCCGCGATAGAGCGTGCATTTGTCCATGCCGGCAATCCAGTCTTCGAGATTGCCGCGGGCGCCGTTGGAGACCTTGTCCTTGCGCGCCTTGATCGCCTTGTAGTTTACGCCGACGGGACCGGACAGCGTCACCCCGTAATCCGCGGCCGAGCGGGCGAGATGCGCGGCATAGGCGCTTGCCACCATCGTTTTGGTCGGCGTGCAGCCGGTGTTGACGCAAGTGCCGCCGACCAGCTTTCGCTCGATCAGCGCCACGCTCATGCCGGCCGCATTCAGCCGGCCGGCGAGCGGTGGGCCGGCCTGCCCGGCACCGACGATGATGGCGTCGAATGTCTTTGCCGTCATGCCGCCGCCGCCGCGATCAGAAGCCCGCCGACGATCGCCACCGCGTCCTCGATGAAGGCGGCCGGCGGGTCCTTGCCGAAGGCGGCGGCCAGGCGTTTACGCGCCTCGGCGCCGCCCAGCGTGCCGATCACCGCGCCGATGGCGCCGGCGATCAGGCCGCCGATGGTGGCGCCGCCGGTGGCGCCGATCACCGCGCCGGTGAAAGCGCCCAAGACGATACGCGTGCCGAATTGCTGCGGCACCTTGCGGCTCGGCGCCGAGGGCAGCTGGTCGGTGACCAGTTCGGCGATGGCCAGGATGGTGAAGATGCCGACGGCGATCCAGTGGCCCATGAAGCTGGCCCAGGTGTCCGCGACCGGCAACCAGCCAAGCCAGGCGCCCCAGGCGACGGCGGCGGGCGCGGTCATCGCGCGAAGCCCGGCAACGATGCCAATCAGGAGTGCAAAAATGTACAGCATGATTGATCCCCTCGATGGCCGGCTTGGGACAGGTCCGAGAGAGCAAGCTACCATAGGTCCGGTATTTGACCAGAGGTGGTGTCGCCGCCGGCGCTTCCGCATTTGCAGCACTTGTGCTTTGGCAAAGATTGAGACTGGAGTTGCGGCCATGGCCGAAAGCGAACGCATGAAAATGGCGGCGGGCGAGTGGTATTGCTGCCTCGATCCGGAACTGGAGGCGTTGCGCATCACGGCGCGAGACGCGGTGTTCGAGCACAACAGCCTGCCGCCCCGGCAGCGTCGCGACATCGGGCCTGGATTGCGGACGCTGCTCGGCGCTGCGGGCGAGGGCGCCCGGATCGAGGCGCAGTTCCACTGCGCTTATGGCTTCAACATCTTTCTCGGCGACCGCGTTTTTCTCAATGCCGGCTGCATCATTCTCGACACGGCGCCAGTGCGCATCGGTAAGGGAACGCTGCTCGGCCCGAATGTGCAGATCTATTGCGCCGAGCACCACAAGGAGGCTGCCGGGCGACGGGCAGGGCTGGAGATCGCCAAGCCGGTCGAGATCGGCGACAATGCCTGGATCGGCGGCAGTGCCGTCATCCTCGGCGGAGTCAGGATCGGCGATGGCGCCATCGTCGGCGCCGGTGCTGTGGTGACGCGCGACGTCGCGGCGAACACCACGGTGGTCGGCAATCCGGCACGGGTAATCAGCAACAACTGAGCACCGTGCTTCTGTTGCCGGTCACGTCCTCGTTCTGATGGACATGGGGGCGGCTATGTCACTTGGCTGGAGGTGGATGCAACCGTGTGTCGAGGGCAAACGCCTCCTGGGTCTTCATGGCGTATGCCCCTCTGGCGAGGCTCGCGTCGAAGATCAGGTTCCAGCTATGCTGCGATACGGCGCTCGGAATCACAACGAACCGGTGCCGTTGCAGAAGATCGTCGCCAAACGCCTGTTGCCAGGAGCTCGGAATGCCCGGGCGCAACCACTTGGGGTTGGGCACGGCGGCGGGGTCGACGATATGCACATCCGCGACATCGCTGACGATTGCTGCCGTCATGACATGCGCAATCGTGTCGAGCGCCCTGAAGCCCTTATGGACCGCAACCTCGAGGATCGCAGTCGACGGATCGATCGAGCAGTAGACGGCGCGCACGCCCTTGCTGTTCCAGCGTCCGCCCACCCTGTATGCGCCCTCGCCACTATCCCATGTAGGCGCAAACGCGGCTTGATCGAGGCGCCATCCGATGAGGTCGGAGCCACCAAGCGCCGCCGGCAGCGGCGTCATGCATAAACGCCATATTCAAGCCGTTCCAGATAGTCTTCTACAAGCTCGATCCCCGCCGGCGTCGCCAGAAGGTCGATTGGACGACGCTGGTCGAGCCCAATCGCCGGGCGCTCCAGCCATTGCTCTGCCTCCGCCTGCGAACCGAACACGTCGGTAGCTTTCGACAGGATCTCCGCGAACTTCCAGGTTCGTCCGCTCTGGTCCTGACTGAGAGGCTTGGACGGAGCATCCTTGCGGCGCTGGTAGGTGCGCAGGCTCATGCCGACGGCCTTCTCCAGCGAATCGGTCTTCTGGATGAAGACGAGTTGCCCGATAAGATGGTCCAGCGCTGAAGCCGGCAGGCCGTGCAGAAGCAACTCGTGGGCATCCAAAGCGCTGCTGAGGCGCCTTGCCAGAATGCGGCTGCCGCCTAGCAATTTCGCCACCTTCTGAAGTTCATTGTTTTTTGCTGCTGGCGCAGCCTTTTCCAATGCCATCGCCACGGCGAGCCCTCTTCGCGTCATCTGTCGCTTTAATATATGACAGATGACGCAGAGCCTTTCAACCACGACAGGATCGAGAGCAGGGCAATCGCTTCGAGAGAAAAGATAGCCTACTCGGGCCAGATGGCAGTCCAACGTCGGCACTGAAGCGATTGCCCTGGAATCGAGCGCGAGCCGAATTTCACCTCGGCATGTGCGCCACGCGCTCCTCCTGAGCACTCTTCGAGAATTCGCGCCGGTACTGCGCCGGCGAGGTTCTGAGGCGCGCTGCGAAATGCTGGCGCAGCGAGGTAGCGCTGCCGAAGCCGGCCTCGAAGGCAACCGTGTCCATCGATTTTTCCGTTGCTTCCAGCAGCCGTTGCGCCAGCTGGACGCGCTGGTCGGTCAGCCAGTCGCCGAAACTGGTGCCGATCGTTTTCTGGAAACGGCGCGTGAACGTCCGGCGGGTGAGGCCGGCGTGACCGGCAACGCTGTCCAGACTGTGCGGCTCACCCAGGGTTTTGCGCACCGCTTCGAGAGCTTGGGTGAAGCGGTCCGCATTGCCGGTCCTGGCGATGGGACGTTCGATGAATTGCGCCTGCCCGCCCTGCCTGTGCGGAGAAAGCACAATCTGCCGGGCAAGGCGAAGTGCCGCCTCCGCGCCGTAACGAGCCCGTACGACGTGCAGGCAGCAGTCGAGCCCGGCGGCGACGCCGGCGGATGTCACGACATCGCCATTGTCGATGTAGAGCACTTCCGGTTCGACGAGAATGTCGGGATAGAGTTCCTGCAGCTGATCCGCGTAGGCCCAGTGCGTCGCCGCTCGCCGCCCCGAAAGCAGTCCGGTCGCCGCAACAGCGAACGTTCCCAAGCACAGTCCGACGATCAGCGCGCCGCGCTCGTGCGCGCCAAGCAACGCGTCGATCAATGCCGCTGGAGGCGAGCTCCCGAGATCTTTCCAGCTTGGCACGATGACGATGTCGGCGTCATCGAGCGCGGAAAGCCCGTGCGGGACGCTGATGGTCAGCCCGGCATCGGTGCGGATCGGCCCGTCCTCAATCGCGCAGACCCGGAAGTCGAAGCGCGGCAGGCCGAGCTCCGTGCGATCCGCGCCGAACACGAGACACGGCACGGAGAGATGAAACGGGCTGATGCCATCGAAGGCGATGGCGGCAACGGCAGGATCGGTCATGGGAGCTCCAGCAACGGGTGAGGCGATTGTCCCAATTCTTTCGAATAATGTCAATCGGGACACTTTTTGCAATCCGGTGCCGAGCTTATCGTCCACCCATCAATGTCCAACGGGAAAGGAAAACCCCATGTCGCAACCAGCCAAAGGCAAAGCTCCACGCCGCGCCCTCATCGTCATCGATGTTCAAAACGACTATGACGGCGGCAACCTCGCCATCCAGCATCCGCCCTTCCGCGACAGCGTCGTCAATGTGGCGCGTGCGATGGATGCGGCCACCGAGGCAGGCGTCAAGGTGGTGGTCATCAAACAGTTGGCGCCGGAAACCTCACCGGTCTTCGCCAAGGGCAGCCATGGCGCCGAGTTGCACCCGGAAATCGCCAGGCGAAACCGCGACCACTACATCGAAAAGAACTTGCCCAGCGCCTTCACCGGCACGGACCTCGAGGAGTGGCTGCGCGCCAACTCTATCGATACGATCACAGTCATCGGCTACATGACGCATAATTGCGACCTGTCGACGGTCATCCACGCCGTGCATATGGGTTTTGAGGTCGAGTTCCTGTCGGACGCAACGGGGTCGTTGCCGTACGCCAACAGCGCCGGCTACGCTTCGGGGGAGGAAATCCATCGCGTCGTGACGATCGTATTGCAGTCGCGCTTCGCGGCCGTTCTCAAAACCGCCGAGTGGATCGATTGCCTGAAGACCGGCGTGGTTCCCCAGCACGACACACCCTATGCCTCCAACCAGCGCGCGCTGGCGCGAAGCGCGGCGTAGGAGACTGTTGCGAACAGGCAGAAGGACGCCGCAGCGTTGCGGCGCCCTTTGCCGTTCAAGCGTTGATTATCCCTAAAACAGGCCTTCGATCTGGCCCATTTCGTTCAGGAAAATCTTTTCCGAGGATGGCGCTTTGGGCAGGCCGGGCATGGTCATCACCTCGCCGCAGATGATGACGACGAAGCCGGCGCCGGCAGACAGCCTGACCTCGCGCACCGGCACGGTGTGGCCGGTTGGCGCGCCGCGCAGATTCGGATCGGTGGAGAAGGAATATTGCGTCTTGGCCATGCAGACCGGCAAATGACCGTAGCCGGCGTGCTCCCAGGCGTGGAGCTGGTCGCGCACCGATTTGTCGGCGATCGCTTCGGAACCGCGATAGATGCGCTGGACGATGGTGTTGATCTTCTCGAACAGCGGCATGGCGTCGGGATAGAGCGGGGCGAATTGCGACGCGCCGGATTCGGCCAACGCCACGACTCTTTTGGCCAGTTCCTCGATGCCGGCCGATCCCTGGGCCCAGTGCTTGCACAGGATCGCCTCTTCGCCCATCGAGGTGACGTAGTCCTTCATCGCCTGGATCTCGGCCTCGGTATCGGAGTAGAAATGGTTGATGGCGACCACTGCCGGCACACCGAACTGGCGGATGTTCTCGATGTGGCGGCCGAGATTCGCACATCCCTTCTTGACCGCCTCGACGTTCTCCTTGCCGAGGTCCTCCTTCTTGACGCCGCCATTCATCTTCAAGGCGCGAACCGTGGCGACGATGACCGCCGCGGCGGGCCTCAGGCCGGCCTTGCGGCATTTGATGTCGAAGAACTTTTCGGCACCGAGATCGGCGCCGAAACCGGCTTCGGTGACGACGTAGTCGGCAAGCTTCAGCGCCGTCGTCGTGGCAACGACGGAGTTGCAGCCATGCGCGATGTTGGCGAAGGGGCCGCCATGCACGAAAGCCGGGTTGTTCTCCAGCGTCTGCACGAGATTGGGCTGCATGGCGTCCTTCAAGAGTACGGCCATCGCACCGTCGGCCTTGAGGTCGCGGGCATAGACGGCCGACTTGTCGCGACGATAGGCGACGATGATGTCGCCGAGGCGCTTTTCCAGGTCCTTCAGGTCGGTCGACAGGCACAGGATGGCCATGACTTCCGAGGCGACTGTGATGTCGAAACCGGCCTCGCGCGGGAAACCGTTGGCGACGCCGCCGAGCGAACAGATGATCTCGCGCAGCGACCGGTCGTTCATGTCCATGACGCGGCGCCAGACGACGCGGCGGGTATCGATGCCGAGCTCGTTGCCCCAGTAGATGTGGTTGTCGATCAGCGCCGACAGCAAGTTATGGGCGGTGGTGATGGCGTGGAAATCGCCGGTGAAGTGGAGGTTCATGTCCTCCATCGGCACGACCTGCGCGTAGCCACCGCCGGCGGCACCGCCCTTGACGCCGAAATTCGGTCCGAGCGAAGCCTCACGGATGCAGACGATGGCCTTCTTGCCGAGGCGGTTGAGGCCATCGCCCAAGCCCACCGTCGTCGTCGTCTTGCCTTCGCCGGCCGGTGTCGGGTTGATGGCGGTGACGAGGATCAGCTTGCCATCCTTGTTGCCCTTCACCGACTTGATGAACTCGGCCGAGATCTTCGCCTTGTCGTGGCCGTAGGGCAGAAGATGTTCGCTCGGAATGCCGATCTTCTGGCCGATCTCCTGGATCTGCTTCTTCCTGGCGCCGCGCGCGATCTCGATGTCGGACTTCACTTCGGCCATGGACGACTTCCCTCTGAATTGGACGGATTTGACTAGTGTGGTCGCAAGAATAGCCCGGCATTGCAGGCGCGGGCATGTTCTACCCCTGTCGCTGCCGCGGCGTCAACTTTCATGCAACTATGTTTCCTACGAAGAAAATGCCTCTGCGGCCGGCTGCCCTGCTACAGGTTCTTTTCGCGCCGGTTGCCGCGCCGTATAGAAGCCAGAGCAGGCGCGGTTCCGCCGTCTCAAAACAGCCGCGTAATACGCGAAAAGCGACAGAAGCAACGGCGCAAATTCACCAGCGCCGGCTGTGCGGGACGATCCGCTACTGCGTCAGGACGTTGCTGATCTCGACCATGTTCGAGCGCACCCTGAGTATGTAAAAGCCCATAGTCGTCAGATGTGTCGGCAACAGCCAGCCGTCCTCGCGGCCATTGGCGATGATGAAGGGCTGGATGCGCAGTGCCGAGACGAACTGCGCGTCCATCGTATCCCACAGGTTCTGCAGGTGCTTTTCCTTGATGACGTCCTCGAAGTCGGCCTGTGCGCCCTTCATCAGCCCGTAATAGGCATAGAGCTGGCCATAGGCGAACCAGAAGCGGTCGTCGGCGCGAGTGTCGAACCAGCCATTATTGTGGTTTTCGGCACGCTCCTTGAGGATCGCCGAGGTCGAACCGATGTCGGACGAGATGCGGTCGATATACTGCTTGAGATTGTCGGCGCGGGCATCGAACGTCGCCTGGCAGGCTGCGAGGCGGGCGTTGAAGGAACGCAGCTTGCGCACCGCGTCGCGATAGTAGCTCGGCGTCGGCGTCTTGGGGCCGAACGGGTTCAAGCCGAAATACCAGGTTTCCTCGTCGAACTGCAGATTGCCGCGGGCATCCTGCAGGTCGGCGTCGATCTGCGAGGTGGTGCGGACGCGGCCGAGATTATCGGCAAGCTCGGTCGCCGTGCGCCGCACCGCCTGGTTGATGCCGCGCTGGAACGAAGCCTTGTTGTCCATGAACGGCGTGTGATCCCAGTCGATGCCGAACAGGCCGAGCTTGTAAAGGATCATCGACGACACCCAGGCATTCTGGTTGACGTTGAAGTCGGTCAGGTCGGCCGCAACCTGGGCAATGGCTGAATTTCCGCAGGTCTTGGCCGTGTCGGTGCCGGCGCCGGCGGAAACCTGTTCACCGGCGGAGCTGTTGCGTTTTTCGAACGTGTATTTGTCGACGTAATTCGGGTCGAAATTGTTCCACCACTGGGTGGCGTAGAAGAAGTTGACATAGAGACCGATCAGCACGAGCACAGCCAGGCCGAGCACCGCCTTCAGGATCCAGCCGCGTTGCGTGTACCAGCGCCCCGCCCACAGGAACGGCCACAGGATCGCGCCGATGAGCAGGCCGATGCCGCGGCCAATCCACTGGAAAATCCGGGTGAAGAAACTCACGATCGGATCAAGCATGGCGATGTCACCCCTCAGTCAGTCAAGCCGTAGAGGCGTGTGCGAAACGCCACCTTGTCCTTCAGATATGTGGTTTTCAGAACGTCCACAACATGCGATCGCCAGGCGTCGCTGAAGCCCTCATAGTCCCTGTAGAAGCCCGGCTTGTTGAAGACATAACGCGAAACGAAGTCCTGCGGCACGAAGTCCGAGATCAGCTGGTTGGTCAGCCAGGCGTCGGGATGGTCCGGCTTGGCGCGGATGACCAGGAAGCGCTGCTGCGGGAACACGTCCTCGATCTTGAGATGGCCGAGCTGGGCGATCTCGCGCTTGGCGGCGTTGAGGAAGGGAAAATTGCCGTCCCTGGTGATCAGATCGGTATGGCCGTGGATCCAGGTCTGCAGCCAGACCTTGTCGACGTCGGTCAGATTGCGGTCGGGATCGGCGTCGCGGATCAGCGCGCGCACCACCATTTCGGCGCGATGCTCGAGATAACCGGAGGTTTCGATCCATGAGGCGCGCGGCAGCTCGATGCGGCCGGTCGAGGCGAGGAACTTGAACACCTTGTCGGCATCGTGGATCGAAAGGTAACTCACCTGCCACGGCCGCGAGCGGCGGAAACCGGGCGCTGCCGGGTCGCTGATCACCGTCGTCACGTCGGGATCGACGAACACATAGAGCCCGCCGAAATGGCTGGTCCAATAGGCATTGTGACGGAAGATCACCTGGTCCGGCACCAGCGCATTCTCGCGGATGTCGCCGCAGACCTTCGCCAGCTCGACCATGTGGGCCAGCATGGCGTTGTCGCGCCAGGCATCCGGCTCCTGCTTCAGCCGGTCGACCAGCTTGCCGAGCTCGGCGGCCTTGCCGAGCACATCCTCGGCCGACAGCACCTTGAACTCGACCTGGTTGATCGACAGCAGGTCCTCGATGTCGTCGACCTTGGGGACCGAATCCTCGATCTCGCCGTAGATGACGTCCTTGATCGTCAGCGCATCGATGGCGCGCTGGTTCTTGGACATGAACTCGTACATCAGCAGCGAGGTGTTGGAGAACGCCGTGTGCACCACCGGCAGGTCGATCTGCGACGGCGTCAGGATGATGAAGCGGCGGTTGACCTCGTTCGGATCGAGGTAGCTGTAGTCGCCGCATTCCTCGGCGACCTGCGGCGAGAAGCCAGTGCGGTCGATCTCGAAGCTTTTCAACTTGGTCGGCTTCAAGCCGAACGCGACCATCGCCTTGTTGTAGCGCTGGATCAGGTGCGGCTCGTCGATCATCAGCAGCCGGCCGTAGATCAGCTCGTTGTCGCGCAACAGATCGGGTTTCTTGGCGGGGCTCATGTGCGCGATACCAATGGATCTTGCGCTGGAGGATCGAGCTCCAGCGGTGACGCCCCCCTCTCCCCGTTCTTCACGGGGAGAGGGTAAGGGTGAGGGGCGGCGCGAACGGTCAAGGACATGTCTCTCCATACCCTTTGGCGGTGACAAATCGAAGATCATGCGTTTCGATATGGCGTTCGAGGCGTCCTTCGATCGCAGCCAATATTGTCTCAAGGACTGCTTCCCGGTCCTTCAATACGTCGACGTTCCAAAAGCGCAGCATGGACCAGCCATTCGAGCCGATGAAGCGATCCCGGATTCGATCATATTGGCTGCCGACATGCTGACTGCCATCGACTTCGACGACGAGCTGGCAGTCTCTGCAGGCCAAATCGGCGAAGTAAGAGCCTATCGGCAACTGCCGTACGAATTTATGGCCGTTCAGTCTGCAGTCGCGCAACTCCATCCAGAGCGCGGCTTCTGCATCGTTGTCGGATTGACGCAGGCGCCTTGCGCGCCTGGTTATGTCTATTTCTGGTCCACGCATGCGCTGCCCCTCACCCTTACCCTCTCCCCGTGAAGAACGGGGAGAGGGGGGCGTCAGCTTTTGAGCCACGTCTTTCAGCGTTGCTGTGGGAGCTTATGCAGCGCACCAGAAGAAACCTCACGCATTCCACAGCCCCTTTTTCTTCATCTCCTCGATCTCGCGGACGGCACGCTCCCGCAGACGGGTGTCGCGGATCATCTTGGTCACCGCCGCATCATCGGACTTGTCGGAATAGCGGAATTCGGAATCCGCGTAGCGGTTGATCTCCTGCATGACCATGTCCATCGAGAATGGCCCGCGCAGCTCCTCGATCATGGCTTTCTTGTCGTCGTAACCCTTGTGCATGAAGGCTTCCGGCTTTTCGAACCACTCGTCGGGCAATTCGATGTCCATGGCGCGCATCTTGATGGCATCGGTGACGTTCTTGATGGCGCGGCCGGTAAAGCGCGGCTCGGCATCCTTGATCAAGTGCAGATAGGTGCCGATGTCGGCCATCGTCTTTGGCGCGCCATTCTCCTTCATGTAGCGCTCATAGACCTTCATCAGCCCGTCTTCCTGCGGCTTTTCATGTTCCTCGTAGGCTTCCATCACCGCGCGCTGGATTTCCTGGGCAGCGTAGAGCTTGTGCTCGCCGAGCGGGATCTTGTGGTTCTTGCCGGCGAGCAGGACGAAAATGTCGATGTAGTCGTCGCGGCTCTGCGGGCCATCGACCAGCCAACGCGCGCCGGCGCGCTGGCGCAATGCGTCGTCGACGTTCTCGGGATAGTTGGAAAACATGCCGAACGAGCAATTGCCGCGCACCACGGTCGCCGCACCTCCAAAGGCGTCCATAAGCACACCGGTGATTTCCTGCTGGCCGGCCGAGGCGCGGTCGTCGGACCGGCGTGCCGCCACCTGGTCGATATCGTCGATGGTGCCGAAGCCGATGACGCGCGGGTTCAGCACATTGTTGATGAACTGTCGGCAGTTCTGGCCCGACTTGCCCTGGTAGGAGGAGATCTGGTCGACGCCGAAATTCTCGTAGGCGAAGGGATAGCCGGCGACCTGGCAATAACCATTGAGAAGACCGGCGATCATCTGGATCAAGGTTGTCTTGCCGGTGCCGGGCGCGCCATCGCCGATAAAGGTGAACAGGAAGCCGCCGAGCTCGACGAACGGGTTCAGCTCGCGCTCGAAGTCGTAGGCCATCAGCATCTTGGCAAGCTTGACTGACTGGTATTTGGCGATGTGGTTGCCGACGACCTCTTCCGGTTTTTTGAAGGTCATCACCAGCGGCTTTGCCCGCTTACCCGGCGCGACGTCGAAGCCGTCAAGGGTAAAATCGTCGACGTCGATGCGGATATGCGCGTTCTCGAACGGGCCGATGCCGTCGAAGCGGCCCTTTCGCGCCAACAGCCCGTCGATGGCGACGCGGGCAAAGGCGCGGGCGCGGGTCATCAGGTCGGCATCATCCTTCGAACCTGCTATCGCCCTGTCGAGCCCGGCCACGATCGACTTCACCGCATCCTGTGGCGTGTCGAACAGAAAGTCCGGCTCGGGCGTGTCGTTCGGCGCCTCGCCGTCGCTGTCGATCAGCTGGAACAAATAGGAGGCAAGGCTGAAGGCGGAGATGTAGGCAGAGGCCGACAGCAGCTTCTTGAAGGTGGCAGCTTCATCGCCTTCGAGCGGCGCGCGGGCGTTTTTCGCCTGCAGACTTTCGAGGTCCGAGCCCTCGGCGAAGACATCCGATATGGCCAGCGCTATCGCTGTGCCGCGCCGGGCGCGAAACAACAGCGTGTGCTGCGGGATGGTCAGCAACTGGTCGTCGGAATGGACGGCGGCGACGGTTTTGGAGAGCTCGACCTCGCGCGTGCGGCGCACCGAGCCGACCGAGACGGTAGAGACGAAGCGGCGGTTGGTGCCGGCAAGCGCGGTGCCGGACTCGCGCGATGGGTCCTCCAGCACGACGATGCGGGTGATGAAACTTTGCGCAGTGGCACGGTGCTTTTCAATTGCCGCTTCCGGGATGGTGGTCAGGCCGGTGTCCATGGAGGATGCTCCGCGATTTGACGGTCAGACGTCGCTGATGACCTGCCCTTTGGACAGGATGTGGACCTTGTAGCCCGAAAAGATCTTCTGCGCCTCGCCGGCGGCATAGAGCGCCTGATAGGCCTCGTGCGGAATCAGCGCATGGTTCTCGTAGTTGGACACGCCTTGCCGCGCGGCCTCGAGATCGTCGGTATTGATGAAGAATTCCTGTGTCGTCTTTTCGCTCGAAAACAGCCCCTTGCGGCCTGGCTTTTCGGCCTTGGAAAAGACCTCCTGGATGGTCCAGGTCAGCAGCCAGGCGTTTTCCGGCTTGCGCACCTTGGCCAGCACTTCGCTCACTGTCGAATTGTTGTCGGTAATCCCTGCAGAATAGAACGGGCCGAGCACGACGCGACGCAGTTGCTTGGGATGCAGCGGCTCGAAATCATTGTCGAGGTTGACCGCGATGGTCGCCGGCGACAGCGCGTAGGCGGAATTCTTCTCGGTGAAATCGTCGAAACGGTGGGCAAGCTCGGGATTGAGCAAGCCGTCGACCGGCAGCGGAATGTCGACCCTCTCATTAAGTTTGCCGCTGGAGTCGACAAGCTGCCGGATCATGTCGTCCGAGGAATCCTCAACCGTCACCATATAGACAAGCGGCAGGTTGGCGCTGCCGTCGAAGCACGCCCAGTGGACCAGATAATAGGGGCGCAACGTCTTCGGATTGACCGACACCTTGACCGTCTGGGCCAGCGTGAACGGGCCGAAGGTGGTCTCGCTCTTGACGTCCTCGAGGTAAA
Organism: Mesorhizobium sp. M0185; assembly: GCF_040322175.1. Classification (NCBI taxonomy): domain Bacteria; kingdom Pseudomonadati; phylum Pseudomonadota; class Alphaproteobacteria; order Hyphomicrobiales; family Phyllobacteriaceae; genus Mesorhizobium; species Mesorhizobium sp. M0185. The sequence goes on along the minus strand of NZ_JAMYSY010000006.1, from coordinate 121,399 downwards.
GCCGCTCGGCCATCGACTTCTGCAGCGCTTCGGGGAATTCCTTGTGGCGCAGGATGAAGTCCGCCATTTCCTCGCGCAGCTCGCTGGCCGAAGGGATGACGGCGAGTCGCGCATCGGCCTGCAGCCGGTCGTTCTCCAACTCGAGCAGGTTCTGGAAGACCGGGAAACCGCTTTCGGCGCGCGAGATGCGGAATGTCTCCGTGAAGCCCAGCCGGTTGCGCCAGCACGAGAACGACTTGTCGAGCCGCGCAATATATTCGGCGACGACCTTGGCGACGATGCCGTGCCGATAGAGCGGCGAGCGATCGTCGCGCATGAACACTTCGAGGCCGCCAAGTGCCGCCGTGATCGCCGAGAAATAGCGCGCCGCAGCTTCGTTTTCGGGGGTCATGCTGCCAGCCCTTGGGAGCAGTGCACGTGCAGCAATTACGACTGCACGTAATTTGCCGAATTGTGCTTCTTCATCACATCGTCGAAGCGGCGGGCGAAGGCATCGTCGGCGAGCTTCTTGCGGCGCTGGATGTCGGCGGTGGCGACCATGTTTTTCTCGTGCATTTCAAGCAGATCGCCGATGTGCTTTTGCGAGGCGGCACCAATGCCGGCCATGGTCTCTTCGGCGGTGTTGTCGACCTGGCTGCCCAGCGTGTTGATCTTGTGGGCGACATCCTGTTGGGCGGCGGTCTTCAGCGAATCTTCCAGCGCCTTGTACAGAACGATGCGCTGCTCGGTATCGATGGTCAGTTTGTTGATCAGCGTCGATTGCGCCGCGATCTGGTTGTTGAGGGAATCGACGAAGGTCTGGAACATCGAGGTGTAGCGCTCCAGCGTCTGGCTTTCGGCCAGCAATTCCTGCTCCTTGGCCTGCTTCTCGTTGTATTCCGTGGCTAGTTTCGAGCGTTCGCCTTCCAGCTGGGTGCGCTCCTTCTGGCTGGTCGAGGCGGCGATCTTGTTCTCGATGTCGAGCAGCATCGGGTTGAGTTCTTCGATGCGTTTCTGCACGGTCTCGAGATTGGACATGGTGGTCTTGCGGCGCTCGATCACCTGCGACAGGCTGGCCTCGGAGGTCTTGTAGCGCGTGTCGAGAACCTGCTTCTGCGCCTTGAGGATGCCGACGATGGTGTCGGATTTCGCCAGCAGCTCCTGCAGATTGCCGGCCAGCGACATGTTGCGGACGCGGTCGGTGCGCAGGCGCTGCTTGCGCTGGCTGGAGAAGACACCGACGAAATTTTCCCAGCCGGTGTAGTTCTTCATGCTCTCGAATTCGGCGCCGAAGACGTTGGTGGCGTCCTCGAGGCCGATAATCAGGTCGGCGATATTGCCTTCCATCACCTTCTGCTGCTTCAGCACGTCCTCGATGCGAGCATTCTCGATGTCGAAATTGGCGTCGCCGATCTTCTTGTCGGCGGTGGCGAGCGTGTCGAGCACAGTACCGGACTGCTCGATCTTGGTGCGCATGTCCTCAACGACCTGCTTGGTCTTGGCAATCTCGGCGTCGAAATTCTGCAATGTCGCCATTGGGGCCTCCCGCTTCGGCATCGGTTTCGTTCGCAAACCGCCGCGAATATATGTGCCGGGTTTGGCGAATGAAAGACGGAAGACATGGGATTACAGGAAAACAAAAGAATTTCAGGAGGCCGACCGCAGGATAGTCAGGCAATGATTACGGTGTAACTGCCGTCCGGTCAGACACCGCTTCAACCGCGGCTGGACTTTAGGTCGGGGAGCGACGCTCAGGGCTTGGGATCGGCCTTGAGGTAGGCGATGACATTGGCGATGTCGTCGTCGCTGGTGAGGCCGGAGAAGGCCATTTTGTTGCCAGGGACCTTCTGCCGCGGCGCGCGCAGGTATTCGGCGAGGTTTGCTTCGTCCCAGACCAGGCCGGCGGCGCCGGCGTCCTTCATCCCCTGCGAGTAGCGGCTGAGATAACTGTCCGCGGTGCCGGCGGTGCGGCCGACGACACCCAGCAGATGCGGGCCGACCTTGTCGTGGTCGCTCGTTGCCTCATGACAGGCCACGCATCTGTTGAAGACTTTCTTGCCGAGAGCGGCATCGCCGTCGGCATGCGCGGCAAGAGCGCCGGCGATGAGGAAAGCAGCGGCAGACAAAATGGCTCGAAGCATGGGAACTCCCCGACGGCTCTGGCTGAGAGGTTCTGAAATAGCAAGCAGGCCTTAAATAAGCGCCGCACGATGGCGCGATTGGCGAACGAATGTCGGCCGGGAGGTCGGATGAAAGCAATAGCGCTGGTCAGGTTTTGGTGAAGCCGATGAAATCGTCGGGCACGGTGCGGCCCATTTCCTCTTCCCAATGGCGGCGGCAGAGCGAGACGTACACATCCTTGCCGATCGCCACCTGTTCGCCCTGTTTCGCCACCTTGCCGTCGGCGCCGAGGCGCACCACCATTGTCGCCTTACGGCCGCAACGGCAGATGGTGCGCACCTCGCGCAGGTCGTCGGCGATTGCCAGCAGGGTGCGCGATCCGGAAAACAGCTTGCCCTGGAAATCGGTGCGCAGGCCGTAGCACATGACCGGGATGTTCAGCCGGTCGGCGATGCGGGCGAGTTGCCAGACTTGCTCCTCTTCGAGGAACTGCGCCTCATCGACGAAGACGCAATGGACCGTGGCGTGGTCGTGATGCTCGGCGACCCGCGCGAACAGGTCGTCGCCGTCGCGGAACATCTCGGCTTCCGTCTCCAGGCCGATGCGCGACGAGATCAGCCCGGTATCGCCCTTGCGGTAGTGGCCGGCGATGAACAGCATCGTCGTCATGCCGCGCTCGCGGTAATTGTACGAGGCCTGCAACAGCATCGTCGTCTTGCCGGCATTCATCGTCGCATAATGGAAGTACAGCTTGGCCATGCCGTCCTTTTAAGCCGAGTTGCAACAAAGCGGGGAGGGGGAGCGCCTACATTCCACCGGGAAAAGACGACTTCCATCCGGAAAGCGGCGGGCGTGTCGCTGATCGGCCAGCCTGCGCCGTTGTTCGTGATTGCCTTAGTGCTTGAAACCGCAGCAGAATGATGTTTGGCTGACGGAACAAAGGCGGAGATAAACCGTCGCTTCGCTTCACCGAGAACTGAAATGGGAGAATTTTCATGTCGCGTATGAGTTCATTCGTCGCCGGCCTCGGCCTGGCGGCTTTTCTATCCACGACTGGGGCCTTCGCCGGCGATCCGGAAAGCTGCAAGACGGTGCGGCTGTCCGATGTCGGCTGGACCGACATCCAGGCGACCACCGGCGTCGCTTCGGTGCTGCTCACGGCGCTCGGCTACGAGCCGCAGGTGATCCAGCTTTCGGTGCCGGTGACCTATGCGTCGCTGAAGAACAAAGACCTCGACGTGTTCCTCGGAAACTGGATGCCGTCGATGACCAACGACATCAAGGACTATGCCGCCGAAGGCTCGGTCGAGACCGTCAGCGAAAATCTCAGCGGTGCCGGCTACGGCATCGTCGTTCCGACCTATGTCGCCGATGCCGGTGTCAAGACGCTGACCGATCTCGGCAAGTTCAAGGACAAGTTCGACGGCAAGATCTACGGCATCGAGGCCGGCAATGACGGCAACCGCATCATCCTCGACATGATCAAGGATCCGAAGACCAATCTCGAAGGCTTCGAACTGGTCGAATCTTCCGAGGCCGGCATGCTCACCCAGGCCGAGCAGTCGATGAAGAACAATGAATGGATCGCCTTCCTCGGCTGGACGCCGCATCCGGTGATGGGCGCCATGAAGATCACCTACCTCGAGGGGATGGGAGATAGCGGCTTTGGTGCTGCCACCGTGCATACCAATGTACGCAAGGGCTACATGAGCGAATGCCCGAACGCCGGCAAGTTCATCGCCAATCTGAAGTTCAACCTGGACATGGAAGGCGAGATGATGGACGCGATCCTGAAGGGCGGCGATGCCAATACGGTCGCGACCGACTGGCTGAAGAAGCACCCGGACGCGGTCGCTCCCTGGATCGCCGGCGTCACCACCTTCGACGGCGGCGATGCGGCGGCTGCGGTGAAAACGGCGCTCGGAAGCTGACCCGACCATCTGGCATGACGAGACAAGGGGCGGCCACGGTAGAAATGGCTGCCCTTTTTCATATCCTGTGACAAGATGACCGTCCGGCGAAGGACGGCGCCGGCAGAAGAGGGGCTAGATGGATCCGATCTCCAAATTCCTGGTCAGTTACAAGATTCCCATCGGGGCATGGGGGAAGGCGTTTTTCGGCTTTCTCACCGACAATTTCGACACCATCTTCAGGGCTTTTTCCAACAGCCTCAACTTCCTGCTCGACGGCATCGTCGACGGGCTGCTGTTGCTGCCGCCGGTTCTGCTGATCGCGCTGATCGCTCTGCTCGCCTATTTCCTGCAGCGCTCGAAAGGCCTGGCTTTGGCGGTATTCATCGGATTGCTGTTCATCCTCAACCAGAACCTGTGGAAGCAGACGGTGGAGACGCTGGTGCTGGTGGTCGCCGCCGCCGCCGTGTCGATGGCCATCGGCGTGCCGCTCGGCATCTGGGCCGCGCACAAGCCGAAGGTGTATCGCGTCATGCTGCCGGTGCTCGACCTGATGCAGACATTGCCGACCTTCGTCTACCTGATCCCGGTGCTGACCCTGTTCGGCCTCGGCAACGCGCCCGGCCTCATCGTCACCATCATCTTCGTCATCCCGACCTCGGTTCGGCTCACCCATCTCGGCGTCACCTCAGTGCCGAAATCGATCGTCGAGGCGGGCGAGGCGTTCGGCGCCACCAAGCGCCAGCTGCTGTGGAAGGTCGAGCTGCCTTCGGCGCTGCCGACCATCATGGCTGGGCTGACCCAGTCGATCATGCTGTCGCTGTCGATGGTGGTGTTCGCCGCCCTGATCGGCGCCGGCGGCCTCGGTACGGAAATCAACCGGGCGCTCGGTTCGCGCAGGATCGACCTCGGGCTTGAGGCAGGGCTGGCGATCGTCGTGCTCGCCATCGTGCTCGACCGGATGACGCGCATCGGCGTGGGAGGCAAGAAATGACCGTCGCCGTCGATTTCAGAAATGTCGACATCGTCTTCGGCGCCGACCAGGCCGGCTCGCTGGCGCTGATCGACAGCGGCGCCACCCGCGCCGAGATCCTCGAAAAAACCGGCAACGTACTGGGCTGCGCCGGCGCCAGCCTCACCGTGAACGAGGGCGAGATCTCGGTGCTGATGGGGCTTTCCGGCTCCGGCAAATCGACGCTGCTCAGAGCCGTCAACCGGCTGAACGTCGTCTCGCGCGGCCAGGTGCTGGTCAAGGACGGCGACGGCACGGTCGACGTTGTCACCTGCGACGAGGCGACGCTTCGGCGGTTGCGGCAGAAACAGGTGGCGATGGTGTTCCAGCAGTTCGGCCTGCTGCCGTGGCGCACGGTGGAGGAGAATGTCGGCCTTGGCCTCGAGCTCGCCGGCGTACCCGAAGCCGAGCGCAAGGAGCGGGTGAACAGGCAACTGAAGCTGGTTCATCTCGACCAGTGGTCGAAGAAATATGCGCATGAGCTTTCGGGCGGCATGCAGCAGCGCGTCGGCCTGGCGCGCGCGTTTGCCACCGAGGCGCCGATCCTGCTCATGGACGAGCCGTTTTCGGCGCTCGATCCGCTGATCCGGACCAAGCTGCAGGACGAGCTGCTGCAGCTCCAGGCCGAGCTGAAGAAGACCATCATCTTCGTCAGCCACGACCTCGAGGAGGCGCTGAAGATCGGCACCCATATCACCATCATGGAAGGCGGGCGCATCGTCCAGACCGGCGCGCCGGAAGACATCGTGCTGCGGCCCGCCAACGACTATGTCCGCGACTTCATCGCCAATGTGAACCCGCTCTCGGTGCTGACCGCGTGGAACGTCATGCGCGACCGCCGCGACCTCGAACACGGCGAGAACGGCTGGGTGTGGCTCGACCGGCGCAGGACGACGCGTTTCAAGATCGACGAGGATGGGCTGGTGGCGGCGGCCGAGCGCGACGGCAAGCCGGCGGTCTGGGTGTCCTGCGCCGATGTCGAAGCCCAGCCGGAGGAGACGGCTCAGGTATTCTGGGCCAATCCCGGCACCTCGCTGAAGACCGTGATGCTGGCCATGCATCGCTCGCAGACCGCACCCGTCGCGCTGTTCGACGAGCAGTCGCGCTTCGTCGGCGCCATCGGCGTCAGGGATGTGCTGAGCGCGGTGTTGCGAAGATAGTTTTTCTCCTTGGGGAGAGAACCAAGACCAAACGCCGAGTTCTGTCGCGCCCCCCTCTGTCCTGTCGGACATCTCTCCCACTTGGGGGGAGATCGGCGGCTTAGCGGACGGCTCTCACATTCCAACGTTTGTAATTGGCGAAATCGGCGATGACGGCCAATCTCCCCACCTGTGGAGGAGGTGTCCAGCAGAACAGAGGGGGCGCGAAGGAACGCCGGCTTAGCCCGATACGCAAGCTAAACCGCCAGCGGCAGGCGCAGCTCCGTCATCAGGCCGCCATCGGGATGGTTGGACAGGTTGACTTCGCCGCCGGCGCTACGGGCGATGTTGCGGGCGATGGTCAAGCCGAGGCCGAGGCCGCCGGTCTGACGGCTGCGCGACTGTTCCAGGCGCACGAACGAGCCGAACACGGCGTCGAGCTCGGCTTGTGGGATGCCCGGACCCTCGTCATGGATCGCCAGCGTGATTGTCTTGCCTGATTGACGCAGGCTGAGATGCGCCCTCTTGCCATAGTTCACCGCGTTCTGGACGAGGTTGGTGACACAGCGCCGTAGCGCGACCGGCTGCGCGACGCAGATCAGGCCGCGCGAGCGCGCGTCCTCATTGTCGAAGGAGACCTCGTCGAAGCCGTCGGCGATCGATTCTACCAGCGACCAGAAATCGATCCTCTCGCTCTTCTCCTCGGTCACCTCGAAAGTGGCGAAGTCGATGACCGAGCTGGCAATGCCTTCGATGTCGGCGAGGTCGTGCGCCAGTGCGGCGCGCACGGACGAATTCCTCAGCAGTTCGAGGCGCAGCCGCATCCTGGTCAGCGGCGTGCGCAGGTCGTGCGCCAGTGCGGCGGCAAGATGCTCGCGGTCCTCGACGTAGGCGCGCAGTCTCGCCTGCATGGCATTGACCGCCTTTGCCGCGGTACGCACCTCGCGGCTGCCGCTCTCGGCGATCGGCGGGCTTTTCAGGTCCTCGCCGATCCGCTTCACCGCGGTCTCCATCATCCGGTAGGGCGCCGTCAGCCGGCGCAGCGACCAGATCGAGGAAGCCACCACCAGCCCGGCGATCAAGGCATAGAGTGGCAGGCTATCGAAGCTCAGTATCGGCCCGGCCGGCGTGTTCGGCTCGGTGAAGTTCAGCCATTGGCCGTCGGCAAAGCGAAGCGAAGCGGTCAGCTTGTCGCTCTGGGCGAAATCGGCCGCCAGCACCAGCAGGTCGCGCTCGACCTGGCCAATATCGGGACCGGCGACCGTCCCGCCGGGAGCGTCGGCTTCGTGCGTTGCCGGGTCGCGGCGGACCCGCGCGTCGGTGATGCCGAACTTCGATAGCCGACCGACCAATATGTCTTCCAATTCGGCCAGTTCGTCGTCGCCGGCTATCGACGAAGTAACGGCGGGCGTGTCGGAGACGGTGAGCGCATAAGTGGCGTTGAACAGGCCGGAGGCCGTCGCCTTGCGCTGTTCCGGCGTAGCATCATGCATCAGCTGCACCAGCGAGAAGGCGCGGTCGTTCAGTCGGTAGAGATCGACGACGTCATTGGCGGCGGCACGGTCGCGCGAAACGATGTAAAGGGTCGCGATCTGGCTGATCAGCAGGCCGGCGATGACGATGAGCAGCACCCAGACCGGCAGCGTTTGCGGCAGGATGCGTCTCATTCGGAGGTCGTCTCAGGCAAGAACTGGTAGCCGCCGCTGCGCACGGTCAAGATCAGCTTCGGCGTTTTCGGGTCGTCCTCCATCTTGCGCCGCAGCCGACTGACCAGAATGTCGACGCTGCGGTCGAAGCTGTAGCCGCTGTCGCCGCCGGACAACTCGATCAGCTGCTCGCGGCTCAGTACGCGCTGCGCGCTCTTGACGAAGGTCTGCAGGAGATTGAATTCGGCCATCGTCAGCTCGATCCTGACGTCGCCGGGCGCCATCAGCCGGCGGCGCGAACAGTCCATCGTCCAGCCGGCGAAATGGTAGATCTGCCGCGAGGCGGCGCGTCGCGGTTCGGCGGCGCCATTGCGTCTCAAGACGGCACGAATGCGTGCGAGCAACTCGCGCGGATCGAAGGGTTTCGGCACGTAGTCGTCAGCGCCCATCTCCAGCCCAACCACGCGGTCGGTAGTTTCGGTAACCGCGGTCAGCATGATGATCGGCGTCGAATAATTGGCGCGCAACTCGCGGCAGAGCTCCAGTCCGCTCTTGCCGGGCAGCATGACGTCCAGGACGATCAGGTCGACCTGGGCGCGGCGCAGGATGGTCTCCATCTCGGTGCCGTCGGCGGCGACCGATGTATGCAGCCCTCGCTTCTGGAAGAATTCCTGAAGCAGGTCGCGAATGCCCTTGTCGTCGTCGACGATCAGTATGTGGGGGTCGGATTTCACAGGGAACCTGTCATTTGTGGATCGCCCAAGCGCTGCTTCGGCTGTCAGCCAGACGATAGAATTCAGGCCATAAGTTGGCCAGTGGAGATCGGCGGCCCGATCCGGGCTGCCCAGAAACAATCCAGAAACAAAATTCTACAATCCGGAAAAACTGCCGAAAAAAATCAAAGGCATAAGTGGTGCCGTGGCGGTCAGGTCATCGGCTGCGACACGCGTTACGGGATTACGGACAGACCAATGCAAAGGTTCTCGATCAGTCTGATGGGTGCGTTGCTTTCCATTTCGCTCGTCACGGTCGCGGTCGAACATGCCGATGCAAAACTGGCCGATGCGAAGGTGGCCAATGCAAAGGCGGCCGATGCAAAGGTGGCGACCACCCGCAGCGAGCGTTGCATCGATCTGAACCGCCAGTTTGACGAAGCCCTCGAAACCCATGCCGCGGCAACGCAGGTCACCGCGGCGAAAGCACTTCAAAGAAAGGGAAACCGGTTCTGCGCCAACAAGAAACAGGCACAGGGAATCCGGATGCTCGCGAACGCTTTGAAGCTGCTTGGAGTGACACCGATCGATCCCGTTCAGTGACACTCAATCCGATCTGCACAAAAAGGAAGTGAAGCCATGAAAAAGTCCCTCCTCTCCGCCCTCGGTCTCGCCATCGCGCTGGCCGTCTCGATGCCGGTTCTCGGCGCCAGCAGCGCCAATGCCGCGACCACCACCCCGGCTGCGACGACAACGACGACCGCTGCGCCGGCCAAGGCCGTGAAGAAGGTCGCTGCCAAGAAGACCGTCAAGAAGCACAAGAAGCACGCGGTCAAGGCAGCTCCGAAGGCCTGATCAAGCGACATCTTTCTACCCTATGAGAAGACCGCTCCAGTTGCGATTTGCCTGGAGCGGTCGTCTTTTTTGTTGCGTGCATACAATAGGCCAGTCCCGGCCCACACCGCCCAGGTGAACGCCAGCCGGCAGTTCCCACATAGGCACGGATTTGTGAACTGCGCTCGCCGACAAGCCGATCGCGCGCGGTTGAATGGACGACCGCTTTTGCCCATGTCAAAATGACCGCAAAGCTGTCGTACGCAATTGCCGGTCCAATGCCTGAAATCACGACAAAACCCCGTACCAGCACGAAGCCGAAGGTCGAACGGCCGAAGCTCTACAAGGTCATCCTGGTCAATGACGATTTCACGCCGCGCGAGTTCGTCGTGACGGTGCTGAAGTCCGAGTTCAAGCTCAGCGAAGACCAGGCGCATAGGATAATGATCACCGCGCACCGGCGCGGCGTCTGCGTTGTCGCCGTCTTCACCAGGGATGTCGCCGAGACTAAGGCGGCGCGCGCAACCGATGCCGGCAAGGCCAAGGGCTACCCGCTGATGTTCACGACGGAGCCGGAGGAGTAGGGCGGTTCGCTTTCTTCCTTCTCCCCTTGTGGGAGAAGGTGGCCGAGCGAAGCTCGGTCAGATGAGGGGTGTTCCAGCTTGGCAAGGACGGCACTCCGTCCAGCACCCTCAACCGTCTTGGCGCTGCGCGCCACTCCACCTTCTCCCACAAGGGGAGAAGGATAAACCGCGTTACCGCCCTTCGCGGTACCACATCGAGCCCATCGCCAGAAGCAGCAGGCCGAGGCCGAGGAAGCCGCCGAACAGCGGCACGCGCGAGACGGCCTTGAGCACGCTGTCGTCGGTGGTGCGCAGGCCGATCCAGTCATCGCCGGAGGCAGCGCCCGAGGAACGGACCGGAACGATCGAGGGCAGCGTGACCGTGCTGGTGAGAGTGCCAAGTGCCGAGGCCGGCGCCAGCCGGCGAACGCTGCCGCCGGTTGCCTCAGCCGGTGGTTTGAGCCGGTTCTCGGTGGAGACGACGTCGGTGAATTCCGGCGCGTTGACCGGCCCGACATGGGCCAATGCCGTCAGGTCGCCATTGCCGACCTGATAGAGACCGATTTCGCTGGTCTCGACGCTGCCGAGGAAGACGCCTGGTTCGGATTTCTCGAGCCTGACGATCAGTGCCTTGCCGGACGGCGTGATGACTTGCGCCGGGCCGGGGTCGTCGCTCATCGTCTGGCGGCGGATTTCCAGCACCATGCCGCGGCCGTCGGCGGTCAGCCGCTCTTCCTCGAGTTCGGGCTCCTTCATTAGCCAGTGGGCGATGCGCCGGTAGAGTTGGACGTGGGGGCCGCCGCCCTCGAAGCCGCGCGCCCACAGCCAGCCCTGGTCGGACAGAAGCATGCCGACGCGGCCTTCGCCCTTGCGATCGAGCAGTAGCAGCGGCCGGTTGTCGGCGCCCTTCATCACCACCTCGCCCTCGGGGTTCTCAACGCCGATGGTGCGGAACCAGCGGCTCCAGTGCGGCGGCTCGGTCGCGGAGCCGTCGAGCCCGCGCGTTACCGGATGACGCTGGCCGGTATCGGTGAGGCGCGGATAGAAGGCCTTGTCGATGACCTCGCCGGTCGGCATTGCCGGCAGCGCCGACATCAGCGGCGTGCGGGCGATCGAGCTTTCGCCGGCATATTCGGGGCCTGCCGCGATCAGTAGCGCGCCGCCCTTTTCGACATACTCGGAGATGTAGTCGTAATAGAGGATCGGCAGCACGTCGCGGTGCTGATAGCGGTCGAAGATGATCAGGTCGAAATCCTTGATCTTCTCGACGAACAGCTCGCGCGTCGGAAAGGCGATCAGCGACAATTCGTTGATCGGCGTGCCGTCCTGCTTTTCCGGCGGGCGCAGGATGGTGAAGTGCACGAGGTCGACCGAAGCGTCGGATTTCAGCAAATTGCGCCAGGTGCGCTCGCCGGCATGCGGTTCGCCGGAAACAAGCAGCACGCGCAGATTTTCGCGGATGCCGTCGATCAGCGCGATGGCGCGGTTGTTGGTGTCGGTGAGTTCGCCCGGCTCGTGGTTGATGGCGAGTTCGACGATGTTTCGCCCGGCGCTGGGAATGGTCACCTGCAGCGGCATCGCCTGGCCGATGTTGGCGTGCTCGACCGATACCTGCTCGCCGTTGACCGATACGCGGACATCGACCGGGCCGGTTTCGTTGTTGGTGGCGATGACGCGATATGTCATTTCGAGCGGCTTGCCGACCAGCCCGAATCGCGGCGCATTCTCGAAGCGGATGCGGCGGTCCTTCTCATGCTCGTTGCCGGTAATCAGCGCATGCAGCGGGGCATTGAAGTCAGGTGCGCCAAGCGGCGCGTCATGCACCTCGCCATCGGTGATCATGATGGCGCCGCCGATGCGCGAGGGCGGCACGTCGCGGAAAGCATTTTCGAGCGAGGAAAACAACCGCGTCTCGGTGCGCTCGTCGGCGGCTTCGGACTTGCCGGCCTCGACGACACGGACGTCGAACTGCTTGAAGCGGCCGAGACGCCGCTGAAGCCCGGTCAATGCCGCGTCTGTCTGCTTGGTGCGGTCGCCTATATCCTGGCTCTGACTGCGATCGACGACGACGGCGACGATGCTTTTCAGCGGCTCACGTTCTTCGTCGAGGAACACCGGATTGAGCAGCGCCGCAGCCAGGGCAATCAGGGCTGCCAGGCGGAAGACCGCGCCGCGCTGGCGAAACCAAAGGCCGACCAGCGCCAGCAGCAGCAGCGGTATCAGAACCACGGCGAGCAGTGGCCAGGTGATGAGCGGTTCGAAGGAGAGCGACCAGTTCATGGTCTATTGCCCCAGCCGTTCGAGCAGCACCGGGACGTGCACCTGATCGGATTTGTAGTTGCCGGTCAGCATGTACATCATGATGTTGACGCCGGCACGCAGCGCATAGATGCGCTGCATCGGATCCGACGGCACCGTCGGCAATAGCGGGTCGCCATTCTCGTCGACGGCCCAAGCGCCGGCGAAATCATTGGCGGTGATCATGATCGGCGAAACGCCGTCGCCGGTGCGCACCGGGCGGTTCTCGGTGTTGCTGGCTTCGAGCGATGCCTCGACCCAAAGCGGGCTGCCGGCAAAACGGCCAGGAAACTCCGGAAGGATGTAGAAGGATTTGGTCAGCACGTGGTCCGACGGCACCGGCTCCAGCGGTGGCACGTTGAGGTTGCCGAGGATGTCGCGCAGCCGCTCCGTCGCCGGGCTGGTCGAATCCGCACCAATGCCATTGGCGAACTGGTCGCGGGTGTCGAACAAGACCGTTCCGCCCTGCTGCATGTAGGCGTCGATGCGGGCGATGGCGGCCTCGCTGGGCAGCGGGGCCGAGGGATCGATCGGCCAGTAGATCAGCGGATAGAAGGAAAGTTCGTCCTTCGAGATGTCGACGCCGGCCGGTGCTCCGGGTTCGAGCGCGGTTTTCTCGATAAGAAAGCGGGTCAGGCCTTCGAGCCCGGCGCGGCTGATCGAATCGACACCCGGCTCGCCGGTCAGCACGTAGGCGATCCGGGTCTTTGAAATGTCCCCGATCGCCTCCGTATCTCCCGGTTTGGCGTCGTCGGCACGCGCGACGTCCGCGTGGCCAATCAAGGCGCCGAGCGCAATCAGCAGGACGGCTGCCGTCGCCGCAGCGCCGGCACGGCGCGGCCGGCGCGACAACAGGCCGCCCATCCAGAATACGGCAAGCGTGTCGAGCACCATCAGCACCAGGGCGGCCGTGACAAGCGGACCTTTGAGGTTGTGCTGCTCGTCGAAGGCATACTGGATGGTGGTGACCGGCACCGTGATTTCAGGCCGGGCCAGCGGCCTGAATGCGCTGTCGCCGCCGAGCAGATTGTGAGCGAACACTCCTGTCTCGGAGCCGTAGAGGCCGGGCGGGTTTTCCAGCGTCACCGGCAGCGGGCCGGCGCCGGGCACCAGCGGCCTGGCATCCGGCGTCGGCGGCACCAGCGTGCCGTCGGCGGCGATCATACGATAGGGTGCCAGCGACGTGGCGGCGGCCTCGGCATTGGCGACAGCCGCGCCCTGGTTGCGCGACAATTGTACGATGCGCCGCAGCATCTCGACGAAGCTGCCGGAGATCGGCAGGTTGGACCACGTCGCCTCGGGGGTGACGTGGAACAGTACGAGGGTGCCCTTGTCCTTCCTCATCCCGGTCACCAGCGGCGTACCGTCGGCAAGCGTGGCCCAGGTGCGCTCGACAATGTCGGGCGTCGGCTCGGCCAGCACCTGCCTGGTAACGGTGACCTCGGTCGGCGGCGCGAGGTCGGCGAAGGGACCGGTTTTCGGGAATTCGGTGACCGGCTGCGGCGCCGTCCATGACAGCGCGCCGCCAAGCGATCGCTCGCCGGTGCGCAGCCGGACCGGCAGCAGATCGTCGTCATTGCCGGCAGCGGCCAGCCGCGAACCGGCAAAACGCACCAGCGTGCCGCCCTTGTCGACCCAGTCAACCAGCCTTTGCCGCGCTTGTTCCGGAATGGTGCCGACATCGGCCATGACGATCATCGCCGGCTTCTGGTCGAGCAGTTGCGGGATCGCGTCGGCGAGATCGACGCTCGACGGCTCGACCAGATCGGCGAACGGCTGCAGGGCGCGGCGGATGTAGTAGAGCGGCGACAGCAGCGGTTGCGCCTGGTCGGCCTCGGCCTGCGACAACAGCCCGACGCGGCGGCGTTTTGAGCTCTCATCGAGCACGCGGACGGCACCGGCCTGGCGCTCGCCGTCGAGCGCGACGTAGGCGAAGTCGTTGCGCAGTTCGAACGGCACGGCCATCGTGCCGGTGGCGGTGGATCCGCCCGGGGCAAAGGTCAGCGTCGCGTCGGCGATGCGGCGGCCCTTATCGTCGAAGGCGCCGGCCGTCACCTGTGCAGGTGCCGGATCGCCCGGTGCGCGGATGGCGGTCAGGGCGAAGCCGTCGACCTGGTTGTCGGCGCCGGTCAGGCCGGTCAGCGACAGCCGGTCGGAGACGGCCCAGACAACACGTGCCGCGTTCTTCGACAACAACGTGTTGAAGGCGGCTTCGTCGCCTTGCGCCGCCAAGCCATCGGCGAGCACCGCGACGCTGGCGCCAGGCAGCGACTCCAAGGCTGAAGCGACGCGGGCATAGACGGCGGGGCGGTCGGTCGGGATCGGCCGCGGCTTTGCCGCGCGCAGCCGGTCGAGCGCGGCAGCGGCATCGAAGGGACCGATCTCGGCATTCGGCTTCTCGGCGGTGAAAGCGATGAGCACCGGCACGCCGTTCGAATTGGCATCGGCGATCAGCCGCTCGGCGGTGGCGACCCGCTTGCCCCAGTCGGCGGCACTTGCCCAGTCATTGTCGATCACCAGCGCCAGGGCAGCGCCCTCGGCCGGCAGCTTTTCGCGCGGATTGAAGACCGGTTCGGCAAGTGCTGCCACGACAAGCGCGGTCATCAGCAGCCTAAGCAGCGTCAGCCACCAAGGGCTTTGCTGCGGCGTTTCTTCGCGCCTCAGCACGCGGGCGAGAATCCTGAGCGGCGGAAACACCTCGGTTTGCGGCCTTGGCGGGGTCAGCCGCAGAAGCCACCAGATCACCGGCAGCGCCAGCAGGCCCCACAGCACCATCGGCGCCCCGAAGGAGAGCGGCAGCCAACTCATGCGCGGACCCTCCCGGCAAAGCTGCCTTCGCCGGTCATCGCCATGTGGATGCGCACCAGCGCCTCGGAGGCAAGACGGTCGGTATGATTGACGGTAAAGCTCCAGCCAAGCCGTTTGCACCACGCGGCCAATTCCTGGCGGCGAGCGGCATAAAGCAGGCGATATTCCTCGCCCAGCATTTCGGCGCGGCCGGCGGTCAGCTTGTCGCCGGTCTCAGGATCGGTGAATTCGGTGCGCCCGGCATAGGGGAAGCTTTCCTCGGCCGGATCGGCGACCTCGACCAGATGGGCGCGCACGCCGTGGCGGGCGAGCACGTCCAGCCACGCAATGGTGTCCTCGACCGGGTCGAGGAAATCGCTGACGAGGACGATGTCGCAGAACCGGCGAATGCCGGATAGGTCGGGCTTTGCCGGCAGGTCGCCGGCGTGCATCAGTTGCGCCGCGATGCGCTCGGCGCCATTGCGGGCGGTGAACGGGTCGGTCAGGCCCGGCCAGGCAATGCGCTCGCCGCTGCGCGACAAAAGCTCGGCCATGGCCAGCGCCAGCACCAGGGCGCGCGATTCCTTGGAAACGCTGGCTCCGGTCGATTTGTAGAGCATGGAAGGCGAGGGATCGGCCCACAGCCACACCGTGTGGGCGGCCTCCCATTCACGGTCGCGGACATAGGTGTGATCGTCGCGGGCGGAACGGCGCCAGTCAATGCGCGAAGAATCGCCTTCGACATAGGGCCGGAACTGCCAGAAATTCTCGCCGATACCGCGCTTGCGGCGGCCATGCCAGCCGGCAATTACCGTGTTGACGATGCGGCGCGCCTCGACCAGTAGGTCCGGCACCAACGAAGCCCGCAACCGGCCTCTGGCGAGCGCATCGCGCGTCGCTGCCGGTGCCTGCGCTTCACCGATGCGCGCCATCAAATCCCTTTCGCGAGCTTCGCCACAACATCGCGAACCGTGGTGCCCTCGGCGCGGGCGGCGAAGGTCAGCGCCATGCGGTGCTGCAGCACCGGCTCGGCGAGCGCGCGGACGTCGTCGACCGACGGCGCCAGCCGGCCATCATAGAGGGCGCGGGCGCGGGTGCACAGCGTCAGCGCCTGGCTGGCGCGCGGGCCTGGGCCCCAGGCGACGTGCTTGTCGGTATCGGCGTTGCCCTGGCCGGGGCGCGCTGAGCGCACCAGCTTGAGGATCGCCTCGACGACGCTTTCCGGCACCGGCATACGGCGGATGAGCGTCTGGATGTCCTTCAGCCGCGCCGGCTGCAGCACGTTTTCAGCCTTGGCATCCTCGATACCGGTGGTTTCCAGCAGGATGCGGCGCTCCGCCTCGATCTCGGGGTAGAGGATATCGACCTGCATCAGGAAGCGGTCGAGCTGCGCTTCCGGCAGCGGATAGGTGCCTTCCTGCTCCAGCGGGTTCTGCGTCGCCAGAACGTGGAACGGTGACGGCAGATCATGGCGCACGCCGGCAATGGTGACGTGGTATTCCTGCATCGACTGCAGCAGCGCCGACTGGGTACGCGGCGAGGCGCGGTTGATCTCGTCGGCCATCAGCAGTTGCGCAAAGATCGGCCCGGAAATGAAGCGGAACGAACGCTTGCCGAATTCATCCTGCTCCATCACCTCGGAGCCGAGAATATCCGATGGCATCAGGTCGGGTGTGAACTGGATGCGGCGCGAATCGAGGCCAAGCACGATGCCCAGCGTTTCGACCAGCTTGGTCTTGGCGAGGCCGGGCACCCCGACCAGCAGCGCATGGCCGCCGGCCAGCAATGCGACGAGCGTGCGCTCGACGACGCTTTCCTGGCCGAAAATGACCCGGCCGACGCCGTCACGGACCCTCGAAATGTCGGCCAGCGCTTTCTCGGCCTGCGCCACCATGTCCTTTTCGCTGATCGGGCTTTCCTTGATCATAACGCTCATGCAGCATCGATCCTTCTGTTGGAAACACCGCTTGGCACCTTGGTGCCGCAGAGAATGCCGCGATTCGGCCTCGCATGGCGCCTGCAATGAACTTAAATCACAGACTTAGGCTGACAAGCGGAACAACAGTGACTATTTCGTGACCATGACGGAAGCCGCCGACTATCGTGAAGAGAGGCTGACAGCCGCGACCGAGGCGCGCGGGCTGGAGGCGCTGGTCTCGCGCGCGACGCGCGCTGGCAAGGGGCCGGCGCCGGTGGAACGCTGGAATCCGGCATTTTGCGGCGATCTCGACATGGAAATCAAGCAGGACGGCACCTGGTTCTATCTGGGAACGCCGATCGGCCGGATGCCGCTGGTGCAGCTTTTTTCCTCAGTGCTGCGCAAGGACGCGGACGGTAGAACCTACCTGGTGACGCCGGTGGAAAAGGTCGGCATCCGCGTCGCCGACGCGCCCTTCATTGCCGTCGAGATGGACGTGTCGGGCGCCGGCGACGGACAAATCGTCACCTTTCGCACCAATGTCGGCGACGTGGTAGAGGCTGGGGCGGGACACCCGCTGCGCTTCGTCGATGAGGACGAGACAGGTGGCCTGAAGCCTTATGTGCTGGTGCGCGGGCGGCTGGAGGCGCTGGTGGCACGGCCGGTGATGTACGAGCTGGTCGAGCACGGCGAAGAGATCGACATCGGTGGCAAGACGATGTTTGCCGTCCGTTCCAAAGGCGAGGTCTATCCGATCATGCCGGCTGAGAAACTGAAACGGCTGAGCGCATGATGGACCGCCTATGATGGATCAGGTGATGCCGTTGCCGTTTTCCGCTGCCGGGTTTCGCCAGCGCGTCGCGGCGCAGCCGCTGGCGCATGCCGGCGACGATTTTGGCGACCACCGCTTCAATCCGGGCCATCCCAGGCTGAAGCTGGCCAAGGCGCTGCGCGATGCCGCCGTGCTGATCCCGGTGGTCGATCATGGCCATGAAGCCACGGTCCTTTTGAGCAGGCGGGCGGAAAAGCTTCGCAACCATTCGGGGCAGGTGGCTTTCCCCGGTGGTACCATCGATCCAACCGATGCGAGCCCGGAAGCGGCGGCGTTGCGCGAGACATCCGAGGAGATCGGTCTCGATAGTGATTACATCGAGATCATCGGCCGTCTGCCGGACTACGTTTCCGGCAGCGGCTATCGCATCGCCCCGGTGCTCGGGATTGTGCGGCCCGGTTTCAGCCTGACGCTGAATTCCGACGAAGTCGATGCCGTCTTCGAGGTGCCGCTGGGCTTTCTGATGGACCCCGCCAACCACACCAGAGACAGTCGCATGTGGAACGACCTCGAATGGTTCTATTACGAGATGCCCTATGGCGGCCAGCGCATCTGGGGCGTCACCGCGGGCATCATCCGTACGCTTTATGAAAGGCTCTATTCGTGAGCGATCCAGTGTCGATCGCGGGCAAGGCCGGGTGGCTCGGCGAACGCCACCTGCAGCGCCTGCTCGCCGCGCTGACTGATGGCGGCGAGGAGGCGCGTGTCGCCGGCGGTGCGGTGCGCAACGCGCTCATCGGCCAGCCGGTCGCCGACATCGACATCGCCACCACCACGGTGCCCGAGGAAACCATCCGGCGCGCCGAGGCTGCAGGCTTCAAGACGGTACCGACCGGCATCGAGCATGGCACAGTCACCGCGGTCGGCCACGGCAAGGCCTATGAGGTCACCACGCTGCGTGCCGATATTGAAACCGACGGCCGGCGCGCCAAAGTGTCGTTCGGCCGCGACTGGAAAGCCGACGCTGAGCGGCGTGATTTCACCATCAATGCACTCTATGCCGAAGCCGATGGAACGGTCGTCGATCTGGTCGGCGGTATCGCCGATATCGAAGCGCGGAGGCTGCGATTCATCGGCGATCCGGAAGCGCGTATCCGCGAGGATTATCTGCGCATCCTGCGTTTCTTCCGTTTCTTCGCATGGTATGGCGACGGCAGGCCGGATGCCGAAGGGTTGAAGGCTTGTGCCCGGCTGAAGCAGGGGCTCGACCAGCTCTCGGTCGAGCGCGTCTGGTGGGAATTGAAGAAATTGCTGTCAGCGCCAGATCCGTCGCGGGCGCTGCTGTGGATGCGCCAGGCCGGCGTTCTGACCGCCGTTTTGCCGGAAAGCGAGAAATGGGGCATCGATGCCATCCACGGGCTGACCAAGACCGAGAAGGATCTGGCCTGGGCGCCGGACCCGCTGCTCAGGCTGGAAGCCATCGTGCCGCCGGATGCCGCGCGCATGAAAACGCTTGCCGAGAGATTGAGGCTTTCCGTGAGCGAAGCAAGCCGGCTGCGGAATTGGGCGATCACAGCTGCCGTCGATCCGAAAACGACCGAAGGAGAGTTGGCGAAAAGGCTTTATTTTGGCGACCGCCAAGGCTTTGTCGATCGGTTGCGGCTGTTGCTCGCTTCCGCTCGAGCCCGCGCGGTCGAGGACAATGACGCACTGCTCGAAGCCGGCGGCTTCTCGCGCCTGCTTGCCTTCGCTGCAAAATGGCAAAACCCTGTTTTTCCGGTCAAGGGCGCCGATCTGACGACGCTTGGCGCATCACCGGGGCCGAAGCTTGGTGCAACGTTGAAGAATCTCGAAAAGGAATGGGTCGAGTCCGGTTTTGCGCTTGATCGCGGCGCGCTGCTCAAGCGCGCCGCGGAGGCACTCGAATCCTGACTGTCACGCTGCGTCGCGGACCTTTTCGATGCGCGAGCGGATCGCCTCGATCATCGTCTCGCGGATCACCGTCTCGCCGTGCGTCTCGCGCAGATGCTCGACGGCACGGCGCATGACCTCAGCCTCCTCCTCGGCGCGTGTGTGCCACTCGCAGCCGGGTACGAGCGACCCGCAATGGAATTCCTTCATCGGCTTCTCCTCATCTCCTCCTTGGAGCGCCGCGCAGCGCACTGACACGGAAGCTCCAGACCTTTGATTGCGCGATCCGGAAACCGCGTACGGTATCCGGGCTACACGCTGGCCAGCTAAGCATAACACGATCGAACGGTTTTGGTTGCCTTAGAGTGCCGTGCGTCCAAGCCGACACGCGGCCCTCTGGTGATCGGGTTGCGAAAAGGCGGAGCATCGCTGCTCCGCCCTCTTACGCCACCCAGGAGTAAGACCTCGTCTTGCTCCAGCGGGCAGGACATCACTTCACGATCTTGACTGCCTCGGCAATTTTATCCTTGCCGCTCATATCCCACGTGACGCGGACCTTTTCGCCGACCTTCAGGCCAGGATCCTTGAAGGTCTGGGGCAACGTAAAGGTGGCTCCGTTATCCAGAACTAGGCTCATCGCCGTTCCATCAAAGCTTTTGATCGTGCCGGTGGTGTGCTTGACCGCAGCGAATGCGGCAGTACCAGAGGCGAGAACGGCAGCGGCGGCTGCGGTCATAATAAGCTTGCGCATGGCATGCTCTCCTGGAAAATGCGGGCACCGCTTGGGAAAGGTGCCCCATTCAATCATGGGCCGTCCGGTCACGTCGGGTCGCGGCTCTCGGGAGTAAAGAACCGCCGGCGTTTCCCGGCCCGACGCGACAAATAACCCAATCTTTACAATGGTATATTAGACGAAAAAGATATTTTCTGGCGCGCCTTGCGCCACATTCGCCGTCAAATTCTGGGGATTTGGACCCGATTGCGGCTCACGTCGTGCTCACCGAGATTTTACGGCCATTTCGCTTCTGGCGGCAGGCTGGACAGGATCGAGGCGACATTGCCGCCGGTCTTCAGCCCGAAGATGGTGCCGCGATCGTGAAGCAAGTTGAATTCGACATAACGGCCGCGGCGGATGAGCTGCTCGTCACGGTCGCCATCGGTCCAGTTGTCATTGAAGTTGGCGCGCACCAGATGTCCGTAGACGACGAGAAAAGATCGCCCGACGTCCTGGACGAAGTTGAAATCGGCGTCCCAGCCGCCTTTGTCCTCATCCGAATGCAGCCAGTCGAAGAAGATACCGCCGGTACCGCGTGGCTCGTCGCGGTGCGGCAGGTAGAAGTACTCGTCGCACCAGGCTTTGAATTTCACGTAGTCGGCGATCGCGGCGTTCTTCTCGCAGGCAAATTGCATCGCTCTGTGGAAGGCGATCGTGTCGGGGTCGTCCTGGCTGCGGCGGCGGTCGAGCACCGGTGTCAGGTCGGCGCCGCCGCCGAACCACTGGCGCGAGGTGACGACCATGCGCGTGTTCATATGCACGGCCGGCACGTTGGGGTTCCACGGATGGGCGATCAGCGAAATGCCGCTTGCCCAGAAGGAGGGGTCCTCTTCGGCGCCCGGCATCTGCTTCCTGAATTCGGGCGAGAACTCGCCGTGGACGGTCGAGGTGTGGACGCCGACCTTCTCGAAGACGCGGCCGTGCATCATCGACATGATACCGCCGCCGCCCTTGCCGGCATCGCGTTGCCACGGCGTCTTTTCGAAGCGGCCGGGCGACCAGCTAGCCTGCGGCCCCTGCAGGTCCTGCTCGATCTGCTCGAAGCTGGCACAGATGCGCTCGCACAACGTCTCGAACCACAGCCGTGCCTTCGTCTTCTTCTGTTCGATGTCGGCTGGCAGCCCCGCCGGTATCTCGGGTCGTTGCAAATCCTGTCTCCGGTTGCGGGCGCGCCCGACAAATGACTCGTCTTTTCCGGCCGCGATCCCTAATCTCTTGGGTGCAAGGGTCATGTGTGAATGGAGTTCTTTCGTGCGCACCCCGGCAAGACCGCCGCTGGATGGCCTGAAGAAGAGGCTCGACCGTTCGCGCGCCGAGAACGCGCGCATGCCGCGCGACGGCTTCCTGCGCGAGACGTTCGTGCTGCCGCGCTCCGATGCTCGTCTCAAGGCGAAGGAATGGTTCGAGCGCTTTCCCAAGCAGGCCTATTGGACCGAGATCGAAAGCTGGTTCGAGCGGCCGGGCGACGTCATCGAATTCACCATCAGGCGGCTGCCGGCGGCCGATTAACGCTCCGGTCTCGAGGCTGAACGTATCAGGGCTAGTTCATCTGCCCTGAACGATCTTGATAAACACGCTTCTGTCGCCCGTTCCAAGATGCGCTCTTTTCATCTCGGCATACGTCAGGCGCCCATTCGCGAAGGCCCGCACGGTTCTTCCGCACCAGACACGTGGCGCCGCGGCTGCGCTGACATTCATGATCTTGCCAGCTTCCTGCTTCGAACTGAGAGGCGATTGCTCCGAATGCCTGATGCATTCCGTAAGCACTTTCTTATACATGGCAGGACTGCCTTGAACCAAAGTCCTTGCCGTATTCCATTCACCTTCGCTCGGCATGCATCCAGCCAACACAATGGCGCCAAGCAACACGGCGTAAGTCTTGTATGCAAATTTCAATTCTGCCCCCAAGGTTAGTTGCAGGGGCGTATCAAGCACGGGCACATGAACTTCACAAGACTGTATAGTGACTAACGGACAGGATAAGTTCGCTGAACCCGTCCAGACCGTCATGGCTTCAACGCACGACCAGCCTGCGGGCGCCCGCGCCGTCCCTTGCCAGCCTGTCGTTCTTATTCCGCAGCGGACATTTGTTGATCGACATGCAGCCGCAGCCGATGCAGTCGCTCAGCCCGTCGCGCAGCTTCTTGAGCTGACTAATTTTCTGGTCGAGGTCATCGCGCCAAGCCGTCGAAAGCAGGTTCCAATCCTCGCGCGTCGGCGTCCGGCCTTCAGGCAATGATCGAAGGGCTGTGCCGATCTCGGCCAGCGAAATGCCGACCTCCTGAGCTACCTTGATGATCGCCACCCGTCGCAGCACGTCGCGGCCATAACGCCGCTGGTTGCCTGATGTGCGGTGGCTGCGGATCAGCCCGCGTGCTTCGTAGAAATGCAGCGCCGACACCGCCACGCCGCTGCGCATCGCCACCTGGCCGACTGTTAATTCCGTTGCCGCAGCCATCTCCGATTTTCCGCTTGACCTCAAGTTAAGTTGAGCTTGTAGCGAAGAAGCCTCGAAGATGCAAACGGCAGGAGAAGGCGATGGGCGTCTGGATGAGAATGACCGGAGAGGACGCAGTGTTGCGTGAGGACGACGCCTTGGTCGCTGCGGCCGGCGATCGCGTACACATCCTAGCGGAGCTGCCGGATCGCCTCGGCCGCCACCATCGCAACGGAAAGCGCGACGTTGATGCTGCGCGCGCCGGGCTGCATCGGGATGATCAGTCGCGCATCCGCCGCCTCGTGAACGGCGTCCGGCACGCCTGCGGATTCACGGCCGAACAAGAGAATGTCGTCGCCGGCAAAGGCGAAATCCGTGTAGGCGGCAGCTGCTTTGGTCGACAGCAGCACCAGCCGCCGCTTGGCAAGCTTGCGCCAGTCCTCGAAGGCGTGCCAGTCGACATGGCGGGTGAGCGCCGCCATTTCGAGGTAGTCCATGCCGGCGCGTTTCAGCGCCCGGTCACCGAGCGGGAAGCCCGCCGGTTCGATGATGTCGACGCCGAGACCGAGGCAAGCGGCGAAGCGCAGGATTGTCCCGGTGTTGCCGGCGATATCAGGCTGGTAGAGCGCGATACGGAGACGGTCGTTCATTTCCGCGTCTTTCTAATAAGTGGCAGATCAGCCACAGAGCTCTCGCGGTTTTGGAAATTCCTGGACTGGCGGGTGGTCATTTTCTGCGAAGTCGGTTATACGGCCAGCATTGTCAACCCGAACCGATGGAGGGGTAATTCATGATGGCCATGCACATCCACCACCCCTCTCGTGGGCTTACCAGCCCGACGGCGGTTTCGGTACGACGATTCTCCTGACCTTCTAGACTTCAATCGCACCGATTCCCGCCGAAACCTTTTTCGGCCTTTGAAGGAATCCTGCGATGTTTTTCAAGCTGTGGAAGGGGCTGAACGCCCCACCTGAACACGCTTCGACCGATGCCACCTTTGCCGCGCCGCGCGTGTCCGCGGCCTGGGTTGGTTCACCCTTCTATCTGCATCTTCAACTGGAGGACGGACCGATGTTCGATCCCTGTAGAATACCCGGCTCAAGAAGCCTGCACGAGCGCAAGACTGCGACCTGGGCGCTTTTGATCGGCGAGACCTACTCGACGGCGGTTCACGCCGAGACCCGCCGGCGTCCGCATCGCGGCATGCTGCCGGACGTCGATTTCTCGCGCGCCGTTCCGGACTATAGCCGGCCGTCGCTGGTGCGCCGGATCATCAGGCTGATCCGGCCTGGTGCAAAAACCAGCACGAAAATCCGGATCGTCAAAACGTCGTCAGCATCGTCAAACGAGACTGTCGGCGAAAGGCCCGCGACAACCTATATAGCGCGAAGCAGGACCGGCGAGGCGGACGATTCCGTATCGCCGGTCCTTGACGCCATGCGGTCTGGACACCTCGTCCGTTCGCGTGCCGCGTGAGCGGAAACAGTATTGTGAGCATCTCTATGTTTAGCTGGTTTGAAAAAAGGCTCGATCCGTTCCCTGCCAAGGAGCCGGTCGAGCCGCCGCGGACACTGATCGCCTTCTGCGTGCATTATACGCGCGGCGCGTGGCCCTACATCGCTCTCGATGCGGTACTGGTGACGGCCATCGCCCTTGCCGAGGTGTGGATGTTCGGCTTCATGGGCCGGATCGTCGACTGGCTGTCCGGACAGAATCGCGAGACGTTCCTGCAGACCGAAGGCTTGAAGCTGGTCGGCATGGCCTTCATCGTGGTTTTCGCGCTGCCGGCGACGGTCTGGTTCCATTCGCTGCTCAACCAGCAGACGCTGATGGGTAATTATCCGATGCGTATCCGCTGGCAGGTGCATCGATACCTGCTCAAGCAGTCGATGAGCTTCTATCAGGACGAGTTTGCCGGGCGCATCGCGACCAAGCTGATGCAGACCGCGCTCGCGGTGCGCGAGTGCGTCATCAAGCTCATCGATGTGCTCAACTATATCGTCGTCTATTTTCTCGGCATGCTGTTCATTGTCGGCTCGGCAGACTGGCGGCTGGCTGCGCCGCTTGCCGTCTGGCTTGCCGGATATGTCCTGCTGTTGCGCTATTTCATCCCGCGGCTGGGCAAGGTCGGCGAGGAGCAGGCCAATGCGCGCTCAACCATGACCGGCCGTGTCGTCGACAGCTACTCCAACATCCAGACGGTCAAGCTGTTCTCGCATGCGCGGCGCGAGGCATCCTTCGCCAAGGACGGTATGGCCGGCTTTCTCGATACAGTCTACCGGTCGATGCGGCTGGTGACACAGCTCTACGGCCTGCTCTACGTCCTGAATTCGCTGCTGTTGTTTTCGGTCACCGCAATCTCGCTATGGCTGTGGCTCGGCCAAGCCGTGACGATCGGCGCCGTCGCCCTGGTCATCGGCCTCGTGCTTCGGCTCTGGGGCATGTCGCAATGGATCATGTGGGAGATGTCCACGCTGTTCGAGAATATCGGCACGGTGCAGGACGGCATCGCCTCGATCTCGCTGCCGCGCCTCGTCGAAGACCGGCCTGGCGCCAAGGATATTGCCGTGACCAAGGGGGAGATCCGTTTTGAGGACATCCGCTTCCATTATGGCAAGCAGAAGGGCGTGATCGAAAGCCTGTCGCTGACGGTGAAGCCGGGCGAGAAGGTCGGCATCGTTGGCCGTTCGGGTGCCGGCAAGTCGACGCTGGTCAATCTTCTGTTGCGCTTCTATGACCTCGAAAGCGGCAAGGTCCTGATCGACGGCCAGGACATTGCGGCGGTGACGCAGGACTCGCTGCGCGCCCAGATCGGCATGGTCACGCAGGACACCTCGCTGCTGCATCGCTCGGTGCGCGAGAATATCCTCTATGGCCGGCCGGACGCCAGTGACCAGATGCTGATCGAGGCGGCGCGGCGCGCCGAGGCGCTGGATTTCATCGCCGGATTGTCGGATTCTAACGGTCGAAAGGGTTTCGACGCGCATGTCGGTGATCGCGGCGTCAAATTGTCCGGCGGCCAGCGGCAACGCATCGCCATAGCCCGTGTTATGCTGAAGGACGCACCAATCCTTATCCTCGACGAAGCGACCTCCGCCCTCGATTCCGAGGCCGAGGCGGCCATCCAGGAGAACCTCTACAGACTGATGCAAGGCAAGACCGTCATCGCCATTGCGCACCGGCTGTCGACGATCGCGGCCATGGACCGGCTCGTCGTCATGGACAAGGGCCGCGTCATCGAGGAAGGTTCGCATGAGGAACTGGTTGCCAGCGGCGGGCTCTACGCCCAGCTCTGGCAGCGCCAGTCGGGCGGCTTCCTGCTCGACGACGGCCCCTCTGTCAACGATGCAGCCGCCAACGATGCACTCGTCAAGGGTGAAGCCGCCGAATGACTGCCATCTACCGCTGGTTCGAGAACTGGGTCTATCCATTCCGGGAGCCTGCGGACCTTCGGCCACCTGCCGGCGTCAGGGGTTTTCTCTGGCATTATGTCGGGCAGGCGAAGATCGCCTTCTTCGCCATGCTGCTGATCGGCGGCATCGCGCCGTTAGTCGAAGCCGGACTGTTCTATTTCGTCGGGCGGCTGGTCGACATCCTCGACCAGCTTCCCGGCGAACGCAGCTGGCACGCGTTGTGGACTGCCGCCGGCCCGGAACTTGTCTTCATGATCGCGGTGGTGCTGGTCATCCGCACCATCGTCGTCGGCCTGTCGGCGCTGGTCGACGAGCAGACGATCACGCCGGGTTTCTATAATCTGGTGCGCTGGCAGGCGCATCGCCATGTCTCGCGCCAATCCTACGCCTTCTTCCAGAACGACTTTGCCGGACGTATCGCGACCAAGGTCTGGCAGGCGGGACAGGCGACCGGCGATCTGATGGAAAGCTTCATCGAGGTCGTCTGGTTCATGGTCGTCTATACGGTGACGACGCTGGCGCTGGTCGCCGGGCTCGATCTCCGGCTGGCGGTGCTGGTGGTGATCTGGATTACCGCCTTCGGCTTTCTGGCCAGGCGCTATTTGCCGGCAATCCGCAAACATGCCGAAGCCACCGCCGAAGCCGGCTCGATGATCACCGGCCGCCTTGTCGATTCCTATTCGAACGTCCAGACGCTGAAACTGTTCTCGGCCGATGGCGACGACCGCTACATCAGGAACGGCTTCGACATCTATCTCGACGCGCTGCGCCCATTCACCCGCAGGCTGACCGGCGTGCGCATGGCACTGACGATGCTGTCGGGCATTATGATCACGGCGATCGCCTGCTTTGCCGTTTATCTCTGGGTCGAGGGTTCGATCACAGTCGGCGCCGTGGCTTTCACGCTGTCTTTGGTGCTGCGGCTGAACATGCTGCTCGGCCGGCTGATGATGCAGCTCAACGGCATCTTGCGGAACCTCGGCGTGCTGGAAAACTCCAAGGCGCTGATCTCACAGCCGCTCGGCCTGACCGATGCGCCGGACGCGAAAGAGATTGTCGTCGGCGGCGGGCGTATCGACGTCAGCAATGTCGAGTTCCACTACGGCAAGGGGTCCGGCGTGCTCGACGGCATCGACCTCGTCGTGCGGCCGGGCGAAAAGGTCGGCCTGGTCGGCCCGTCCGGCGCCGGCAAGACGACCTTGGTCAATCTGATCCTGCGCCTCTACGACCTCGAGAGCGGCAAGATCACCATTGACGGGCAGGACGTCTCCAGGGTCACGCAGAATTCGCTGCGCGCCAATATCGGCGTCGTCAGCCAGGATACGGCACTTTTCCACCGCTCGCTGCGCGACAACATCAAGCTCGGCATGCCGGAAGCGACCGACGCCGAGGTGGTCGCGGCAGCGAAGAAGGCCGAGGCGCACGAGTTCATCCTCGGCCTGCGCGACAATCGCGATCGTATCGGCTACGAGGCCTATGTCGGCGAGCGCGGCGTCAAGCTCTCCGGCGGCCAGCGCCAGCGCGTGGCGATCGCCCGCGTCTTCCTCAAGGATGCACCGATCTTGGTGCTCGATGAGGCGACCTCGGCGCTCGATTCCGACATCGAGGCGGCGATCCAGGAAAATCTGGCAAGGCTGATGGAAGGCAAGACGGTCATCGCCATCGCGCATCGGCTGTCGACCATTGCGGCACTCGACCGGCTGGTGGTGCTCGACGAGGGCCGCATCGTCGAGCAAGGCACGCATGACGAGCTGGTCGGGCTCGACGGGCTCTATGCCAGGCTGTGGAAGCGGCAGTCCGGCGGCTTCCTGTTCAGCGAGGAGAGCGCGCTGGCCGAGACCCGGCCGGCGGAGTAGTTTCTAAAAACCGGAGTAGACCATGGCGGTGAGAATGCCATCGAATTTCGGACGGTCCGGCGCGCAGGAGAGCGCGTTGGACCTGCTTGGCCATGAAATCCTCGGCGAGAAGGCGGCCGCGCTCGGCCGCGCCGGCCGGCGCGTCGATGAAACATTGACGAGGCTGCGCGAGAATTGCGACAGTGTCGACCGTGCCCGGCTGCTCAGGGATGCAGCCGAAGCGGTGCACGGGTATTTCATCCAGCGCGAACTCTGCGGCCTGCGCAAGCACGACACGGTGATCCGGGAATACAGCATTCCCAAGGCTGTGCTGGCCAGGCTCGGCGCCAGCGCATGATCCGAACCGGAATCGGTTTGGGAAGCGTTATTCCAGCCACTCGGTGATGAAGCTGCCGTTCTCGTGTATGTCGGTGGTTTCCAGCGGGCCTGGCCCGAGATTGGTGAATTTGTGCGGCGTGTTCGGCGGTACGACCAGGATCTGGCCGGCTGTGGCCTCGATCTGCCGGTCGCCGACGGTGAACAGACCGGTCCCGGTCCGGATGATAAAAATCTCGCAATAGGGATGGCTGTGCAGCCTGGGGCCGCCGCCGATCTCGGGCAGGTAGTTGAAGATCAGGCAGCTGCGGGAGCCGTAAGCTCCGCCTTGCAGCTCGCCCTGCCAATGGTCGGGCCAGCGGTCGGGCGCTTCGGCCCATTTGTCGCGGTCTATGACATGCGCCATAGGCCAAGGATAAACCTGGCCAGCGCCAGCTGTCGAGGCGAACGCAGCCATTTGGTTTTGCTGCTGTTTTCCAATCGTTCCGACGTGCGAATTACGCCCCCGCGACAATCTGCCCTTGTGCCTTCACCCGTCTGGACAAAAACAGGCTTCACGCATAAACCCAAGTCCCAAATGCCGGAGGAATTCGCTAGCCTGTTCGCCATGCGCAGTCGGGCCGGCGCGATTGAGCGGGGAACAAGGCTCGGCCGCCGGCACGGAAAAGGCGAAAGGATCAGGCACCCGTGAGCGCAACCGACACCCAGGATCCCAACCGTCGTGATTTTCTCTACGTCGCCACTGGCATGGCGGCGGTGGTCGGCGCGGGCGCTGTCGCCTGGCCGTTCATCGATCAGATGCGTCCGGATGCCTCGACGCTGGCCCTTGCCTCGGTTGAGGTCGACGTATCTTCGCTGACGCCAGGAATGTCGCTCGTCGTGAAGTGGCGCGGCAAGCCGGTTGTCGTGCGCAACCGCACCGAAAAAGAGATGAAGGACGCCGAGGCGGTCAATCTCGCCGAGCTCAAGGATCCAATTGCCCGCAATGCCAACCTGCCGGCCGACGCGCCGGCAACCGACGCCAACCGGACCACGCCCGGCAAGGAAGCCTGGATGGTGATGGTCCAGGTCTGCACCCATCTTGGCTGCATCCCGCTCGGCCAGGAAGGCGATTTCGGCGGCTGGTTCTGCCCATGCCACGGTTCGCAATACGATACGGCCGGCCGCATCCGGAAGGGACCGGCGCCCGAGAACATGGCGGTGCCGGTGTTTCAATTCGTTTCCGACACCAAGATCCGTATCGGCTGAGGCAAGGGATATTTCCATGAGCGAGGGACACTCGACCTATACGCCCAAGACCGGCATCGGACGCTGGTTCGATTCGCGCATGCCGCTGCCGCGGCTGGTCTATGACAGCTTCATCGCCTATCCGGTGCCGCGCAATCTGAATTACGCCTGGACCTTCGGCGGCATCCTCGCGCTCATGCTGGCGGCGCAGATCCTGACCGGCATCGTGCTGGCCATGCACTACGCGGCCGACAGCACTCTCGCCTTCGATTCAGTCGAGAAGATCATGCGCGACGTGAATTCGGGCTGGCTGCTGCGCTACCTGCATTCGAACGGCGCGTCGTTCTTCTTCGTCGCCGTCTACATCCATATTTTCCGTGGCCTGTACTACGGCTCCTACAAGGCGCCGCGCGAGCTGCTGTGGATCCTCGGCTGCATCATTTACCTCTTGATGATGGCGACCGGGTTCATGGGCTATGTGCTGCCCTGGGGCCAGATGAGCTTCTGGGGCGCCACCGTCATCACCGGCTTCTTCACGGCGATCCCGCTGGTCGGCGACTGGATCCAGCAGCTTTTGCTCGGCGGCTTCGCGGTCGACAATCCGACGCTGAACCGCTTCTTTGCGCTGCATTACCTGCTGCCGTTCATGATCGCCGGCGTCGTCGTGCTGCACATCTGGGCGCTTCACGTCGTCGGCCAGAACAATCCGACCGGCATCGAGGTCAAATCGAAGACCGACACGCTCGCCTTCACGCCTTACGCGACCATCAAGGATGGGTTCGGCATGATCGTGTTCCTGTTCGTCTTCGCCTATTTCGTCTTTTATCTGCCGAACTATCTCGGCCATCCGGACAATTACACCGTTGCCAACCCCCTGAAGACGCCGGCCCACATTGTGCCGGAATGGTACTTCCTGCCGTTTTACGCGATCCTGCGCGCTATCACCTTCAATATCGGGCCCATCAACTCCAAGCTCGGCGGCGTGCTCTGCATGTTCGGCGCGATTGTCATGCTGTTCCTGGTGCCGTGGCTCGACACCTCGAAGGTGCGCTCGGCAGTCTACCGGCCCTGGTACAAGCTGTTCTTCTGGCTGTTCGTGGCCGACGCCATCCTGCTCGGCTGGCTGGGCTCGCAGCCGGCCGAGGGCAGCTATGTGTTCATGGCGCAGATGGCGACGCTGTTCTACTTCGCCTTCTTCCTGGTAGCGCTGCCGGTACTTGGGCTGATCGAGACGCCGCGGCGGCTGCCGAATTCGATCACCGAGGCGGTACTCGGGAAGAACAAGGGTGGCGGTGGACATCCTGCCGGCGCCACGGCCGCGCCGGAAACCAAAGGCTGAGCATGATCCCGAAAAGTGGAAACCGGTTTTCGGACAAGATCATGCTCGAGACGATGACAGCGCGTCAGAGAATCTCAAGGGGATTTGCATGAAGAAGATTCTCACCTCGCTGGCGCTGCTTGGCCTTGTGGCCGCGGGCATTGGGGCCACAGGCACTGGAGCGCGCGCTCAGGAAGAGGCGCACAACGAGGCGGCGCCGACGCATTTCCCAATACACGAACCAAAGGAAATGGACTGGAGCTTCGCCGGGCCGTTCGGCACCTACGACAAGGCCCAGCTGCAGCGCGGGCTGAAGGTCTACAAGGAAGTCTGCTCGGCCTGCCATTCGATGAATTTGGTGGCGTTCCGTACACTGGAGGGCCTTGGCTATTCGGATGCGCAGATCAAGACGCTGGCGGCCGAATATACGATCCATGACGGACCGAACGATGCCGGCGACATGTTCGATCGTCCCGGCAAGCCGTCCGACCATTTCCCGGCGCCGTTCCCCAATGTGGAGGCGGCGGCGGCGGCAAATGGCGGCGCAGCACCGCCCGACATGTCGCTGCTGGCAAAGGCGCGCGGGGTGGAACGCGGCTTCCCGCGCTTCGTCTTCGATATCTTTACCCAGTATGCCCAGGGCGGCCCCGACTACATCCACTCGCTGCTGACCGGCTACGACCAGCAGCCGCCGGCGGGCATGGTCATACCAGAAGGCACGTACTACAATCCGTACTTCCTGTCCGGCGTGTCGCTGAAGATGCCGAAGCCGCTCTCTGACGGCCAGGTAACCTATGATGACGGCGCGCCGCAGACGGTCGACCAGTATTCGCGTGACGTGTCGGCCTTCCTGATGTGGGCGGCCGAGCCACACCTCGAGGACCGCAAGAAGACCGGCTTTCGCGTACTGGTCTTCCTGCTGCTGTTCGGCGCACTGGTCTACCTGACCAAACGCAAGGTGTGGGCCGGCGTGGCGCACTGAGCCCTGCGATCTACGAGAATGCGAGGGCGTCGAAAGACGCCCTTCTCATTGCAGGCATGTCGATTCATCGCTGCCGGCGCAGAGTGGCCCCTTTGCCGGACAATTTTCCGTCAGGCGTCACATGGCGGTAGCCGGACTTAGCTGCACCGGGTTACGATTGGCCCATTCCCTTCACGTCTTCAGCCGAATCTGAAAGGCCCGGAGAGCCGCTTGATGAAATCCTCGCTCGAAGAGACGCTGCTTGCCGCGATCCGCACCATTCCGGATTATCCCAAGCCGGGCATCCTGTTTCGCGACATCACCACGCTGCTCGGCAATGCGCGGGCCTTCCGCCGCGCCATCGACGAACTGGTGCATCCCTATGCCGGCCTCAAGATCGACAAGATCGCCGGCATCGAGGCGCGCGGCTTCATCCTCGGCGGCGCCATCGCCCACCAGCTCTCGGCCGGCTTCGTGCCGATCCGCAAGAAGGGCAAGTTGCCTTCCGAGACGGTGCGCGTCGCCTACAGCCTGGAATACGGGCTGGACGAGATGGAGATGCACAAAGACGGTGTTTCTCCAGGCGAGAAGGTAATCCTCGTCGACGATTTGATCGCCACCGGCGGCACGGCCGAGGCGGCCGTCAAGCTATTGCGGCAGATCGGCGCCGACATCCTCGCCGCCTGCTTCGTCATCGACCTGCCGGACCT
The DNA here is from genome assembly GCF_040322175.1 of Mesorhizobium sp. M0185. Lineage (NCBI taxonomy): Bacteria > Pseudomonadati > Pseudomonadota > Alphaproteobacteria > Hyphomicrobiales > Phyllobacteriaceae > Mesorhizobium > Mesorhizobium sp. M0185. Next base: position 88,784 of record NZ_JAMYSY010000006.1, on the reverse strand, counting down.
TGGCGGCCGCGAGAGGTTAGAGGCGCTCGGCGTACCGGTGAGGACGCTGATCGGGTTTGAGGGGCATTGAGCGTTTCTTCCTTCTCCCCTTCTTGTGGAGTAGGGAAGAACTCCGCTCACTCCACCTTCACCAGCACGGCACTTTCGAATTCGATGACCTTGTCGCCGGTCGAATCGAAGGCCTCCGAGCGGAGCGTCAGCAGCCGCCAGCCCGGTCGCGAGGCGATAGGGCGATGGGCCAGCGCGGTGCGGGTGAAAGTCACGGTTTCCCCGGCATAGACAGGTTTGGGCCATTTGAGGTTCTTGAAGCCGGGCGAGGGGCCGAATTCCGGCACCGGCCCGGGACCGGGCCAGCGGGCGACCTCTGCCTCTATGCCAGCCTGGAGGCTCAATTTCATCCAGGTGGCGGCGGTGTGCCAGCCCGAGGCGCAGAGCCCGCCGAATATGCTGTTCCTCGCCGCCTCTTCGTCGATATGGAATATCTGCGGGTCGTATTTGCGGGCGAACGCCTTGATCGCCTCCGGTTCGAATCGATGTGAACCGAGCGTGACGGTGATACCGATGCAGAAGAATTCGTCGAGGCTCACGCACGGCCCTCGCGGGTGAGGAACATGACGGTGTTTTCGAGCTCGAAAACACCTTCGCCGCGCTGGTTGAACAACTCGCTGCGCATGGTCACCAGGCCAAGCCGGGGCTTCGATCTGGACAGTCGCTTGGCAAGGACGGTGGTGCTGCCGGTCAACAGGTCGCCGGCCAGGACTGGCCGTTTCCATTTGACCTGGTCGACGCCCGACGCGCCCTGGGAGGTCGAGTCGAGCAGGAAGGCATCGCACAGCATGCGCATGAACATGGCGCAGGTGTGCCAGCCCGAGGCCGCCAGCCCGCCGAGAATGCTGGCCTGGCCCGCGGCCTCGTCGAGATGCATCGGCTGGGCATCGAATTCACCGGCGAATTCTATGATTTCGGCGGCACTTACCAGCTTGGTGCCGAGGTCGAGCGAAGCGCCCTCGACAAAATCCTCATAAGCCCAGGTCTTTGCGGTCATGGTCTGGAAATCCTGTTCAGGATTGTACGATCGCTACGGGTCCGGGTCCCGGATGCAGGCAGCGTGGCATTTGGTCAAGCAATTTCTATTGCGCCAGCCCGCTGCGCCCAAGCCGCAACGCGGTATTGACGACCCTATAGCCAGCCGCGGCGGCGGAAATACCAGAAGGGCAGGATTGCCGAAAGCACCATCATGCCGATGGCGAAGGGATAGCCAAAGTGCCATTTGAGCTCAGGGATGATGTCGAAATTCATGCCGTAGATCGAAGCGACAAGCGTCGGCGGCAGGAAGATGACAGCGGCGACGGAGAAGATCTTGATGATGGCGTTCTGCTCGATCGAGATCATGCCGAGCGTCGCGTCGAGCAGGAAGCTGATCTTCTGCGACAGGAAGGTGGCGTGGTCGGCGAGCGACAGGACGTCGCGTGACAAGGTCTTGATGCGAGCGCGGCTGTCCTTGCTCATCCTGCTTTGCGTGGAGGCATGGGCGAGAAAGCCGGCAAGGCGCTGCAGCGAGATCAGGCTGTCGCGGATCGAGGAGGCGAGGTCCTCCTTGCGGCCAATGCCTTTCAACAGCTCCTGGAAGTCGCGGTTGCGCTTGGAAACCTTGGTCGAGCGTGCCTCGAAGATGTCGCGCGAGATCGCCTCGACGTCGCGGCCGGCGCGCTCCAGAATGTCGGCGAGGCGGTCGACGATCGCCTCCAGCAGTCCGATCAGGATGGTGTCACCGCTGGTGCAACCGGTCGCCACCTTTTCGGCGCGCAGCGGAAAGGTCTTGAACGCCTTCGGTTCGTGGTACCGCACGGTGATCAGCCTGCTGCCGGCGAGCACGAAGGTAACCGGCGACATCAACGGATCGTTCACCTCGGTCTGCGCAGGCAGAATGGCGGTCATGAAGTAGGCGCCGTCCTCGACGTAGAGACGGCTCGAGATCTCGATCTCTTCCATCTCTTCGCGGGTCGGAACGGCGATGCCGAGCCAGGTCTCGATTGTCGTCTCTTCTTCCTTTGTCGGGTTGAAGAGGTCGACCCAGACGACAGTGTCGCTGTTTTGCAGGAGATCGTCGACCAGGCGCAGGCGATCATTGTCGACGACGAAGGCCTTGATCATCGCCGGGTCTCCCTTGCTGTTGCCAAAGAGCGTTCGTTTGGAGGGGGCGCGTCAGTCACATCGCACGGACGCGGGCAGGCGAGGCGCGAGGCCGGTGCAGAGGCCCCTTAGACCCCGCACGATGGCCCGTCAAGCAGCGCAAGAGGCACTGCGACACCCTGCTTTGAAGTTTGTCATCGAGCGACGGCAATGGTGACCATTGGGCTCCCTCGCCAGGTCAGGTGTTGAACTTGAACAGCATGATGTCGCCGTCCTGGACGACATACTCCTTGCCTTCGTCGCGCGCCTTGCCGGCCTCCTTGGCCGCGACTTCGCCGCCCAGCCTGACAAAATCCTCATAGGCGATGGTCTGGGCGCGGATGAAGCCGCGCTCGAAATCGGTGTGGATGACGCCTGCCGCCTGCGGCGCCTTGGCGCCCTTGTGCACGGTCCAGGCGCGTGTCTCCTTGGGGCCAACGGTAAAGTAGGTGATGAGCTGGAGCAGCTCGTAGCCGGCGCGGATGACCTTGTTCAGGCCGGGTTCGTCCAGACCGAGCGTTGCAAGGAATTCCATTTCCTCTTCGTCCGAGAGCTGGGCGACCTCGGCCTCGATCGCCGCGGAAATCACAACGGTGCGGGCACCTTGCGCGGCGGCCATCTTCTCGACCGCCCTGGTATGCGCGTTGCCGGTGGCGGCATCGGCTTCCGCGACGTTGCAGACGTAAAGCACCGGGTGTGAGGTCAAGAGATTCAGCCCCTGCAGGATGCGTAGATCCTCAGCCGAGATGCCGTTGAGCAGGATGCGGGCGGGCTTGCCGGCCTGCAGCAGTTCAAGCGCCGCTTCCATCATCGGAAGTGCGGTCGCTGCTTCCTTGTCCTTGCCGGCGGCACGCTTGCGGATCTGCACGATGCGGCGCTCAAGGCTGTCGAGGTCGGCAAGCATCAATTCGGTTTCGACGGTCTCGGCATCAGCGACAGGATCGATGCGGCCCTCGACATGGGTGACGTCGTCATCCTCGAAGCAGCGCAGCACATGGACGATGGCGTCGACCTCACGGATGTTGGCGAGGAATTGGTTGCCAAGCCCTTCGCCTTTGGAGGCGCCACGCACCAGGCCGGCAATGTCGACGAACGAGATGCGGGTCGGGATGATCTCCTTCGACTTGCCGATCGCGGCGATCTTCTGCAGGCGCGGGTCGGGCACCGCCACCTCGCCGGTATTCGGTTCGATGGTGCAGAACGGATAATTGGCGGCCTGCGCCGCCGCCGTCCTGGTCAACGCATTGAAGAGCGTCGACTTGCCGACATTGGGCAAGCCAACGATGCCGCATTTGAAACCCATTTTTGTCTGGTCCTATCGGGAAATCGAAATTTGATCAGGGCTATGGGCGAAAGTGCCGATGATCGTCAAGGCGCAATTCAATTCAGACGCTGCGCGATGTCATCGGTGCCTATCGCCAACGAACGAACGCCGGACCTGCTCAGTATTTGCAGAAGATGCCAGAACGCGTCGACCTCAGCGGTTCCGAAATCGATGGTCAGTTGCCCGTCGAGCAACTGCGCACTGTGAATGACGTTTCCGACGGTCTCCGATGTTTCACGCTCGCCATCGATATCGAACCAGCCGCGAAACCATTCGTCGAAGAGATCGCCGTCGAGCTCATTTATAGGGAATTTAAAATGAACCTCATCCCACCTGAAAGGTGAGATGAGGACATCCATTCCACCCATCCCGGCGTGAATATCCGGAGAGAATTTCACATAGGAATCGCTGTTGATGAATTGCGGATTTGGCTGTCCGTCATTACTGACGAAATCAACCGCGATGAAATTTCGATAGAAGGAATCGACGTTGGAAAACTTGATTTCGGTCGCATGCGATCCTTGGCTGTTGCGAGCAAGTTCGCCGGCAGCGGCGACGAAATAATCAACATACTTCTGTCTGATGAGACGGACCAATTCCTGAATGTCATCCAGATCCATGGCTCAGTCCTTGCCGCCAAAAAGCTTCTTCAGCATGGCCGCCATCGGGCCGGTTTCGGGCAGCTTGGCCGCCGGCTGCTGCGGCCGCGCCTGGCGGACGTGGCTTTGCGCCTTTGGCGCCTTGGGCGGCGGGCGATCGTCGTCGTCTGTCGGCGTGAGCTTGTCGCGCAGCGCCAGCGTCACGCGGTTCATGAACGAATTGTCGTCGCCCTTGGCAAGCAATCCGGCACCATCGGCGATCGCGTCGAGCAGCACGTCCAGCCATTCGCGGTCGCCCTTGGCGAAATCGCCAAGCACATGGCCGTGCACCATTTCCTTGACGCCGGGATGGCCGACGCCGATGCGCACACGGCGAAAATCCTTGCCGACGTGCTGGTCGAGCGAGCGGATGCCGTTGTGGCCGCCGGAACCGCCACCGACCTTGACCCGCACCTTGCCGGCGGCAAGGTCGATCTCGTCATAAAAGACAGTCAGCGCCGAAGGGCCGAGCTTGTAGAAGCGCAAGGCTTCGCCGACCGACTGGCCGGACAGGTTCATGAAGGACTGCGGCTTGATCAGGATCACTTTTTCGCCGGCAAGCGTGCCTTCGGCGATCAGGCTCTGGAATTTCTTCGACCAGGGCGAAAAGGAATGGCGGCGGGCGATCGCGTCCGCCGCCATGAAGCCGACATTGTGCCGGTTGTTGGCGTATTTCGCGCCCGGATTGCCGAGGCCTGCAAAGACAAGCATCGTCGCCTCCGGGCGGGAAGGGGTTACTTCTCTTCGGCGGCAGGAGCCGCTTCGGGCTCAGCCGCTTCAGTCGTCTCTTCCGCGGCCTCCGGCTTCATCGCCGAGGAGCCGGCAATGGTCGCGATGGTGAAGTCGCGGTCGGAGATCACCGGCTTGACGCCGGCCGGCAAGGTGATGGCCGAAATGTGGATCGAATCGCCGATATCGGTACCGGTGAGATCGATGGTGATGAAATCCGGGATCGCATTGGCCGGGCAGTGGAACTCGACCTCGTGGCGCACGATGTTGAGCACGCCGCCGCGCTTGATGCCGGGCGACTTGTCTTCATTGATGAAGTGCACGGGCACGTCGACATTGACTTCGGTATCCTTGCCGATGCGCAGGAAATCGACATGGACAGGGAAATCCTTGACCGGGTCGAGCTGGAAATCCTTGGGCAGAACCTGGATCTTGTTGCCGTCGACATCGATCGTGGCGACCGTGGTCAGAAACCCGCCGCCATGGATCTTGTAGTAGATGTCCTTGTAGGTCAGCGCAATCGCCAGGGGAGGCTGCTTGTCGCCGTAAATCACTGCAGGCACTTTACCGTTGCGGCGAACTGCACGGGCGGACCCCTTACCGACCTGTTCGCGCGCTTCGGCCTTGAGCTCGTAAGTATCGTGGCTCATGGCATTTCCTTTCGCGTTGTTCTGGAGCGCTCACGGTCAGCGTGGCTGGGCCGTAAACGTCGAAAGCCGACATAGCTAACGCATGACCTGGTCCGAAAACCGGAATCCACTTTTCGGAATCATGCGGGAAGGCGGCCTTCCGCCGCGTTGCCTCCAAGGGTGTCTACGCGGGTGGCGGCTCTATAGCGGAAGGCGGCGCGAGGTGCAAGCGGGCGGAAGGGCGCCAGGGATGGACCGTGTCCCATCAGGCTGGAAGTAGCAGTGCCGAAAGCAATCCTGCAACGTACAGCCCAACCCCGAAAGACAGATGGGCCATAAGGCTGCGCAGGCGCGCAGTGCGCGGATTGGGAACTTTCGAAGCCGCGATGCCGATCCCAAAAGCCGGTTGCATCACGAAGAACGGGGCGACGATGGTGCAGACGCCGATCAACAGGGCCGGAAGCACTGTCGGGTGCCGTGCCCAGTCGAGGCCCCACACTCCAATCAGCGCTGCGGCAAATACGATGCCGGTCGCGTAATGCGCACTCCATCCAATGGCGGTTTCGCCGCGAACGCGGGCAGCTTGTGCGATATTCGCATGTGCAAAACGTCCATGTGGAAAGTGCCCGATCCAGCGGCCGACCCAGGCGTAATCAAGCGGTGGAATCGCGAACATTCGCTTCAGAAACCATCCCCAGAGATCCATCAGGGCTGTCGCGCCGATTCCAATGACGGCCGCACGGACAACGAACTCCAACATTTTGGCATCTCCTGTTTCACTTGTCAGACACTAGCCAAAAAGAATCAATCATTCAACATATTGATTGATTGATTGAGTGATGCTAGCTATGTCATATGAAAAGCGCGGACGTTCACCACCCAATCTTCGACGAAATAGCGGATCTCGCCCGCACCTTGGGGCATGCCCACCGGCTGGTTCTGTTGCGTCACATTGCCGATGGCGAACTGGCCGTCGAACAACTGACGCAACTTTCCGGGATCGCGTTAGCGAATACGTCGCAGCATCTTCAGCACCTCAAGCGAGCGGGCTTGGTGCAGACCCGGCGAGACGGAAAACGCGTTCTGTACCGGCTTGCAGATGGCCCAATCGAAAACGTGCTTGCGGCGCTGCGAAATCTTGCAAACCACAGACGCCAGCAGATCCGTGAGTTTATCAACGATAGCATCAGCCAGCCGGACAGGTTGGAAAACATCTCGCGCGAGGAACTCGTGCGCCGCATGCGAAACGACGAAGTCGTGCTGCTCGATGTCAGGCCGCAGAACGAATTCGTAGCGGGGCATTTGCCGGGTGCGATCAACATTCCCGCTGACGAGTTGGAGCAGCGGCTTGCGGCGCTCCCACGGGAAAAGGTCGTTGTCGCCTATTGTCGTGGAGTCCAGTGCGTTCTGTCGGCCGACGCCTTGGCAATCCTCAGGGCACGAGGCTGGGCCTCGCGCCGGTTCGAAGGCGGCTTCCCCGACTGGGTGGCTGCAGGCCTGGGGGTAGAGGGCGTGAATTACGAAAGCGGTTAACGGCCGCCAAATCGGCGTCGCCGGCCAAGCCCGAACACAAATGGAAAGGTGGGACCGCGGCGGGGCAATGCCCACGGCGGGTGGACGGCGCGCGCCGGCAGCATGGAAGTGAGCCAATGAACACCTATTCGGAAACAAGCGGTGGAACCGGCGTTGCGGAAGGGAAGGTTTCCAGCGAGTGGCGAGAACGGTGCGATAAAGAGTTTCGCTCTACCTTCTATGGCTTCCGCTCGACCAGCATGTAGCCGATCCCACGAACCGTCTGAATGCTGGCCGATGCATCCGGCCCGAGCTTCGCACGCAGATAGCGAATGTATACCTCCACGATCTTCGTCCCGGGTTCGAAGCTGTATGACCAGACATTGTTGAGGATGCGCTCGCGGCTAACCACTTTCCCCGCATTGAGCATGAGAAAATGCAGAAGGTCGAATTCACGTCGGGTAAGGCTGATTTCCCGGTCGCCGTCCGCAAAACGACGAGCGCTCGTGTCGAGATTGAGGCGGCTCACTCGAAGCAACTGCCGATCCACTGCACCCTGACGGCGTCGGCGCAGCGCGTCAATCCTGGCCACCAGTTCATCAAACGCAAACGGTTTCGTCAGGTAATCGTCGGCACCGACCTTGAGCCCATCTACGCGATCCTGAATTGTCTCCTTCGCGGTCAGCATCAGGATGAGAACCGGCCGCTGCTCCAATCGCACGATCCGGCACAGCTCAAGGCCGTCCAGGTAGGGAAGCAGACGGTCCAGGATCACGAGATCGAATGGATCCGTACGAATAATGGCTAGTCCCTCGCGACCGTCCTCCGCGACACTCACGTGGAAGCCTTCGGCCTCCAACCCCCGGCGGAGAAAGTCGGAGACACGCCGGTCGTCTTCAACGATCAGGATTCGAATCATGGGTGCGATGTACCAGCGGCAGTCTGATTCTGAGGAGGGTTCCCGAAGGCTCAATTCCTTCAAGGCCGATTGTGCCATTGTGCCCGTCTATAATCTCCTTGGCGATCGCGAGGCCAACACCAAGGCCGTCGGCTGCGGACCTCCCGCCGACACGCCCGCGATAATAACGGTCAAACACGAACGGGAGATCGTTGGCATCGATCCCTGAACCGTTGTCGCGGATGGCGATCTCAAGCATTTCATGATGCTCAGCCACCTCGACTGCTATCGTCTGATATGGCTTTGAGTACTTTATGGCGTTGTCGAAGCCGATCAGCAGCGCTTGCTTTAGGCGCTGGGCGTCACCCCGAATGAGGCAATGGTCTGGGTTGAGCGACAGATCAACGGATATCTGCTTGGGACCTGCGAGTACGGAAGCCTCCTGAACGGCCGCCTTCACAACCTCACCGGTATCGATGTTGTGCAAGGAGAACCTGAAATTTTCGGCTTCGGAGCGGGCGAATGCCAGAAGGTCCCCCAGGTTGCGAGCCATATCTTCAGCGTAATTGCGGATTCGGCTCAGAGCTTCGCGGTAAGGTCGAACACGCGGTTGGCCGCGGAGGGCAACGTCGGCCTCTCCGCGGAGAATCGTCAACGGCGTGCGGAGTTCGTGGCTTGCCTCCGCAAAAAATTGTGTGCGTCGGCTATCGATAGCTCTCAGTTGCTCATTGGCTTTCCGCAGTTCACGGGTGCGCAACTGAACCTCCGCCTCCAAGCGGTCCTGTACCGAAATCAGAGCAGCACGTTCGATCTCGAGGGCCTCGGCCATGCTGTTGAAACTTCGCGAGAGGGAAGCGAACTCGTCGCGTCCGGTCGCGGAAACGCGATGGTCGAGCTTGCCCGCAGCGATGGCTTTGGCGCTTTCGTTCAGTTCACGCACAGGTGTGGCGATTGATCGTCGCAGGACGAGGCCGAACCCTAGACTGCCCAGCGTGAGCAACGCAGCGAAGCCGCCGGTCAGCAGTAGCAGTCGCCATTGTGCGCCACGGACGCCGGCGAGTTCCTCTCCAACCTCCCTGCGCTCCTCGTGCAAAGCGGCTTCAATCATTTCTTCGAGATCGTTCTCTAGTCGATGCTCCACATCGTTGCGGAAGGCGTCTACGATGCCCTTTGGATCCCCCTTTGTTCGCTGGCTAAACAGTCGCTGGGCGGCCCGATCTATCGCCTCAAACAGCGCCTTGATGCGGCCGACGAATCTGAGTTCGGCCTCCTCCTGGCGTCTATCGCTCCAATATCCGAGAGCGCCGAGTTCCTCGCGAGTGGCGCCCTCCAGCTTGTAGAATCCGGATTTCACTGCTTCTCGTGCCGCTTCGAAATCCGGCATTTGCTCGGGCCCAAGCAGCAAGACTTCAGCGAGTTGCTCGGTGTAATTGTTGGCATGCCCATTGAGTTCGGCGAGCGCCTCGAACCGCCCGTGGACGCTGTCGATTCGGCGGACGAATTCCTCTGTCAGCTGGAGTGTTGCGAATGCCAGTCCTGAAATCAGTCCGACAAGGGCGAGAATGACGATTTGAAATAGGAAGATGCGGCCTCGAACGGTCATGCGGTAATCCTGCCGGCGATCGGATAATGCCTCTCACCAAATTCTAACCGGAGCCCTCCCAAGCGTCTAATCGGAACCTCGTAAGTTCGAGCGGAGGGTGTGCGACGCCCTCATCGCCACGTTGGCGACGAACTAGACGAGGTTTCGGTTGGCACAAGTAGATTTTCGGACCGACAGTGACGCCACCCTTCGGGAAAGGACACCGCCGGTGCTCTGGCCGATATGGCGAGCCGCACTGATCGGAACCTGTGCATCCCTGTGTGTGGCCATCATTGAATTCGGCCTCCCCGCGCTCCCGTCCGACGCCCGGCGAGCGCTCGAGATCCTGCTTGTCGCGATCATCGGGTGGACCTTAACGCGGTTCGACGATGCCTTCGTTGCAATCGCCGCCGGATTGGCAATGGCGCTGCTGGTCAACCGTGATCCAGGCGCGCTGTTTCATGCGCTCGGCGATGAGTTGATCTGGCTATTGCTTGCCTCCTTCATATTGGCGGCCACCTTCAAGGCGAGTGGGGTCGCAGATCGCGTTCTCGGCCTCGTGACGGGGCGCATGCGATCGGTTCGCACAATCGCCTATTCTTTGACGGCCGTCATGATCGCCACAGCCTTCGTCATTCCGTCGACCTCAGGTCGCGCAGCTTTGATGATCCCCGCCTATCAGGCGATCGCGGGACACTGTGGAAGCGCCCGGTTGCGAAGGGCCTTCGCGCTGCTGTTCCCCACTGTTATCCTGCTCTCGGCCATTGCATCGCCCGTCGGCGCCGGCGCCCATCTGCTGGCGATCGAAATGGTCGGCCGCCTCTCGGGTGTGAAAGTAAGCTATCTGGAATGGATCGCTTTCGGCCTGCCGTTTGCGGCCGTGAGCACCTTCCTTTCGGTCGAATGCCTGCTCCGGCTTTTCCTGTCGCCGGTCGAACGGCGGATGACCCTTTTGCAGCCAACGACGGTGACTAGTGGCGGTGCCGGATTGGCACGGCAGCCGATACTCTGGATCGCCGGCGGGGTTGTCATCGCGTGGCTGACCGAACCTGTCCACGGACTTGATGCCACCGTTATCGCTCTTGGCGGCGCTCTCTTGGCCACGCTTCCTGGAGTCGGCTCCGTGGCGTTTGGCGATGCAATCAAGAGTGCGGAGTGGAAGCTGCTCTTGTTTCTGGCGGCGACGATCTGCTTGGCAGACGGCCTGACGGCATCAGGCCTCAATCGGTGGTTGATCGAGACCACTGTCGATCCACTGCGCGGCACCGGCTTGGGCCCGTTGGCGCTTATCTCCTTATTAGCCTTGCTTGGGCTTTTCAGTCATCTCGTGATCCACAGTCGCACGGCGCGTGTCTCGGTGCTGCTGCCCCCGGCGCTGATGCTCGCATCAACAGCGCGGCTCGACCCTCTCGTTGCAATGTTTGTCCTCGTCTCGGCGACTGGCTTTTGCCAAACCCTCGCGATCTGCGCGAAACCGGTGGCGCTTTTCGCGGGGGTCGACGAGGAAGGCTACGGCCCGAAAGACCTCGCCTTGCTCAGCTCAATCCTGCTGCCGATGCAGTTCATCGTCATCGTCGTGTTCGCGGTCGCCGTGTGGCCAGCCACCGGAGCCCTGCTCAACACGCTCCATCTGCAACTTGCTGGAGAGCCGTAGAATGTCGAAAAAGAAAGGATTGACGAAACGAAGACGGCTTCGAGTATTGGTCGCACCCTCCGGCTTTAAGGAGAGCCTCGGTGTTCGTGATGTCATCGCTGCATTGGCGCGGGGCGTTCGCAATGCCGTTCCGACAGCAAAGATCCTGGGCCTTCCAATGGTGGATGGTGGCGAGGATTTTACGCGGACCCTTGTTGAATTGTCTGATGGCGAGCTGCATTCCGTCACAGTGACGGGACCGGTGGGACAACCCGTGGCGGCCAATGTCGGTTTTCTCGGGCGAAGAAAGAAACGGACAGCAGTTCTGGAAATCGCGGCGGCTGCCGGGCTCCGGCTCGTCCCCACGGACATGCGTGACCCGACCCGCACTACAAGTTATGGGGTTGGTGAGTTGATTCGTTTTGCGCTCGATCTTGGCGCGGAAAGAATTCTGATCGGCTGCGGTGACTCGGGTGTCAACGATGCAGGAACCGGCATGGCCCAAGCATTAGGCGTGCGTCTGCTCGATGGCGGCGGCCGTCCCATTTCGGGGAGCGGCTCGGCCCTCTCATCGCTAGCTCGTGTCGATCTTTCCAGTCGTGATCATCGCCTTTCGAATGTTCGTATCGACGTCGCGGTAAATCCCTACAACATGCTGCTCGGCGAGAGAGGCGTCGCCCGGGTGTTCGGCCCGCAAAAGGGTGCAACACCTGACCAGGTGGTTTTGCTCGAGCAGGGCATGGAAAATGTCGCTCACGTCGTTCGCCGCGACCTCGGCGTCGACGTGACGCCGCTTGTCGGCGGAGGAGCTTCCGGGGGACTCGGCGCCGGACTTCACGCCTTTGCTGGGGCCCGGCTGCATCCGCGCTTCGACCTGATCCTGCGGTATATGGATCTCGATCATCGGCTGTCAAACGCCGACATCGTCATGACAGCCGAGGGTGGCCTGGATGGTCAGACGAGCTTTGGAAAGATACCAGCCGAGATTGCCCGGCGCGCGAAACGTCACAATCTGCCTGTCATCGCCTTGGTCGGAACGATCGGAGCAGGTGCAGAGGCGACCCACGACATCGGCATCGATGCCTTCTTCAGCATTCTGTGCCGACCGTGTTCCCTCGAAGACGCGATCCGTGACGCCGACACGCTGCTGGCGAACGCTGCCGAGCAGGCATTCCGGCTGATGCGGGCGACGCGTGCTTTCAAGTTCAGATGACGGAGCGTGTCAGCCAATGGCCGCGATGTCGCTACGCGGCGGCCCTGACCGGCTCGAAGTCTATGTCGAGAACCGAATTTCGCGCTGCCCGGTGGGCGGGGAAGCCGAAGTCCAACCCAAACTTCAGCCGATCGTGGTCCCCGCCTTGAGCTTCCTCGCCTCCTTCATGTTGGGAAGAAAAACCGTCAGCAGCCCGAGTAGCGGCAAATACGAGCAGACCTGGAAGACGAAATCGATGCCCTTCATGTCGGCGACGACGCCAAGCACGGCGGCCGCGATGCCGCCCATGCCGAAGGCGAAGCCGAAAAAGATGCCGGCGATCATGCCGACCCGGCCGGGCACCAGTTCCTGCGCGAAGACGACGATGTTCGAGAAGGCCGAGGACAGGATCAGGCCGATCAGCACGGTGAGAACCATTGTCCACTCGAGATTGGCGTAGGGCAGGGCCAGGGTGAAGGGCAGCACGCCGACGATCGAGAACCAGATCATCGCCTTCTGTCCGTAGCGGTCGCCGAACGGGCCGCCGAGCAGGATGCCCAGGGCCGAGGCGCCGAGGAACAGGAACAGCATGACCTGCGACATCTGCACCGAAACGCCGAATTTATGGATGGCATAGAAGGTGTAGTAGCTGGACAGGCTGGCGATGTAGGCGTTCTTGGTCAATACCAGCAAGGTCAGCACCGCCAGCGCGCCCAGGACCTTGCGGCGCGGGAAAGGCGAAACGAAGCCTGCCGCTTTGCGGGTGCCCTGTGCGGCGCGCAGGCGGCTGTACCAGCCGCCAACCTGCCACAGCACGATGATGCCGATCAGCGAGCCGCCGGCAAACCAGGCGATGCTGGTCTGGCCGAAGGGCACGACGATGAAGGCTGCCAGCAGCGGCCCCATCGCCTGGCCGAAATTGCCGCCGACCTGGAACAGCGACTGCGCAAGACCGAACCGACCACCGGAGGCGAAGCGGGCGATGCGCGAGGATTCCGGGTGGAAGATCGCCGAGCCGATGCCGATCAGCGAAGCGCCGATGAGGAGCAGCGAGTAGTGTCCGGCATAGGCCAGCACGACCAGCCCGATCAGCGAAGAAGCCATGCCATAGGGCAGCGAATAAGGCATCGGCCGTTTGTCGGTAATCATGCCGATCACCGGCTGCAGCAAGGATGCCGTCACCTGGAAGGTGAAAGTCAAAAGGCCGATCTGCCAGAAATCGAGACCGTAATTGTCCTTCAGCAGCGGATAGATCGCCGACAGCAGCGACTGCATGATATCGTTGATGCAATGGCAGAAGCTCACCGCCAGGATGACGGTGAAGGCCGTCGCCTGAGCTGAAATGTGGCTGGCCGCTGCCGGCTTGGCGTCGGCGGTTGCTGTGGTATCGGTCAAGGCAGGCTCCGTGGTCTTTTTGGCGGGCGCTCCCGCAGCGGTCTGATAGGGCGCAGCCTTATACGTTGCTTGTCACGCGACTTCTTTCGTGGTTTGGTCCAATAGTTTCGCAAGTGGGCCATAGCTGATGCCGCATGGCAGGGAAATGTTCAGAGCGGGCGACACCGATCTCGGGCTGTTGCATGAGCGTCGCTGGCAATGGCTGGAGCAGGCCGTAGGGCCGGCAGTGGCGCTGCCGACCGAATATCCGGACGGCTACCATGTGCCACGGCACCATCATAGCCGCAGCCAGTTGCTGCACGCGCTGGTCGGTGTCGTGCTGGTGACGACGCGGCATGGGCGCTGGATGGTGCCTCCGGACCACGCGATGTGGATCCCCGCCGGCACCGAACATTCCGTCGAGATGCTGGGCGACGTCAGCATGCGGTCCGTCTATGTGATGCCGGAGGCCATTCCCGGCCTGCCGGACGGGTTGCGTGTCGTCGGCATCACCGACCTGATGCACAGCCTGATCGTGGAATCGGAAAAGCTGCCGCAAGGCGCCGAGCTGGAGGGGCGAGGCGGGCTGATCATGAAGCTCCTGCTGCACGAAATCCCGAACCTGCCGGAACGGCCGCTCGGCCTTCCGTTCCCGTCCGATGCAAGGTTGGCGACGCTGTGCCGGCGCTTCGTCTCGGCACCGTCACCGCATGCGACGATCGACGAGTGGGCCGCTATCGTCGGCATGAGCCGCCGCTCTTTCACCCGCGCGTTCCACCGCCAGACCGGATTGTCGCTGTCGACCTGGCGTCAGCAGGCCTGTCTGTTCGCGGCGCTGCCACGGCTGGCCGACGGCGAGCCGATCACGAGGGTGGCGCTCGATCTCGGTTATGACAGCGTGCCGGCGTTCATCACCATGTTCAAGCGCATGCTGGGAGCCTCGCCACGCGGTTACATGCGGGGCGCCCGTGATGCTGGCGAAGGTGTGCGACGAACAAGCGGTCCGGCTCGGCCTGAGGCGCAGCCCTGAAGGGCGTCGCATTCGACCGGCCTCATGCGACGCGCTTTGGGTTCTTGTTGTATGCATGTCGTTATCGCAAAACCGCTGCACAGTTTTGCGCGACACGCATTAATCGAACAGGCTCGACACCGATTCCTCGGTCGCCGTGCGCGAGATCGCCTCGCCCATCAGTTCGGCGATGGAGATGACGCGGATATTGGCGGCGTCCAGCACTGCCTGGGTCGGCTGGATGGAATCGGTGATGACCAGTTCCTGCAGTTTCGAGGCGCCGATGCGGGCGATGGCGCCGCCGGACAAAACGCCATGGGTAGTATAGGCGGTGACACTGGTGGCGCCATCGGCAAGCAGCGCATCGGCCGCATTGCACAGCGTGCCGCCCGAATCGATGATGTCGTCGATCAACAGGCAATCCTTGCCGCGCACGTCACCGATGACGTTCATGACTTCCGATTCGCCGGGGCGCTCGCGGCGCTTGTCGACGATGGCAAGCTGGGCGTCGATGCGCTTGGCGAGCGCGCGGGCGCGGACCACGCCGCCGACATCCGGCGACACCACCATGACATTGGCAAGCTGCTTGTATTTCGCCTTTACGTCGCGGGCCATGACCGGCACGGAAAACAGATTGTCGGTCGGGATGTCGAAGAAGCCTTGAATCTGGCCGGCATGGAGATCCAGGGTCAGCACCCGGTTGACGCCCGCCCTCGTGATCATGTTGGCGACCAGCTTGGCCGAGATGGGTGTGCGGCCCGAGGCGCGGCGATCCTGCCTGGCATAGCCGAAATAAGGAATAACTGCAGTGATGCGCTTGGCCGAGGAGCGCATGAAGGCGTCGATCATGATGAGCAGTTCCATCAAATGATCGTTAGTCGGGAACGAAGTGGACTGCAGGATGAAGACGTCCTCGCCGCGCACGTTCTCCTGGATCTCGACGAAGATTTCCTGGTCGGCGAAGCGCCTGACGCTGGCCTTGCCCAGCGGAATGTTGAGGTAGCGGGCGACTGATTCGGCCAGCACCCTGTTGGAATTGCCCGCGAAGAGCTTCATGCACCGTTCCTGGCGAAGGATTGAGAGACTCCGATAGCACTCCAGCCTCTTAGTCGGGCTTTTAGCGGCCCGCGCCGGTATTGCAAGCGTCGTGAATGGGAATCCGCCGGCTAATCTCAATAAACGCTTACGGCTTGAGCATGCGGCGATAGAGCCAGTTCCATGCCGACGGAATCGGGATAGCTCTATCTTTCAGTCTGAGCATGCTCTTTTCCGAAAACCGGATTCCACTTTCGGAATTATGCTCCAGGTCAGCCGGCGCCGCCGCCAAGCCAAGTGGCGAACTGGTCGATTGTCTGGTCGGCAATTGCCTGCATGGTCGCCGGCGCGACCGCCGTCCAGCCTTCGCCGCCGCCAACAGAGGGCGCCTTCTGCTGGCCGTTGATGCGATGCAGCCGGTTGCCGGCCGGGTCATAGATGTCCCAGACATAGATGACGGTAGTGTCCTTGCCTTCCGTCATGGTCGAGAAATAGCCCTTGAGCACATGCGTTGGGGTCTGGTCGGTGCTGCCGGCCAAGGTGATGCCGCGCTGCCTGGCGCGTGTCTGAAGCTCGGCGGTCAGCGGTGTCGCGGCTTCTACCGAGGCGCCGACGATCGGCGCCACCTGCAGCCGGGTCCGCGCAATGGCAGCCGCGCTTTTGGCGAGCGGCACGGCTGCTGCAGCGGAAGGCTGCGCTGTATCTGCAGTTTGCGCGGTGCCGGCAGGCTGAGCCGGAGTTGCGGGGGGCGTTGCGGCACCTCCGGCTCCGGAGAGCGATTGCGTCGATTGTGGGGCAATGGCCGAGGGTTCGAGAACGTCCTTCGCATTGGTGCAGGCCGCCAGTGCCAGCGCCACGAGCAATGACACGGTCGTCACATGCGATCGTCTCATTAGCCTGAAAACTCCTTGGCGACGAACGCCCCTCACACTCTTTCCATTATGGATTCACTGCACGATCAAGTCGAGATCATGGCGGGACAGCGGCTTCGGCTGGGATTCGGTGGTCAGATAGGTGCGGCCAAGCGTCATCGCGGTTTCGGTTTCGGAGTCCATGATGATCATATGGGCGAACAGCGTCATGTTCGGCGCAATCGGTTCGGGATTACCCTGATAGAACATCGGCATATCCATCCAGGACGGGGTGAAGCGGGCGCCGAGCGAATAGCCGCAGGCATTGAGCCGGTGCTTGGTCAAATTGTGGGCTTCGAGGGTGCGGGCATGGGCGTCGAACACGTCGCCGAACGTATTACCGGGCGTCATCGCCTTCTCGACTGCAAGTAGCGCGGCGCGGGCGGCATCGAACAATTCCTGGTGGCGTTTCGATACCTTGCCGGTCAACACCGTGCGCATCATTGCCGCATGGTAGTGGTGGAAGACACCGGCCCATTCGAGCGTCAGCTGGTCGTTCTTGGTGAGCTTGCGGCGACCGGCCTTGTAGCGGCAAAGCAGGGCGTCGACTCCGGAGCCGATGATGAACTCGTTGGCCGGATAATCGCCGCCGCCGGCAAAGATCGCACCTTGCATGGCGGCGAGGATCAGCGCCTCATCGCCGCCCTGCTTGATCAGCGGCAGTGCTGCGTCCAGCGCGTCGTCGGCCAGATTTGCGGCTTTTTCCGCCTTGGCGATTTCTGCCGGGCTCTTGAACAGCCGTAGCCGGCTGACAATGCCGGAGGCATCCGCGATCTGCCCGAAGGTCTGCAACTGCTCGTCGAGGCGCCGGCCATTATAGGCGGTCAGGCCGTGGGTGTCGTATTCGACGCCGATCCGGGCGCCGAGCAGGTCAAGCTCGTTGAGCAGATTGCGCAGATCTACCGCCGGATTGGCGCCGTTGCGGTCCGTCCACAAAACGATGTTGTCGATGATCGAGGTGTGGCGCGCCTGGCGCAAGTCGGCCGAACGCGTCAGCAGCACCATCGAGCCGTCGGCCTTGACCACCAGGCACTGGAAAAAGCAGAAGCCGAAGGTGTCGTAGCCGGTTAGCCAATACATGCTTTCCTGGGCAAACAGCAGGACGGCGTCGAGCTTCTTTTCGGCGATCTCGATCATCAGTCGATCGCGCCGCGCGTCGAATTCCGAGCGTTCGAAATGCAGCGCCATCAGTCAGCCTCCAAAACGATTGCCGAAACCTGCCGCCCGTAGTCGGGCTCGTTGCTATGCGTGCTGCGCCGATAGGAGTAGAAAAGCTCTTCCTCGGCATAGGTGCAGCGGCCAAGTCCCTCGGCGTTGACGCCAGCCTTGGTCAGCCGGTCGACCGTGTAGCGGTTGAGATCGAACATCGCGTGTCCGGCATTTGCGGAGGGCGCGAAATAGCGAGCATTGCCGGCATCGGCGTCGACGAAACGGGCGACGAATTCCGGTCCGACTTCGTAATTCCGCGGGCCGATCGAAGGACCGAGCACTGCGACGATGCGGTCGCGCCGGGCGCCGAGGCTTTCCATTGCCGCGATGGTGTTTTCCAGCACTCCGGTGAAAGCGCCTTTCCAGCCGGCATGGGCGGCGCCGATAATGCGCGCCTCGGCGTCGGCGAAGAGGACCGGTCCGCAGTCGGCGGTCGAGGCACCGACGGCAATGCCCTGCCGGTCGGTGACAATGGCGTCGGCCTTGGGCCGCTCGCCGGCAAAAGGCTCCCTGGCAATGACGACGTCCGGCGAATGAACCTGGTGAGCGGTCAGCAGATGGTTTGCAGGCACGCCCATCCATTCGGCGACCCGGCGGCGATTCTCGCGCACCAGCGTCTGGTCGTCGTTCGAGCCGGTGCCGATGTTGAGGCCCCGGTAGATGCCGCTGGAAATGCCGCCGACTCGCGTGAAGTAGCCGTGGCGGATGCCTTGCGCCGTTTCCAGCAAGGGCGACCGAACGGGATCCGGTTTGGTCTGATTCAGCATGGCGGCTTTGTTGTCCGTATGGGCGATTTCGTCAAGCGAGTTGAAGGGGCGCAGTTGAAGGCTGGTCAGTTGAAGGCTGGTCAGTTGAAGGCTGGCGCAGTTGATGTCGGGCGCTAGTCGGAGACGGGAGAGTGAGAGAGGCGGCAGCGAAAAGTCAATCCGTGCTTGGAAACGGCGGAACGGCAATGCCGGCGGGGAGGACGGCAAGCACCTTGAAGAGTTCGCCCATGGCCAGCGGGCCGGCGAGGCGCTCGACGTCGGCCGCGATCTTTTCGCGAGCTGCCTCATCGGCATTGGCGCCGAGCCGGCCAGCTCGTTCGAGAAGCCCCATCTTGAGCAGGAATTCACCTTGCGTTGAGAGGTGGGCATCGAGGCTGTGTGCCCGAACGGTTGCCGCGAGGGCAGCGAAATCGACATGGGCTGTGAGATCGGCCTGCCCCGGATTGGCCAGCACGTCCTCATGACCGTGCTTGCGCAAGGCCTGCAAGGTGTCGCCGATCCCGGGCTGGAGGTGACCGTAGTCGAGAAACAGGCCGGCGCCGCCAAATCCGGCAAGTCGCCCGGCGATGGCCGCCATCAGGGCGGCGCGGGCTGGCGCCATCTCGACGATGGCACCTTGCGGCGCATTCTCGGCACCCTCCGGCAGCAGCATCGGGTCAAGCGAGCCGGCGCCGACGAAAAAGCGCAGCCGGTTCGCATCGTCGAGACCGATCATCCGCTCGCGCCAGCCGGCCCCAGCGCGGACGAACTGGCGGATGGGCACCGCGTCAAACAGCTCGTTACCAACAATCAGAAGCGGCCCCTGCGGTAGTGTGTCGACGGCCTCATGCCAGGCGATGGTGGCCGACGTCCCGGCAAGCGTTCGTTTCTGGACCTCGGTCAACCGCAGACTGGTCTCGATCAAGGCGAACGATGCGCTGGCGGTAAGCGTCGGATCGAGCCGCGAAAGCGTGCGCAGCATATCTCTCATCAGCGTGCCGCGGCCGGGGCCTATTTCGGCGATGGCGACCGGCGTCGGCCGGTCGATCGCCAGCCACGCCTGATAGAGCCAGATGGCGACCAGCTCGCCAAACATCTGGCTGACCTCCGGCGCGGTGACGAAGTCGCCGGCGGCGCCGAACGGCTCACGTGTCGTATAATAGCCGTCCTGCGGATCGAACAGGCAGAGCGCCATGTATTCGCTGATGGGGATCGGTCCCACGGCACCGATCAGCTCGGCGATGCGGGTCTTCAGCCGCGTCATGCCGGCTGCGGTTTTGTCACCGGCTTGGCTGTAGCCATCGCCCAGATGCCGGCCAGCACCATCGGCAGTGACAGCACCATTCCCATGGTCAGCCAGCTCGTGCCAAGGAGGTAGCCAAGCTGCTGGTCGGGCTCGCGAAAGAATTCGACGAAGATGCGCGAGGCGCCATAGCCGGCGATGAAGGCGCCGCCGACGAAGCGCGGCGTCTTCAGCTTGAGCCGCGAATGGGTGAGGAAGCGCAGGACAAGGAACAACACCAGCCCTTCGAGGAGCGCCTCGTAGATCTGGCTCGGATGGCGTGCAAATGGGCCGCCATTGGGGAATTCGAATGCCCATGGAACGTCGGTCGGCCGGCCCCATAGTTCGGAATTGATGAAGTTTGCCAGGCGAACGAGGCCAAGCCCCACCGGCACGCCGGCGGCAACCACGTCGAACAGCGACCATGTGCGGATGCCACGAGACCGGGAAAACAGCGTCATTGCGAGAATGACGCCGATCAGGCCGCCATGAAACGACATCCCGCCCTGCCAGACGGCGACGATATCGAGCGGATTGGCAATGTAGCGCGGCAGGTCGTAGAACAGCACGTAGCCGGTGCGTCCGCCGAGCACCACACCGATGGCTGCCCAGACGATGAAGTCATCGAGGTCGACGGGCTTCATCGGCAGGGTGCCGTCGGGCCACAGTTTTGGGTTGGTGACGAGGCGCTTGGCATACCACCAGGCGAACAGAATGCCGACGATGTAGCCGACGCCGTACCAATGCACCGCCAGCGGTCCGATCCGGACGATGACCGGGTCGATGTTGGGAAAGGGCAGGGCGGCCAGCGGCAGCAAATATTCGCTCAACAGGGTCTCCGGGTTCCCAATCAGGTTCGGGCGCGGACCATGCGGCAGGCTTTTGGCGGGGTCAAGGCAAGCATATGCTTGCATTCCGAATCGTGCGCCACTACGTCAATTCGACCAAGCGAGGATTTGCCATGGCGACCGGACCGAACCGCATTCTCGATGAATTCGCCAAGCTGATGACCGATGCAGCCGGTGCCGCGCAAGGCGTGCGGCGCGAGGTGGAGACCGCCTTCAGGGGCCAGGCCGAGCGCATACTCAACTCCATGGACGTGGTGCAGCGCGAGGAATTCGAGGCCGCTCGCGACATGGCGGCGAAGGCCAGGGAAGAAAACACCCGCCTCGCCGCTCGCATCGAGGCGCTCGAGGCCAGGCTTGCCGAATTGACCGGTCAACCAGCGCCTGCGGCTGCGGCAAAGCCGCGTGCAAAAAAATAACAAGAAATAAATCGTTAAACTTTTCCACAAAGCCGGATCGCAAAAAGCGCTTTGTCGTGAATCGCTTACCGGTACTGCGTGAATCTTTGTGACAGCGCCTTTCCACATGCGAATGACGCAGTGCGAAAAATTTGGCTGGTCACGCGACTCCCGATCAATAGACTGAATTTGTTGCATGATTCGGAGCAGGGTCATGCGCCGGGCGGTGGGGTCCGGTCCGGGGTCTTTGCGTTGACGAAGTCCTGGCCGTCCGAGTTCTAGGCAGAATTGTTCGAGTGTGCCTCTCCCGCGGAGCGTGTGGTGGCGCTCCCAGAACGACAGGAAGCATTTCATGGAACTTCTCGAACTCGAATTCTCCCGCGAAATCCATCCGGTGGATGTTATCGAGCAGGTGGCGCACAACAACGATTGGTCCTTCGAGCGGGCCGGCGACGACGAGATCTCGATCTCTGTTGCCGGAAGCTGGACCGACTACCACGTTTCATTCTCCTGGATGGAGGACTATGAGGCGCTGCACCTGGCCTGCGCCTTCGACATCAAGGTCCCGGAGGCGCGTGCGCTCGAGGTGATGCGGCTGCTTTCGCTGATCAACGAGCAGATGCTATTTGGCCATTTCGACCTCTGGGAGCAGGAAGGCGCCATCATGTTCCGCCAGTCGCTGCTGCTGGCCGGTGGGGTCGAGCCGTCGAGCCAGCAGGTCGAGGTGCTGCTGTCGTCGGCGCTGGAGGCCTGCGAATGCTATTTCCAGGCGTTCCAGTTCGTCGTCTGGTCAGGAACTTCGGCCAAGGATGCGTTGGCCGGCGTGCTGTTCGAAACCTACGGAAACGCCTGACCGTCGATGGTTTCGAGCAACGCGCGAAAACCCGAGATCAGCTTTGCCGATTTCGACCGCATCGACATCCGCGCCGGCACGATCGTCGAGGCCGAGCCTTTTCCCGAGGCGCGCAACCCGGCGATCAAGTTGAAAATCGATTTCGGTCCCGTGATCGGGGTGAAGAAATCCTCGGCCCAGATCACGAAATACTATACGCCCGAAGCCCTGATCGGCCGGCAGGTGTTCGCTGTGGTCAATTTCCCGCCGCGTCAGATCGGGCCGTTCATGTCGGAAGTGCTGACGCTTGGCTTTCCGGATGAGGAGGGCGCGGTTGTGCTGGGCGCCATCGAGCGAAAGGTGCCTGACGGCGGTCGGTTATTTTAGCCGCAGTTCTGATCAGGCGGCCAGTTTACGCGTGGTACCCAGCGCCTCTTCGACCGTTTCCATGAACATTTCCGCGCAGACCTTCCAGCTGTAGCGCATCGCGCGTTGCCGCGCCTCGGCGCGGTCGACGTGAAGGGCGGCGAGCGCTGCTTGCCGCAGGTCGTCCGATACCGCGCCGCCGATGCCGTCGCCGACGATGTCGATCGGTCCGGTGACGGGATAGGCTGCGACCGGCGTGCCGCTGGCCAGCGCCTCGATGATGACGTTGCCGAACGTGTCGGTACGGCTGGGGAAGACGAAAACATCGGCCGAGGCGTAGATCTCGGCTAGTTCGTCGTTCGGACGATGGCCGAGGAAATGGGCATCGGGATATCTGGCCTTCAGCTTCGCCAATTCCGGCCCTTCGCCTACGACCAACTTGCTACCGGGCAGGTCGAGGTCGAGGAAGGCCGGCAGGTTCTTTTCGATCGCGACGCGGCCGACGCAGAGGAAGATCGGTCCGGGAAATCCCAGGTCCTTTCTTTTGTCCGGCCGAAAATGATCGGTGTCGACGCCGCGCGTCCACGGCCGGAGCTTGGTGAAGCCGCGCGCCGCAAGATCGTCGGCAAGCGACTGGGTGGCAACCAGCGTGCCCTGTCCTGAATTGTGGAAATCACGCAGCCAGCGATAGGCCCATGCTTCAGGCACCGGCAGGCGCGCGCTCAGATATTCCGGAAAACGTGTGTGATAGCTGGTCGTGAACGGGCGGCCGGCGTTGCGGCAGTAGCGCCGGGCCATAATGCCGAGCGGTCCTTCGGTGACGATATGGATGTGGTCCACCTTGCGTGCCTCGATCAGCTGCGCCACGCGGTGCGGCGTCGTCAGCGCCAGCCTGATATCGGGATAGGTCGGCAGAGGCAGGGTGCGAAAGATATTCGGCGTCAGGAAGTCCGTTTCGATATCGAAGGATTTCAGGGTCTCCGAGAGGCGCTCCAGCGTGTGGACGACGCCGTTGACTTGCGGGCGCCAGGCGTCGGTGACCATCAGGATGCGCATGGCGGTCCCTTGGCGGCAAGCTTCATTGCCTCGCCGCGACGCCTGAGCGGCGACCACGCCGCAGCTCTGGCGTCGCACCAGCGCACCCGGGCAGGTGCGGGGTCGAAATGAGGCCGCAGGGCCGAATCAATCAGGATTGCGCGCTTCATTGGCGCTCTTCACCATGGTTTCATGACGGGCCGATGAAGGCCGGGTGTCGCTGCCGTCAAGCGGGGACCTTGATCACCGCCCGAAGGCCGCCGAGCGGGCTGCGTTCGAGGACGATGTCGCCGCCATGGCTGCGGGCAATGTCACGTGCGATGGAGAGGCCAAGGCCGGTGCCGCTGGCGTCGAGGTTGCGGGCCTCGTCCAGCCGCACGAACGGCTTGAATACATCCTCCCGCTTTTCGGGCGGAATGCCCGGGCCGTCATCGTCGATGGTGACGAGCAGCGAACCGCGACCATGATTGGCATTGATCTCCACCGTCTTGGCATAGCGGAATGCATTGCCGACGACGTTGGACAGCAGCCGGGCAAAGGCATTGGGGCGCACATGCACATGCGGATCGCCGACAAGCACGGTCGATAGCTTGCGCTTGCGCAGCGCGGCCTCCTCGCGAAGCTTGTCGAAGAAGGCTTCGAGATCGAACTGGCCGGCGTCTTCCGAAGCTTCGCCGCGTGCAAAGGCAAGGTAGCCTTCCAGCATCGACTGCATGTCGTCGATGTCCTGGTCGAGTGCCTGGGTATCGGCCGCCTTGGTCCCGGCAAGCGCCAATTGCAGTTTGAAGCGGGTGAGGATGGTCCTCAGATCGTGGCTGACGCCGCTCAGCATGGCGGTACGCTGCTCGAGCTGGCGTTCGATGCGTTCGCGCATCTGTATGAAGGCAAAGCCGGCGCGGCGGACTTCCTCGGCTCCGCGCGGGCGAAAATCGCGCGGCATCGGCCGGCCCTTGCCGAAGCTCTCGGCCGCCTCGGCCAGCGTCAGAATCGGCCGGATCTGGTTGCGCAGGAAGGGAATGGCGATCATCAGCAGCACCAGCGAGGTGCCGACCATCCAGATCAGGAAAATATGGGTGTTCGATGCATAGGCCTGGCTGCGGCGCACGAAGACGCGCAGCACCTTGTTCTCGAGCTGGACGCGGACCTCGACGATATTGGAATTGCCGACCGTATCGATCCAGAACGGACGGTTGATCTGGCGGGTGATCTCGGACGAAAGGATCTCGTCGAGGATCGAGAAGAACGGCTTTGGCCCGGGAGGCGGCAGCGGGTCGGGCGGTAGGAGGTCGACTTTCAGCTGCATGCGATCCTGGGCGATGCGGATGACGTTGGCGTAGTCGGCGTCGTGAGGATAGGTCTCTATCAGGTCGATGATGGCGGCGATGTCGCGCACCGTGGCCTGCGACAGGCGCTGCGTCACGGTCTGCCAGTGGCGCTCCATGAAGACAAAGGCGACGACCGACTGCAGCATGATCATCGGCGCGATGACGATGATCAGCGAGCGGGCATAGAGCCGCTTCGGCATGTAAAGCGACACCAGGCGCCAGAAACGGTTCCAGGCGCGCGGCACGGCCTTGAGCGCCCGCGTCGCACGAGCGCTCAAGCCGCCATCTCCCGGCCGTTCGAGTTGCGTGGTCGCCATTCGTCTTTCGCTCACCGGCGGCCCGGCAAAGGACCGCTGTCGGCGACATTCTATTCCACGCTGAGCCGATACCCAATACCGCGCACTGTCTGCAGCCAGACCGGATTGGACGGATCGCGTTCGATCTTGCGGCGGAGCCGATTGATCTGGACGTCGATCGTGCGCTCGCCGACCTCGGATTCATCGCCGACAAGCTCATGCCGCGGTATCGTTTCGCCGGCACGCGCAGCGAAGATCGCCAGGATTTCCTGCTCGCGGTCGGTCAGCTTGAGCGCCTCGCCGCCGCGCTTCAGCTCACGCCTGGCGATCTGGAATGTATAGGGGCCAAAGACCAGCTGTTCGACCTTAGGCGTTGTCGCGGGGCCGCCGCGGCGCAGGATATTGTTGATACGCAGGATCAGCTCGCGCGGGTCGAACGGTTTAGGCAGATAGTCGTCGGCGCCGGCCTCGAGCCCGGTGATCCGGCTGTCGGTTTCGGACAGTGCGGTGAGCATCAGGATCGGCACGTTTTTCTCCGCCCGCAGCGCCTTGGTGAGGTCGACGCCACTTTCACCCGGCATCATGACGTCGAGCACGATCAGATCGAAGTCGAGGCCGGCGAGCTTGCGGCGCGCCTCGCCGGAATTTCCGGCGACGGTGACGCGAAAGCCGTTTTCGGTCAGATACTGTTTCAGAAGATTGCGGATACGGGTGTCGTCGTCGACCACCAGCAGATGCGGCGCGTCGTCTTCCGGTGCTGTCGGATGATCAACCCTCTCAATGGTCTCCATGGTTTTTCCCTGACATCTTTGCGGGCACAATGTCGATCTGCGCCCTTAGTTCCGGATTGACCATCGCTTCAAGGAACCGTTCGATAACGGCGCGTTCGGTGGCTCCGGAATCTTCCAATGCAGCATGGATGCGGCGCGACTGTGGCCGCGCCAGCGCCAGCGCCAGGGCACGGCCCTTGGCCGTCGGGTAGAGTTCGCGCTGGCGGCGGTCGCGAGGGCCCTGCAATTGCACGATATGGTCGGTGTCGATCAGTTGCTTGAGCACGCGCGCCAGGCTCTGCTTGGTGATCTTGAGCACGTCGAGGAGCTCGGCGACCGTCAGCCCGGGCCGGCGATTGACGAAATGCAGAACCCGGTGATGGGCACGGCCAAAACCGTATTCGGCCAGGATCTGGTCCGGATCGGAGGTAAAGTCGCGATAGGCGAAGAAAAACAACTCGATGATGGCGAAATCGATGCCGTCCTCGTCGGTGATCGCCGTCCTGATCGGTTCTGCGGCTGCGTGGCTCGTCATCTTTTCTCCGTGTGAAGCAGGAAATTATGTCAGCACTATTGACGTATTTTCCGCGCGATGGTAATTTTTGGCAAGCTTTTCGGGCGGATTGCGAACGAAAAGGCAAGCGAAGCCGTTTTTTCCGGAACTTCCTGAGTTTGCCAGACCTTAAATATCCGCCTACGCTTTGAGACAATGGCCGCCCACAGCGGCCGAAACGAAACACGCAACGACACAATGATGTGCGGGCTGCCGCCCGCGGGAGGTTACCATGGCATCCGTTCCCTTCGACCAACTGGACGGCTTTATCTGGATGAACGGCGAATTCGTCAAATGGGCCGACGCCAAGATCCACGTCTTGACCCACGGGCTGCACTACGCCAGCGCGGTATTCGAGGGCGAGCGCGCTTATGGGGGCGAAATTTTCAAGCTGACCGACCACACCGAACGCCTGCATGAATCGGCGCGCCTGCTTGGCTTCAAGATACCCTACTCGGTCGCCGAGATCGACGACGCCTGCCGCACGCTGTTGAAGAAGCAAGGTTTCCAGGACGCCTATGTCCGGCCGATCGCGTGGCGCGGCAGCGAACAGATGGGCGTTTCCGCACAGAACAGTCGGATCAACTGCGCCATCGCCATCTGGCAGTGGCCAAGCTATTTCGACCCGGCGCAGAAGCTCAAGGGGATCCGCCTCGACATGGCCGAATGGCGCCGCCCCGACCCGCGCACCGCACCGTCGAAATCGAAGGCGGCCGGCCTCTACATGATCTGCACCATGTCCAAGCATGCCGCCGAGGCCAAGGGCTATGCCGACGCCATGATGCTCGACTGGCGTGGCCAGGTGGCGGAAGCGACAGGCGCCAACATCTTCTTCGTCAAGGACGGCAAGATCCATACGCCCAAGCCTGATTGCTTCCTCGACGGCATCACCCGCCGCACGGTTATTGGCCTTGCCAAGGACCGCGGTTTGGAGGTGATCGAGCGCGCCATCATGCCGGATGAGCTTGAAGGCTTCCAGCAGTGCTTCCTCACCGGGACGGCAGCCGAGGTGACGCCTGTTTCGGAGATCGGTCCATACCGATTCGAGGTCGGCGAAATCGCCAAGACGCTGATGAATGACTATTCTGCGGCCGTTCAGCCCAAGCACGCAATCGCTGCAGAATAACGAAAGTCACAGCTTTTTTAACTAGTAAGGGCGGTTTTCGGGCCGCCCCTTTTATTTAAGCGCTTCTGCATTTGACTTTCACACAATTCGGCGTCTCATGATGGGGTCGGCCCGGGAGGCTGGCAGCTATGGAGGGACTGGAAATATGGATATGAACACGCTTCTTCCGATCATTATTCAGGTGATTACGGGTATCATCGGTGGTCAGGCGGTTGGCGCGGCTATCAAGACTGCGGCGATGGGGCAGCTTACCAAAATCCTGGGCGGCGCTGTCGGCGGCGTCGGCGGTGCGGCCATCCTCAACAGTCTGCTGGGTGGCTCGGTCGATCCGGCAGCCGCCGCCACGGCGGCAGGGGCCGGCAGCGCGTTGAACATTTCAAATATCGTTGGCGGTGCCGGCGGCGGCGCCATCCTGACCGGCATCATCGGTGCGGTCATGAACGCGATGAAGAAATAAGCTTTGACGTTTCAGGTTTTCAAATGGGCGGCTTCGGCCGCCCATTTCGTTTGCCGTTTGTGGGAGCGGTGGACGCCGTTCGCGTGTGTCTCTACATCAGGGCCTGGTTCAAGGTTGGAGCTCTCCTGACGCGTTCGAGGGGACGCGCAGCGCTCCGACAGCGTGAAAGGACGAATATGGGTCAGCTCAACGCCGGCATCGTGCCGGTCACGCCGTTCCAGCAGAACTGCACCATCCTCTTCGACATGGACGACAGGCAAGGCGTTGTCGTCGATCCGGGCGGCGACATCGACAAGGTGCTGGCGGCGCTCGAGGACAATGCGATCACTGCCGGCGCGATCTGGATTACGCACGGCCATATCGACCATGCCGGCGGGGCCATGGAACTGAAGGAGGCGCTCGGTATCGAGATCATCGGTCCGCATGCCGCCGACCGGCCGCTGCTCGCCAATCTCGAGAACCAGGCAAAGCGCTACGGCATCACCGATCCCGTGCGCAACTGTGTCCCCGACCGGTTCCTTGCCGAAGGCGAGACCGTTTCGTTCGGCTCGCACGTGTTCGAGGTGCTCCATTGTCCGGGCCATGCACCCGGCCACGTCGTCTACTATAGCCGGGCTGCGAAGTTCGCCCATGTCGGCGACGTGCTGTTCCGCGGTTCGGTCGGCCGCACCGATCTGCCGGGCGGCAACCACGCCGCGCTGATCGCCTCGATCAAGGAGAAGCTTTTGCCGTTGGGCGACGACATCGGCTTTATCTGCGGCCATGGTCCCGGCGGCCGTTTTGGTGAGGAGCGGCGGAGCAATCCTTTTCTGGTCTGAAAGCGCTTGCCGGAAACAAAAAGCGCGGCCTGTGCGACCGCGCTTTTTTCCGACGGGAAACTGCCTCCGCTAATTGGCGGTGCAGAAATGCTGTTCGCCGTCATAGCCGGTGAACGTGCCGGTACGGGCGTTGAAGCTCCGGTAGCGGTCCGAGCAGTATTCGTACCAGCCGCGGGTCCACGGCTCCGCATAGCTTTCGGCATAGGCCACGCGCGGCTGCACGTAATAACGGCGCACCGGGGCAGGCCTGTAGTATTCATCATCATAGGCCGGGTCGTAATAGCGGGGCTGCGGGCTGGCGAGCGCACCGCCGATCAGGGCACCGGCCGCAAGGCCGAGCACGCCGGCCGCAACGGCGTCGCCGTGGCCGTGGTGGCGGCGGTGATGGCGCCATTCGTCGGCATTGGCCGCGGGCAAGGTCGCAAGCGTGGTCGCAACGACCGCGGCGGACAGGATGGCAGTCTTGAAAATTCGGTTCATGTCGGTCTCCTTCGTGCCGGCCCGGGTCGTTTTCGGGGGATGCGGTCCGGCTTTAACGAAGATTAATATGCGACCGTGGCTGAACGGGGGCTGAACGAAATTTGACCAGGCGGTTCATCTAACTGGGCGGTTCAAGCGTGCGGCAAACACCGCAGGCCAGACCGGCCCACGTCCATTCTGTCCGGGGGTGGTTCAGCCGATCGACAGGTTGACGGCTTTCGGACCCTTGCCGCGCTTGTCCGGCTCGGTGTCGAATGTCACTTTCTGCCCATCCTCAAGACCGGGAAGACCCGACGCCTGCACGGCCGAAATATGGACGAAGACATCCTTTGCCCCGTCGTCCGGCGTGATGAAGCCGAAGCCCTTGGCGTGATTGAAGAATTTGACGGTGCCGGTCTGCGGCATGGGAAGCTCCTTTGATCCCACAAGTCCAGTCTCGGGCCGGCAAATGCCCGGACGGAAATTTGTCCTTTATTTTAGTGCCATCGGCAAGAGAAAGTTTTGCGGGTGCGGGCAAGCATCCCGGAACACAAAAGGCGCGACGAAAACCGCCGCGCCTTTACAGAATTCAAGTTCACTCCAAAAGCCTTGCAGCATCCTCACCCCGAAAGGACGCGCGGCACGCTGTGGTTTCAGGCAGCGCGGAGATTGACCGCTTTCGGACCCTTGCCCATACGGTCGGGCTCGACATCGAAGGTGACCTTCTGACCGTCGACGAGAGTGCGAGCCCGGAAGCCTCGATCGCCGAGATGTGGACGAACACATCCTTGGCGCCGCCATCGGGCGTGATGAAGCCGAAGCCTTTGGTAGCGTTGAAGAATTTAACGGTGCCGGTCTGGGCCATTGGGGAAACTCCTTCACCCGTGTCAGTCTTGGTGGTTCCGCCCGCCGCCTGGCGCCGTGGGCAAGTCCCGGTGGTTGCTTCGGCAGTCATGCATTGGCGCATGGTAAAACCCCCCGCCGAAAACGGGGCTGTCAGAGATTCACAGTATCGGGGAAAGGTCGTCCAAAACGTTCCGCTCTCCGGGTCGCAAATGCCCGAACACAAAATTTATCGCACGGAAACGTGATGCTTGCAAGACACAGCCGCGGGCGGCCCCAACAGGGGCATCCCGACGCATCGCACCGATAGTACCGGTTTTCTGCGCGGTCATCGGCCAGACTTCACCCAGGCATGGTCCAGCAAGCGGGGCAGGTGCTGTCTTGGCTTGCGCCGCAATACCGCCCTGGCTCGCCCAGTTGCAAACAGGGGTTGCATCTGGCAGCGGAATGACGAGGATCGGCCTGACCCAGGCACCATTTGTGCAGGCAGGAGTTTCAAGGGAGGGAACATTCATGCGGTTTCTTGCGACAATCTTTCCGCGGCAGGTTTTTTCCATCCTGTTCCTGTCGGCAATTCTCGCAGCCTGCACCGTCGTGGTGGATGATGAGGGGCCGGGGCCGCGCCCGCCACGGCCGGGGCCGCAATTCTGCACTAGGCAATATGACCCGGTCTGTGCCCGGCGCGGCGGCGACCGCCAGACCTTCGCCAATGCCTGCCTTGCCGAACGGGCCGGATACCGCATCATTCGCGAGGGCGAGTGCCGCGGCGGTGGTGGTAGCGGTGAGGAGCAGACATTCTGCACCCGCGAATACCGCCCAGTCTGTGCCCGTCGCCATGGCGAACTGCGCACATTCCCCAACGAATGCGAAGCCCGCGCGGCGGATTATCGCGTCGTCGATGACGGGCCCTGCTAGCGCACCGACCTACAGCCTGGCCGGATAAGCACCATCTGGGGGCCGGCGTAGAGCTCAGCGCCGTTCCCGTTGGAGATGCGCAGGCGACGCGGATCTGCGGCATCATCAGCGTGTGAAGCAGCGTTGCGGCGCGTCGGCTCAGTTGGCCGGGTTGTCGACCGGTTCGAGATTGTCTTCCGTGGTGACCCGCTCATAGGTCTCCTGATCGCTGCGGATGCGATATTGCGGCGAGCCGTCCTTGACCGGCAGCCGGCTTTTGATCTGGAACAGCTCCGCGGTCTTTTGGGCAAGGCCGGTGCGGCTCTTCATGCGGACGGTCTGGCCGACGGTGAAGATATGCGCCGGCGTGTCCGTGCGCCGCGCATTCTGCTGGAAGCGGATCATGTGACATTCTCCTGGTCGTGCCGAAGCGCTGCGTCGAGCTCGGCATGGTCAATGGCGACAAGCTGGCTGGTCGCGCTTTTCACTGTCCTTGCCGGCAGATGGATGAAAGTGGCGACGCGGCGCCAGGCAGGCCAGGACATGCCGTCGATCAGTTCTTCGTCGTGGTCGATGTCATAGTCGCCGGCCGGCTGCACGCCATCCAGCCCGCCAAGCACGAAAGGTGCCGCGAAATGCGCTATGGAATGGGTGGTGCGAGCAGACATTCTTGTGCCTCGAAGTTCTCGCTTGTGCCTTGAAGTTCTCGTGCCTTGAAGTTTCTTTCCGGCCTGCCCCGGAAGCGGAGCCTGCATTGCGGTACCAGGTGTCGGCGATTTGGATAAGTTTGGCGGGCCGAGAATCCCTGACACCGCGGGGCCAAGCATGACCCAAAACGGTTTCTTACCATTAGTCTGAAAATACGGCTTATTCAAGAAGTTTTCGGCCTCTTACCCCTACCAACGTGAAATTACTTTTCTATAGTTATCTGCAGAACGATGATACGGTCCCGGTGCACCTCAAAAATTGTTTGAAGAAATTCCGAAAAAATTCCTCCGGCATTTGTATTTATCTAGCAATGGAAGGAAGAGAGTCATGAACTCCGCAAGAACACCGGATGTCCCGACAGTTGCAGTCAGTCCTGTCGCAAAGCCGATAAAGGTCTTGTCGCCGCGTCTCACGATAAGAAGCGACGAGGCGGCAAGGCGAAGGATTGCCGACACCGACGGCACGGCGCGGCGGGCGCGCCAGCTTGCCGAAAGCAACCGCCTGATTTGACGCGCAAGCCATGACGCTCAATTTTCCCAATCCCAGCCGCTCCTATGACGCGGCGGCCAAGCGCATTCGTTTCGTCGGCCATGACGGCATGCTCGAAGTCCCGTTCTTTGTCGAGGTCGCGGCACTTTCGGCGGCAAACCCGGCTGCAAGCGGAGCCGAGGCCGAATTCCTCAGCGCCTTCGACGCCAAGCGTTCGTCGATCCAAGAGATTGCGCGCCAAGCCTACTCGCACGGCCGCAGGAACATGTATGTGCTGACGCCGGCCGACTTTCGGTAGGCTCCCCCGGGTTCGAAGTTTTGCTTCGTAGCGACCGCCGTCTGCTCTTGCACGCGCCGCAGCGATGGCCTAGATCGCGGCAGGCGGACAACACGGCAGGTTTCCCATCAACAGAGATCCGAGACAACCGGCAGGCGCACGTTACGGCTCAGGCGGACAGCCGCCGCTGGGGCTCGACCAGCACGTGCAGCAGGCGCTGCAGCTGCACCAGGCCGGGCGCCGGCAGGAAGCCGAGGCGCTTTACCGACAGGTGCTGGCGCAAAAGGCCAACCACCCGGCTGCTGCGCATTTCCTCGGGCTTCTGCTGCACCAGACCGGGCGCAGCGCCGAGGGGCTGGCGCTGATCGAACAATCGGTGCGTCTGCAACCGAACAATCCGGATTTCCTCAACAATCTCGGCACCGTGCTGCGCGACCTCGGCCGGGTCGCGGCCGCCGCCGATCTCTTCCGCAAGGTGGTGGCGATTCGGCCGGACCAGCTGGCGGCGCGTGACAATCTCGGCTCGTCGCTGAAGCAGCTCGGCCAATTCGAAGGCGCCGAGGATATTTATCGCGGCACGATCGGCCGTAACCCGTTCCATGTCCGCGCCCGCGTCGGGCTTGCCGAAACGCTGCAGGAAGCGGGCCGGCTGGATGAGGCACTGGCTGTTTTTCGCGAGGCGCTGACGATCCGGCCGAAGGATGCCGATCTTTTGCACGGCCTGGGTGTCGGGCTGATGGAAAAGGGCAATCTCGACGAGGCTGCGGATCTTTTCAGGCAGGCGCTGGCTGTGGACCCCGGCATGGCGAGGGCCTGGCTGATGCTTACACAGGTCAAGCGCCAGAAGGAGCGCGACGCCGAGCTTGCCCGCATGGAGGCGGAGCACGCCAAGGCGCCGCAAGGCAGCCTGGCGCGCATGCAGCTTTCCTTCGGCCTCGGCAAGGCCAATGACGACCTCAGGGATTATGGCCGCGCTTTCGACTATTTCGCCGAAGGCAACGCGATCCGCCGCCAGGGCATCGACTACGACGCCGGCAAGACGCGCGGCGAGTTCGAGGCGATGAAGGCGGTGTTCGACAAGGCCTTTTTTGAAAGGCACAGGCCGAGCGGGATAGCCGACGACACGCCGATCTTCGTCGTCGGCATGCCGCGTTCCGGCACCACGCTGGTCGAGCAGATCATCGCCAGCCATCCGCAGGTCTATGGCGCCGGCGAGCTCAGCATATTGAAGACGGCGGTCGGCAAGCAGTTTCCGCTCAGCATGAAGGGCGGCTTTCCCTGGGGCATCGCCGACATGCCCGACAAGGCCTATGCCGAGGCCGGCCAGGCCTATCTCGACATGCTGCACGCCCGCTATCCGGGTTCTCGGCACGTCACCGACAAGATGCCCGGCAATTTCCTCTTGGTGGGCTTCATCCATTTGATGCTGCCGAAGGCCAAGATCATCCATTGCGCGCGCGATGCGGCGGCGACCTGCCTGTCGATCTACAAGGTGCACTTCCGAGGCGACAGCCATCGCTACGGCTACGATCTCGACGAGCTCGCCGATTTCCACAATCTGTACACCGACATCATGGCGCACTGGCACGCCGTGCTGCCTGATGTCGTGCACGACGTTCGCTACGAGGATTTCGTCGCCGACCAGGAAGGCCAGTCGCGGGCGCTGATC
This sequence comes from Mesorhizobium sp. M0185, assembly GCF_040322175.1. NCBI lineage: Bacteria > Pseudomonadati > Pseudomonadota > Alphaproteobacteria > Hyphomicrobiales > Phyllobacteriaceae > Mesorhizobium > Mesorhizobium sp. M0185. The sequence goes on along the minus strand of NZ_JAMYSY010000006.1, from coordinate 54,749 downwards.
GCCCATCTCGGCCTGCCGTGGGACGACGCCGTGCTGTCGTTCCACCAGACCGACCGGCCGGTGCGAACGGCGTCGGCTGCGCAAGTGCGCCAGCCGATGTATCAGGGCTCGGTCGACCTGTGGAAGCGCTATGGCGACCGGCTGAAGCCGCTGCACGACAAACTTGATCGAGGGGCGCCTACAGCTCGATGAAGGGCTGAAAACCGCCAAAGATCATGCGCTTGCCGTCGAACGGCATGGTCTCCCAGTCCGACTTGAGGCGCGGGTCGGCCATCACCTTGGCCATCACCGCGTCGCGGCTCTGGCGCGATTCGTAGACCACCCAGGAGAAGACGACGACCTCGTCTTCCTTGGCCTGCACGGCGCGCGGGAACGAGGTGAGCTCGCCATAGGGTACGTCGTCGCCAATGCATTCGACATAGGCCAACGCGCCATGCTCCTTCCAGACGGCGCCGGCCGTCTGCGCCATTTTCTTGTAGGCATCGAGATTTGCCTTCGGCACGGCCAGTACGAAACCGTCGACATAGGACATCTGACTTCCTCCATGCGATCGTTTTCCTCTCCCTCTGGAGCGGGAGAGGTGATTTCAGACACAGCCTGTGTGGAATGCTAAGCTGCTTTCACCGGTGCGTTCATTGCCCATTCGACGCCGAACGGATCACGCATATTGCCCCAGCGGTCGCCCCAGAACATCACCTGCAACGGCACGACTTCCTCGCACCCCGCCTCGACGGCTCGCTGCCACCAGGCGTCGATGTCTTCGCTGCCGAGATGGAGCTGCATAGTGTAGCCCTGCGGCTTCACAGCGGCCATTCCATGCTCGGGATAGAAGTCGGAAAGCATCAGGGTCGAACCGTTGATGTGGAGATGGATATGCATGGTGCGGCCCTGTTCGTCCGGCGGATAGGCAAAGACCTGCTCGGCACCGAAGGCCTTTTGGTAAAATTCTGCGGCTTTGAAAGCGCCGTCCAGCTGAAGGTAGGGCGTCAATCCGCCAAGCACTTTGGCGGCGGGCTGGGTCTGCGGCTGGTCATTCATGTCATGCTCCTCTTTGCGTCTGGTTTGCCTTTGCGAACCACAGGACGAACGGAACGGCGACGATCCTACACGGCCGATGGTTTTTTGGATTCGAAATGGCGCCTGCCGCGACGGCTATCTGCTACCCTTCAACCTTCGATGCGAATCCGCGGGCTGTTCTGCGCGTCGACGACGATTTCCGGCCAGCCAATATCTTTGCGCAGCTCGATCGGCAATGAAAGGATGGCGCGTTCGCTGCGATAACGGGCGCGAGCCGCCGAGTAACGCGTCACGGCGTGACCTATGGATGGCAGAATAGACATGATGCTTTCTCCTCGATTGGCGCCGGCATCACCGTGTCGGCAACCCAAGGACGTGGCATGCGATCATCATCCGACAGAGCGCCGGAATTTTTTTCCGCAAGCCTTCAGCCGCCGGCTTCGGCAACCTCCCGGAAGAACTCCTCCGGGCTGTCGATCTCGGTCAATCGCCGTTTCTCGATCAGCCAGATGCGGTTGCCAACCGCGCGGATGAAGGAGCGGTCGTGCGAGGCAAGCAGGCAACTCGCCTGATGTTCCAGCAATTCCGCTTCCAGTGCTTCCTGACCATCGATATCGAGATGATTGGTCGGCTCGTCGAGTAAATAGAAATTGGGATTGGCGAGCCTCAGCGCCAGCATCATCAGCCGCGCCTTCTGTCCGCCCGACAGCACGCCGATCCTGCGCTCCTGCATGTCGATGCCGACGCCGGCGCCCGCCAGCAGCGAGCGGGCGCGCTGCTCGCCGACATCGAATCTGCGCGAGAGCATCGCCAGCGGCGTGTCGTCGCCGCCGATGCCCGACAATGCCTGGTCGCTATAGCCGAGCACGGTCGACGGCGTCACCTTCAGGCTTTGCGCCGCCGTTTCCGGCTCGACGATGGCGTTCCGGATCAGGCCGATCAGCCGTGACTTGCCGACGCCGTTACGGCCGAGCAGGACGATGCGGTCGCCTTGGCAGATGTGGCGCTTGCCGGTGCTGAACAGAACCGTGCCGTCAGGTGTTCCGACCACCAAATCGTCGAGCGTGATCAGCACCTTGGCATGGCTGCCGCGATTGGCGAGCTTGATCGCGCCCGCCGATCTTTCGCGGTGTGCCGGCGCTGCTGCTTCTTCCAGACGCTCGGCCCGCTGGTTGAGCTGCTTGGTCTTGACCGTCAAAAGGTCGCTGCCGGAATTGATGCCGATATTGTTGAGCTTGGCGGCCTGCCGGCGCAGCTGCTGCGCCACTTTCATGTCGCGCTGGAATTTGCGCTCGGTCGAGGCATCGACTTCGCTCAATGCGTCCCTGGCTCGTGAATAGGGCAGCGAGAATACCGGCGACTGTTCGGGGCGGAGGAACAGCGTCCGGTTGGTCGTAGCATCGAGAAAAGCGCGGTCGTGGCTGGCAATCACCAGCGGCACCTCACGTGGCAGCGCGTTCAGCCAGGTCTCGAGCTGGCTGATCTTGCCGAGATCGAGGTGATTTGGTCGGCTCGTCGAGAAGCAGGACGTCGGGATCGGTGACCCAGACGCGGGCGATCAACGCCAGCCTTTGCCAGCCGCCGCTCAGCGCCTGCATTGGCCGCCCGCGCATCGGTTCTGGCACGTCAAGCGAGTCAAGAACCACATCGACGCGCCATTGTTCGCTTTCGACCTGTCCGGCCGGCAAGGCATCAGCGACCACCTGCTGGAAGCTGCGCCCGGCCAGCGCTGCCGGGACGACTTGCTCGACATAGCCGACGCGCAGGCCGCGCGTACGGGTGATGTCGCCTGATGTCGGCTCCATCTCGCCGGTCAGGCACTTCAGCAAAGTGGATTTGCCGCGCCCATTGGCGGCGACGATGCCGAGCCGGTCGCCGGTGCCGATGGTGAGGTCGAGGTTGGAAAACAGCGGCGCATTCAGGGTGACGCCGAGGGATTTGAGGCTGATCAGGGCCATATCGATTTCTCTGGTCTGGCCGGAGTGAGCTCCGGTTCAATGCACTTTGACGGTGCGCAGGCTGGCAATCAGGCTCAGCGTTGCAGCACCACGAAGGGCAGACCAAGAAAATCGAAGCGGGAAAACCCGGACCGTCTCTGGTCAGCCCTGCAAGCAAGCTCGCAGGGCAGAGACAGGGCCGCGCTGACGGTGGTGGTCGTAATACACGCAGCCCTCCTTTCAAGACGTTCGAGTTGTAGAAACTGGCTACACCAAGGCTAGGGCCGATGGCAAGTGGCTAGGCTCCCCCTTCTCCACTTGTGGGAAAAGGTGGCCGCGAAGCGGTCGGATGAGGGGTGCTCCAGCTTGGCACCGACGGCGATCCGTCCAGCACCCCTCAACCGTCTCGGCGCTGCGCGCCGATCCACCTTCTCCCCCTGGGGGAGAAGGGAAGCTCGCTAGCGTCCCGGGCGCCCCGTCTTGCCAGGCCGGCGCTCTTCGCGGCGGGCGTCGGCCGGGTCTTCGTAGGAGCCGATACCACTGCGCTGGCGGACAATGGGTTTGGCGGAATCGTTGCGTTCCTTCGCGCCCCCCTCTGCCCTGCCGGGCATCTCCCCCACACCGGGGGAGATTGGCTGTGGTTTCGCTGGCACCTTTCCTTCGACCGGCTTTTCCGTCCGCCGCACGGTCATCTCGTCGAGCGAGTTCTTCTTGAACAGCGGCTTGGTCGGTTCGCCCGGGATGCCGAAATCGGAGCCGTGCGCCTCTTCGGCCGACTGCTTCTTGAACAGCGAACGCGACACTGCGCCGGCCGGGGTCGGCATATCCGTGCCCGGCCCCATGGCGTCGAGCGAGGGCTTCGAAAACAGCGGCTTCTTCACCGGCACGGTGCCATCGGCACCCATTTCGTCGAGCGCCGGCTTGCGGAAGAGATTGGGCCGGGCCGCCTCTTCGGCGGCACGTGCCTCGTCGAGCTTGCGGAAACGCTCCTGTTCCTCAGCCGTACGATGTTTGGCCACGCCCTTGTTGTGCTTGCCCTTTTCGCGGCCCGAGACCGGGCTTTCCATGTCGGCATATTTGGCCAGCGGATCGTCGGAGATGGACAGTTCCATCTCGCGCAGCCGTTTGATCTCGTCGCGAATGCGGGCGGCCTTCTCGAAATCGAGGTTGGCGGCGGCGTCGCGCATCTGCTTGTCCAGGGCGTCGAGATGCGCTTTCAGATTGTTGCCCATCATCGCGCCGGCGCTGTCGGTGAACTGCGAAATGTCGGCGCGGACATGGTCCTTCTCGTAGACCGAGTCCAGGATGTCCGAAATGCGCGACTTGACCGATTCCGGGGTGATGCCGTTGGCCGCGTTCCACTCCATCTGCTTTTCGCGACGGCGGTTGGTCTCGGCCATTGCCCGCTCCATCGAGCCGGTGATCTGGTCGGCATAGAGGATGACCTTGCCGTCGACGTTTCTGGCGGCGCGGCCGATCGTCTGGATCAGCGATGTCTCGGAGCGCAGGAAACCTTCCTTGTCGGCATCGAGAATGGCGACGAAGCCGCATTCGGGAATGTCGAGGCCTTCGCGCAGCAGGTTGATGCCGACCAGCACGTCGAAGGCGCCGAGGCGCAGGTCGCGCAGGATCTCGATGCGCTCCAGCGTGTCGATGTCGGAGTGCATGTAGCGCACGCGTATGCCTTGCTCATGCAGATATTCGGTCAAATCCTCGGCCATGCGCTTGGTCAGCACGGTGACCAGCGTGCGGTAGCCGGCCTTCGTGGTTTCGCGGATTTCGCCGACGACGTCGTCGACCTGCGTCTTGGCCGGGCGTACTTCGACCGGCGGGTCGATGAGGCCGGTCGGGCGGATGACCTGCTCGGCGAAGACGCCGCCGGACTGCTCCATCTCCCAGGCGCCGGGCGTCGCCGAAACCGCGACGGAGAGCGGGCGCATGGCGTCCCATTCCTCGAAGCGCAGCGGCCGGTTGTCCATGCAGGACGGCAGGCGGAAACCATACTCGGCCAGCGTCGCCTTGCGACGAAAGTCGCCGCGATACATGCCGCCGATCTGCGGTATGGTGACGTGACTTTCGTCGACGAAGACCAGCGCATTGTCGGGTATGTATTCGAACAAGGTTGGAGGCGGATCGCCCGGCTGGCGGCCGGTCAGATAGCGCGAATAGTTCTCGATGCCGGCGCAGGACCCGGTCGCCTCCAGCATCTCCAGGTCGAAGCGGGTGCGCTGCTCAAGCCGCTGCGCCTCAAGCAGGCGGCCAGCCTTTTCAAGCTCTTGCAGGCGATACTTCAGTTCTTCCTTGATCGACTTGATGGCTTGATTCAAGGTCGGCCGCGGCGTCACATAGTGCGAATTGGCGTAGATCTTGACGCTCTTCAGCTCGCCGGTCTTCTGGCCGGTCAGCGGATCGAACTCGGTGATCGCCTCGATCTCGTCGCCGAACAGCGAGATGCGCCAGGCGCGATCCTCAAGGTGGGCCGGGAAGATCTCGATCGTGTCGCCGCGCACCCGGAACGAACCGCGGACGAAATTGATATCCTGGCGCTTGTATTGCTGGGCGACGAGGTCGGCGAGCAGCGCGCGCTGGTCGAGCCGGTCGCCGATCTGCATCTGGAAGGTCATCGCCGTGTAGGTCTCGACCGAGCCGATACCGTAGATGCAGGACACCGAGGCGACGATGATGACGTCGTCGCGCTCAAGCAGCGAACGCGTCGCCGAATGGCGCATGCGGTCGATCTGCTCGTTGATCGAGGATTCCTTCTCGATGTAGGTGTCGGTCCGTGGCACATAGGCCTCCGGCTGGTAATAGTCGTAGTAACTGACGAAATACTCGACGGCGTTTTCCGGGAAGAATTTCTTGAACTCGGAGTAGAGCTGCGCGGCCAACGTCTTGTTGGGCGCCAGGATCAGAGCGGGGCGCTGCGTCTCCTCGATCACCTTGGCCATGGTGAAGGTCTTGCCCGAGCCGGTGACGCCGAGCAGCACCTGGGTGCGGTCGTTGCGGTCGACGCCTTCGACGAGATCCTTGATCGCCGTCGGCTGGTCGCCGGCCGGCTCGAAATCCGAGACCATCCTGATGGCGATGCCACCTTCGGATTTCTCAGGCCGGGCAGGGCGGTGCGGCGTCCACAGCACGCCGTCCTTGTGCAGCGGATTGCCGGATTCGATCAGCGCCGACAGCGCCGCGACGGTCGCGGTGACGCCGCCCGAGGCCATGGTCTCGGCCTCTTCCAGGGAGACATCGAGGCCAGCGACAGGGTTGAGACCGGCCGCAGTGCGCTCCCGCGCCGAAGCCGCGCCGCCCATCGAGGTGCCGCGTGCCGTACGGCCGGGAGAAGAGGAGCGCTCCGGGATTTTCTTGGCAGACTTGGCGCCTTCCCTCCCCCTCGAGGGGAGGGTGGCGGCGGAGCCGCCGGGTGGGGTCGGTGCGGCAGTGCTCGGCGACCCTTGATGCCGAGCGCTTCCTTTGCCGACCCCCTCTGTCGCCTTCGGCGACATCTCCCCCTCGAGGGGGGAGATTTGACGCCCTTCCTTCTCGGCTTCCTGCTCGATCTGTTCGGCCCAGTCGGCGATCGAGCCGGTCAGCGGCGCGCCGGTGAACTCGGCCTGCGGCGCCTCGGCAAAGCCGCCCTTGTACAGGGGCTCCGACGCATCGAGGAAATCGGTCAGCGGACTGCGCCGCTTGGGCGGCGAAGCGCGCTCGTCATTCGCCGGCGGCGGCGTTTTCTTGTCGGAGAGTCTGGCCATGGCCCCGAATATGGGAGGTATCGGCCAAAATGGAAAGAGCGGAGTGGTGAAGGGTGCCGCGCGCAATTTGGCTGCTGACAGTAGGCTGTCAGGAGCAACGTCGAAGTGCGCCGCTCAATTAAACCAAAGCGCGAACGTCAGAAACCCGGCGCCGCCGAACTGGCGCTGGATCTGGTTGAACTCCTCGCTGGTGAGAGTCTTGCCGCGCTCGAGATAGGGCGCGATGGCCGGGCCGGTGATCGACAGCACCAGGTCGAAGGTTTTTGGCTCATCAAAGAAGCGCTTCATGTTGATGCCTTTGTCGGCGATGCGGAAATGCGGCAGCAAGGTGCGGCCTTCCAGAAGATCCTCGGCCATATCAAGGGCGGCGAGCCAGGCCTGTACCTGCTGCTCACCAACTTCGAGACCGGTCAGCGGGCTGGTGCCTTTCTGCTGCGGCCCCGGCAGCCATTCGCGGTCATTGTCGGTTTCGGCGCGGATGGCTTTCCAGTCCTCGCGCGACAGCCGGATCATTTCCATGAGATGGCGGCGTGCCGCTTGCCGGCGCTCTGGCTCGACCACTTGCCAGTTAATGAGATGCACCAGGGAGATAAAGTCGGCTAGTCGCCATTCGGACGTCAGGATGCCGCCATTCGTGCCACCGTCCAGCGGCACGAGCGTATCCTGCAGCGGCAGTTTTGCGCGCGGGAACAGCATGTGGAAGGAGCCGTCGAACGTGTTTCTGAAATCATGCGCCAGCCAGAAGTCGGCCTGCGCCATCAGGAACTCGGCATAGCCCTGCAGCCAATAGCCGTCGGCGCGGTCGAAGCGGAAGGTGAGGGCGGGTGCGGCCGCGTCTGGCGCACCACCGCCGCGTGACAGAGACGCCATGATCGCGGCGGCGCTCTCGTCCGGCGCGATCGTGCCGTCCTCGTTGACGTCGATGCCGAGACGGGTGAGGTCGATGACCATGCCGATGTCGGCGTCGGGGGGTACCGAACCGAGCGTGGCTGCGGATTTCTCCAGCCGGTCGCGGAAGGCGACGAGAATGGCGCGGAATTGTTCGTAGGTCAGCGGCTCGGGATTGGCATTGTCCGGCACCGGCAGCCGCATCAGCGGCAGCATGAAGGATTGCGGGCTGTCGAAACCGTGGCGGTGCAGGCCGCCGGCCAGGATCTCCAGCGCGGTGAAGAATTCGCCGGCGCCGGCGGCGTAGGCGGCTGCCGGATCGCCTGGCGCGGCGGCTTCCAGAGCGGCAAGAGCGCTGTCGCGTTCGGCTACGATTTTTGCCTCGAACAGGGCCGCCGCTTCGGGAGCCGCGGCGCTGGGTGAAGCCAGCGGCAGGAGAAGAATGATGGCGCACGCCACCAGCCTGGAAAAACGCGTCATCGTGATCGCCCCTTTGTCGCTCCGCAGTGGATCATACACGCATTTGGTTCGCTGCGCCTGTGGCCTGCGGTTCACCCACAACAGTCGACGCTTCAATCAATCCGGCGGACGGTCTACACAAGGCAAACGATTGGGCGTCGCGTGTCGAACTATCCGCTTTCCTACAAACTGTCGTGGCTGCCGCGTTTTCTCCGGCCTTCGCTCAATGGCGACGCGCGCGGCTTTGCTCCGGCGGCCGCAGCCCTGCTCGAACCACTGCCGGCGCGGACGGTGCGGCTGGCTTTCGTCGGCGATATCTCGGCGGTGGCCAATCGCCGCGCGCCGGACTGCGATCCGGCGATTGCGGCACTGCTTGCCTCGGCCGATCTGGTGGTCGGCAATTGCGAAAGCCCGGTGGTGGAGCGGCCGAGCGCTGTTTTGGGCACCAGGCTTGGCACGCACCACGCGATGAGCGAGCGGTTCCTTGCCGAGGCGCTGGCCGCCGCCGGCATTTCGCGTGAAAAACTGGTGCTGTCGCTGGCCAACAACCATGTGCTCGACCAGGGTATTGCCGGCTTCGACGAGACCGTCGCCGCGCTGGAGCAATTAGGCATCCGCACGATCGGCACTGCGGCTCCGGTCGAGCGGTTTGCGGTTGGTTCGCTGACCATAGGCCTTGCCGCCTTTACCTTGTGGCGCAATACCGACGAGGCTCAGTTCGCGGGCCGAGTCTCGATGCAAGCCGATCCGACGCAATGGCCGCACGCTGCCGCTTCGGGTGTCGACCTCCTCTGCGCGGTGCCGCATTGGGATTGGGAATTCCGGCATTTTCCACGTGCGAAGACGCGGGCAATGGCGCGACTTCTGGCCGAACATGGCGTCGGCCTGATCGCCGGACATCATGCCCATGTCGTGCAGCCGATCGAGCGGATCGGCAAGACACTCGTTGCCTATGGGCTCGGCGATTTCATCGGCACCGCCTTCGCGCGGCAGCCATGGCCCGGCCGCGTCGGCGCCATTCTCGTCGTCGACATCAGCGACGATCCCGGCACGCGCGGGGCCATCGCCGCCTACCGGCTGCATGCCTTCATGCGGCTGCGCGCCGGCGATCACGAGCGGCTGGTCCCGGTTGAAACGCTGGCGGGAAAATCCAGGCAAAGGGTTCTAGCCCGCCTCGATGCGGTCTTCGGTGCCGTGCGCTGACGCGGTCCACCAAACCGGCTATCATGCCCAGCGCGGGCAGGCTTGTGGCGGCGGGTGGGTGATGGAAACTGCGGATTTCATGCCGAGCGAAGCGGTGATCGCCGGCCTCAGGAAGAACATCGAGGCCTATGAGGCGCAACGAGCTTCGGCCCATCGCCGGACGCGCTGGCGGGTGCCACTTTTCATCGGGCTGGTGCTGGTGTTCGTGGCGCTTGTGGCCTGGCTCTTCAACGGGGTTGCCGACCCCAACGAGCAGTGGTTCTCGACCCCGCATGTGTTCCTCTATATCGGCGGATTCCTGGCGGCGATCCTGCTCTATTTCCAGGCGATCAAGCCGGCGAGCAAATTGCAGCAGTCGTTTCGCAGCACGCTGTTGCCGATCATCTTCGGCTTCATCGAGGACATGCGGTACCGGCACAACGTCAAGCCGAATTCGTTCGACCGGTTGCCGCGCGAGACGGTTGGTCCGTTCAACCGGCAATCTTTCGATGATGTTTTTTCCGGCCGTTATGAGGGGTTTGCGTTCGAGCTTTACGAAGCAGATCTCCGGGAAGGGACGGGCAAGAGCACGACGGCGGTGTTCAAGGGCGTCATCGTCGCCTTCGAGACAATCGTGCCGTTCCCCGGCATATTGGTGGCCGCGCGCCGGACCAACAAGGCCGTCGGCTTCTTCCGCGGCATCTTCGGCAGCAAGATGCAGGAACTATCCAGCGGCATGCCGGAGCTCGATGCCGCCTACGAGTTCCGCACCGACAATATCGAGGCGGCGCGGCCGCTGGTGACCGGCCGGCTGGCGCAGGCGCTCGAATGGCTTGGCGAAACATGGCCGAAGGAACCGGCACGCGTCGCGCTCAACGGCAGCGACGGCTTTCTGCTGCTTCCGCAGACGAAGAACTTCTTCGAGCTGCCGGACATCTCTGTGCCGCTCGACTATGTCAAGCATGTTGCGCCGATCATCGCCGACATGGCCACGATCCTGGCGACCGCGGCGCTGGTGCGCAAGATTGGGGCGCAGGACGAGGAGGCGGGGTAGCGGCTAAAGCGCCTCGCGCTCGGACATTAGCAGTCGAAGCCGTAATTGTCGCGGAGATAGTCCGCGTCTTCCTTCGACATCTTCTTGAGCATCACACAGACGGTAAAGCTGCCCACCTGATGGCCGTTCTTGGTGTATCCCCAGTCCGAAATTTCGTCCCGGGTGAATTCGATCTCCTGGCCGGCGACGACGTTGTGCACTGCCTGCGGCTCGTTTGCTAAAATTCCGGCAAATCCGCTCGCCGTTCGGTGAAAGGGAATGATCCAGAAATGTTCCGTCGCGGTTCCGTCTTCGATCCTTACCTTCAATTTGAACGTGGCTGTTCCGGACGGCGGCGCCTCGGACAGGATCAGGAAGTCATCCAGGCTGGCGCGGGCCTGCTCAATCGCCGCCGCCATCTCCGGATCGTCCCTTGCCACACCGAGGACTCCCTTCTCACCGCTTTGGGCGTCGGCTGAGACCGGAGCAAATGCGAGCAGCAGGGCAAGCGCGGTACGGGCTGCAAGCTTCATGGTGCGACTGCTTTCGACATTTCCGCCAGACAAACCGGATCATCATTCGCCGAACGTCTGATTGGCAACTGGTTTTTGTCGCCATCAGGCGCTATTCCTGGGACAGTGGGGTGGGGCTATGGTCGAGGAACGCAAGGGGTTTCGCCTGTCGCGGCGGCTGCTGCTGGGTGCGGCGGTGGTCGGCGGCGCGATGCTGTGGGGCGGGACGACCGTGGCGCGCCTGGCGCGCGGCCCGTCGGGGCAGAAGAATTCCGGGCGCATCGCCGACATTGATGGGATCGACCTGGCGCAGAAGCCGCTGGAGGGCCCGCCAGCCTACGATCCGTCGCTGCCATGGCTGACCAAGGGCGGCGATATCAATGATGCCAGCGGCCTGTCGATGACACCGGTCTACGGCGTTATCGAAGTCAGCGAGGAAGACCACATCGCGAGCGCGCTGGCCCTTGCCCGCGCCAATAGCCTGAAGGTCTCGGTCGCGGCGGTGCGCCATTCGATGGGCGGCCACGCCTTCGACGACAACGCGCTGGTCCTCGACATGCGCAAATTCAACAAGGTCAGTGTCGACCCGACGGCGAAGACGATCACCTTGCAGCCGGGCGTGCGCTGGCACGACATCCAGAACCTTTTGCACCCGCGCTTCGCGGTGAAGGCGATGCAGTCGACCGACATCTTTTCGGTCGGCGGCTCGCTGTCAGTCAACGCGCATGGCATGGACCACCAGGCCGGCTCGGTCGCCGGCTCGATCCGATCGATGCGGGTGATGCTGGCGGACGGTTCGGTGACGACCTGCTCACCGGCCGAAAATACCGAGTTGTTCCGCCACGTCGTCGGCGGCTACGGCCTGTTCGGCGTGGTGCTGGAGGCGACACTCGACATCGTCGACAACGCCGTCTACCGGACCTCGCGCGAGATCATCAAATCGGACGATTTCCCGACGTTCTTCGCCGAGGTTCTGGAGCCAAACAGGGCGATCGGTCTGTTTTATGGGCATCTGTCGACTGCGCCGGGCAATTTCCTCGAGGATATGATCGTCTATCGCTATGACAAGGTGGCCGACCAGCCGCCGGCCGACCAGCCGGCAATCGGTGAACCGGGTTCGGTCGGGCTCAAGCGGGTGATCATCAACCTGGCGAAATGGGGCAGCCTGTTCCAGGAGCTGAAATGGTTCACCGAAAAGACGCTGGAGCCGCAATTCGAGAGCTGCACGGTGGCGCGGACGGCGGCAATGGCCGAGGGCGAGGCCTGCCTCGTCACGCGCAACAATCCGATGCACGATTCAGTGCCCTATCTGTTCAACGACCTGCTCGACGAGACCGACATCCTGCACGAGTATTTCATCCCGCGGGCGGCCTATAACCCGTTCATCGCGGAAGCGCGCGAGATCCTGCGCAACCAGACCCTGCCGGTGCTCAACGCCTCGGTGCGCATCGTCCACAAGGAGGATGTGGCGCTGAATTATGCGCCGGAGCCGGCCTATTCGCTGGTGCTCTACATCAATCAGCCGACAAACGCCGACGGCAATGCCAGGATGCGGGCGCTGACAAGGGCGCTGATCGACGTGACGATCAAGCATGGCGGGCGTTTTTTTCTGCCCTACCAGCTCCACTACACAGGCAAGGAACTGCTTGCCTCCTATCCGGAACTGCCGTCCTTCCTGGCGAAGAAGCTGCAATACGATCCGGGCGAGCTGTTTTCGTCGATTTTTTATCGCGCCGTCAAGGCACTGATCGGCACGGCCTGAAGCGGCGGCTACAGACCGTCAGGCAGCTTCGCCGCCAGCCAGTTCGCCGAACGCCTGGCGATGCCGATCGTTGCCGATGCGGCGCGGCCGAGATCGGTCTTGACCACGGCGTAGCCGGCCTTCGTGCGGTAGAGCACGGCGCGGCCGCCATCGACCGCCGCTTCATAGGCGACCGGCCGGACGGCTTCCGTTTCCGTCGCCGTGGCCTGCGTTCCGACCGCAGCACTGGGCCGATGGCTCAGTTCCGGTGGCAGCGGGTCTGTCGCGGCCGTACTGGCCGTCGTCAATTCAGGCTCGGAAGCGGTCGCAGCGAGCTGCGATGACGAAGACGAGTTCTGTGTCCGGCAGATGCCGGAGACCAGCGGATAGTCGAAATTGCGCTCGTGCAGCACCTGGCTTTTCATCGCCGCTTCGCATTCGGCGATGGTCGACCATTTGGCAGGCGTCTCGCCGATATATTCGCAAAGCCTGGCGTCGCAATCGCAGCCGACGATGGTCATGGCGACAAGGGCGGTCTTGATCACGGTCGTGTCCCTCCGAGTTGCCTGGCACATGTGCGCAAGACAACGTGTCTACGGCATCATCAATCGTTGCGGAACAAGGCGGGATTTGGCCGCGATTGTGGAATGAGCGTGACGGAGCATCACGCAACGTCCTGCCGAGGCCGGCTGTGACCGAAAGGCCTCAGTAATCGTAGACATGCTCGAGCCTGGCGCCCGCCGTCATCAGCGCCGGCAGAACGATGTGCAGCTTGCGCACGGCGACGGTCAGGCCGGTGCGGCGCGTCGAAGGTTCCGCCGGAAGCGGGTAGCTGAACAAGGTGCGTGCACCTTCGGGAACATTGATCTCGTCATTGGAAAGCATGGTGACCATGATCTCGTCATTGCCGCCGATCTCGACGAAGGAGACGCCCTTGCCGATCAGGCGCGGGATCATGTCGGTGAACACCTGATAGCGTCTGGTGACGAAGATCGCGCCGTCGGCGCCGAGATCGCGCTCAAGCAAGGTGTCGGGTTCGTTGCGCGTCACCTCGCCGACCGGACCCTTGGCCCAGACATGAATATCGAGCAAGGCGGGATCGGTGGTGGCGGCGAGCGCCGACTTGATCAGATCGGCATAGCCCTGCTTGATCGTGTCGGCGAGGCCGAAAGCGAGCTTGCGTTCGCTGGTGCGGACGGCGCTGTCGTCCGCTGCCGGCTGGACGGCAAACAGGCCGGCACGCTTTTCGGCATAGGGAAACTGGTACCACGGCACCTGGTCGAGAAAACCGGCATAATCGGCCGCCACCTTGGCCTGGTAGATGTCGACGGCGGTGCGCTTGCCGGCTGTCGCTTCGGTGACGCGGCCGATCGTATTTTCATAGGCCCACTGGATGGCGTGCTCGATCGTGTGACTGGTGCCGATGACCACCAGCATCTGGTGGTTGTCGAGGTTGAACTTGTAGGTGGAGCTGGCGCGGATGACCATCGCATAGTCCTGCCAGAAGCGGCCGATATGGGAGAGATAGGGAAAACCGCTCGGCTGGTTCTTGTCGACGAAGCCGGCATATTCGCGCGCGGCGTAGACGATGGCCCATTCCGGATAGGTAAGAAAGGTCGATTCCTCCGGCCGCTGGTAGCCGGGGATCTCGGCACGGATCTTGTCGGCCAGCGCCTTTGGCGGGGCACCCTCGGCGACGCCCGGCAATGGCGTTGTGTCCAGCGACGGCGTCGTGAGAAAGCCGTAGGCCAGCCCGGCGATCGGGATCAACACGACAATGACGACGAGCCAGAGGATCGCCTTGATGATGCGCTTCAGCCAGCGGAACAGGAACATGGCCGGTCAGGCCGTGGCGAAATGGTCGTACACACGTTTCGACATCCAGAACCCGACGTAGACGGCGAAGCCGCCGATGACGATGTGCGGCAGGTTGGCGAAGAAGCGGGCCGGGAATTCGATGTCGTTCAGGGAGCGGAAGCCGTTGATGAAGATGCCGCCATCGAGGCAGCCGGAACCGGTGACCAGGCCGAGCACGCCGTCGAACAGATAGATCGAGCCGAACAGCTTGAAATAGAACACCGCCTGGCGGTGCGAGATGAAGGCGGCGGCCAGCGCCCAGACGCCGGAGAAGGCGTGCAGCAAATCGTCATACCACTGCAGCGAAAACAGGCCGAACAGATTGCCGCCGGCGTCGTTGAAAGCCGGCACATAGCCGATCGCAACAACGCCGAAGAACAGGAAAGCATAGGCAACAGCAAGCTTCTGGATGAGCGTCATGAAATGTCCCCCTGCCGTCAGCCCTTTTAAACGGCCCCCGACGGCAAATGGATAGTAGCTGATTTTGGCGCAGCGTGAAGCGTCGCCGGCAAAATCGTCAGGCGGGGCCACAAAGACAGTCGGCGCCGGGATTTCTCCCAGCGCCTCCCTGTCAGATCAGGACACGGTCGCGGCAGCAACTCCCGAAAGATGTCGCGCCATGCCGGCCTTGATTTTGACGGTCCTGCCAGTCGCCGCCCGAAGGCAGCGTCCGTTCCGGACCACGCCGGTCTCCACTCTTGCGAGCTTTGCCCAGCGCGCCATCGAAGGTTTTTGCCGTCCTTCATGGCAGCATCGGTCCGCCGTCGGCGTTCGCACGCTTTCCGCGGCCCCGTAGGTCTCGGCGTCCATCCCTCCAACAAGCAAGCCTGTTCTCGTTCAGGGCCGTACGGGCCTCAGGAAATCCGCCGTTCCGCTTTGCCTTTCGGCGTGGCGATCGGTAGCCGCCTGAGATGGGTTTTAACGTACGTCGGATAAGCGTTTGGCGGAACTGCCGCATGCCTGTGGATAGCGGGATTATCGGGGACTGACCCTGCCAAAATAGCGACTTTCCGATCTCTGCCGCCGCCGGTCGGGATTTGCCGCCTCGATGCCGAAGCCGCATTGTCGGGTAATCGACCCTTGCCCCGCGGCTCGGCGCGGGCTTCAATGCCGGCAAATGATTGGAAGGCGTGTTCGATGGCCTTGGGGAGGCAGGCTTGAAGGTCGCGGTGGTTCTCAATCCGATCGCCGGCGGCGGCAGGCTCAAGCGGCATTGGCCCGAGGTTGCGGCTTCGCTGAAAAGACATTTCGGCGATTTCGAGCTGCGTGAAACGCAGGCCGAGGGCGATGCCGAACGGCTGGCGCTCGACCTTGCCGCCATCGGCTTCGAGCTGGTGATCGCGGCCGGCGGCGACGGCACCGCCAGCGAAGTCGCCGACGGGCTGCTGAAGGCTTTCCGGGAAAGCGGCCGGACGGCCGAACTCGGGCTGCTGCCTTGCGGCACCGGCATCGACTTCGCCCGCGGGCTCGGCCTGTCGAACAATGTCGATCTGACGCTGAAGCGGATTGCCGGGGCCAAGCCGCGCAAGGTCGATGCCGGCTGCATCAGCTATGTCGACGACCATGGCGCGCTGGCCAGCCGCCATTTCATCAACATCGCCAGCCTGGGGCTGTCCGGCGCCACCGACCGCGCGGTCAATGCCGACAAGCGCAAGGGCAAGGTTTCGGCCAAGGCGCTGTTCTACTGGCGCACGGTTTGGGAATTCCTCCGTTACCGCTTCCAGGACGTTGCGATCACCATCGACGACGGTGCCCCGGTCGAGGTGCGCATGGCGCTGGTGGCGGTGGCCAACGGCAAATTCTTCGGCGGCGGCATGATGATCGCGCCCGACGCCGAGCTTAACGACGGCGAGTTCGACATCGTCATCCTGCGCGCCGCCGGCAAGCTGAAGCTGATCTGGGACATCCGCCTGCTCTATGGCGGGCGGCACCGCAACCATCCTGCGATCACCATCCTGCGCGGCAAGAAAGTGGTTGTCGAGCCGCTCGGCGATGTGCAAAAGAACGCCGCGCTGATCGACATAGACGGCGAATCGCCGGGTCGCATACCAGCGACTTTCGAGATCCTGCCCGGCGCATTGACGCTGAGATATTGAATCAAGGCGTTGAGACTTTGATTCAGTTGACTGCGGCTCTGGTTCCGGCGATCTCTCCAATCGACTGAAATCGATTGATAATCCGGCCAATATCAACTTGCGAGTTTAGCCGGGAAACCGGGTGCGCGCAGGTCGGTGCCGACGGCATCCTCGAGCAGTTTCACGATCATCGTCGACCAGGCGCTGCCGCCATAGGCCTGCTTGCCTTGCCTGAAGATTGCGTCGACGCGCGAGGCAATCTCGAGCGGCACGCCGAATTTTTCACCCATGCCGAGGGCGAAGTCGAGATCCTTCAACGCCAGATCCATGGTGAAGCCGATGTCGTAGGAGCCGTTTAGCACCAGCTGGCTTTCGGTCTCATGGACGAAGCTGTTGCCGGAGGAGGCGACGATGGCGTGATAGGACTGGGCAAGGTCGAGCCCGCCCTTTTTGGCCAGCATCAGCGCTTCGCCGGCGGCGACCAGATGGATGAAGGCCAGCATGTTGGTGATGACCTTGATCACCGCCGCCGAGCCGACCGGACCCATCAGGAACGAGCGCGCGCACATCGCCTCGACGGCAGGGCGGTGGCGCGCATAAAGCGCTGCGTCGCCGCCGACCAGCGCGGTGATCTGTCCGACGGCTGCCAGATGCACGCCGCCGGTGACCGGGCATTCGAGCGTCTCGACGCCTCTTGCCGAGGCGAGGGATGCAAGGCGCACGATCTCGTCTTGGCTAGTGGTCGACATCTCGATCCAACTGCCGCCTGCGGGCAGGCCTTCGAGCAATCCGCCGGGGCCGGCCAGCACCGCCTCGCTGACTTTTGGCGAGGGCAGGCAGGTGATGGCATTGCCGGCGCGGCCAGCGGCATCAGCCGGGCTGTTGGCGGCATCGGCACCAAGCATCACCAGCCGCTCGACGGCCGCCTGGTCGCGGTCGAATACGGTGACGGCAAAGCCGTTGTGGATCAGGTTGGCGGCGAGCTGGCCGCCGAGATGGCCAAGACCGACGAAGGCATAGCTCTGACGCGCGCTCACGGCATCAACGGCGTCTGCAGCATCTGCAAATGCAGGTCCTTGCCGGTCCAGGGATGCGCCTCGCAGACGGCTTCGTCGAGTTCGACACCGAGGCCTGGCTCCTTCGACGGGATGACGTTGCCGTCCCGCCATTCGATCTTCTTCTTGAGCAGCTTCGCGTGAAAACCGTCCCACTGTTTCAGCGATTCCAGAATGAGGAAATTGGGCAGCGTCACCGCAAGCTGGATGTTGGCGGCGCCGACGATCGGTCCGCAGTAGCAGTGCGGCGCGACCTGGATGTGGTAGGCTTCGGCCATGGCGGCGATCTTTTTGGTTTCGAGAATGCCGCCGGAGCGGCCAAGGTCGGGCTGAAGAATGGTCGCCGCACGGTTCTCGATGACGCGGGCGAACTCAAATTTGGTTGTTAGCCGCTCGCCGGTGGCAATCGGGATCGAGGTCGCGCGGGCGACCTGCGCCATCACCTCGGGCATGTCGGGCGGCACCGGCTCCTCGAACCACAGCGGATCATAGGGCTCGATGGCGCGGGCGAGGCGCAGCGCGCCCGATGCGGTGAACTGGCCGTGCGTACCGAACAGGATGTCGGCCCTGGTGCCGACCGCCTCGCGGATCGCCTTGACCATACGGGCGGAGAGGTCGATGTCGACGAGGCGCGGCTGGTGGCCGTCGAAGGCGGTGTAGGGACCGGCCGGGTCGAGCTTGACCGCGTCAAAACCCTGCTCGACATATTCGAGCGCGCAGGCGGCGGCCAGATCGGGGTCGTTGTAGACGTTCTTGCCGCGGGCGTCCTCCGAATGGACGCTGCCGCTGTGCGGGTAGAGGTAGGTATAGGAACGCAGCGTTTCGTGAACCTGGCCGCCGAGCAGCTTGTAGACCGGCTTGCCGGCCTCCTTGCCGATAATGTCCCAGCAGGCGATTTCGAGCGCCGAAAAGCATCCCATCCCGGACACGTCGGGGCGCTGGGTGAAGCCGGACGAATAGGCGCGGCGGAAGAAATTCTCGACGTCGTGCGGATCGCGGCCGATCAGATAGCGTTCGGCCATGTCCTCAACCATTTTCGCCGTGACATGAGCCGAAAAGGTGGCGTTGTAAGCTTCGCCATAGCCGACGACGCCGCCATCGGTGGTGAGCTTGACGAAGATGAAATACTTGCCGCCGATGCCGGGCGGCGGATTGCCGACCACCCAGGTCTTGACGTCGGTGATTTTCATTTCTGATCCTCCAGAACCAGTTCGGCGCCCTTCCATCCGGTCATGATCGCGGCGGCGTTGGTGTTGCCGGTTATGTTGTCGGGAAAGATCGAGGCATCGATGACGCGCAACGCCTGGATGCCGTGTACCTTGAGGCGCGGATCGACGACGGCGCGCGCCGCGTCCGGCCCCATGCGGCAGGTCGAGACCGGGTGATAGACGGTGCCCGAGCGCTTCCTGAAATCCTGAATGAGATCCGCATCGGAGGTGATCGAGGGACCGGGCAAAACCTCTTCCTCGATAATCTCGGCCATCGCCGGCATCGAGGCGATCTTCCTGACGAATTTCACCGCCGCCAGCATTTCAGCGACGTCCGCCTCGGTCGAAAAGGCATTGGCGACGATTTTGGGATAATCGCGCGGATTGGCGGAACGGATCATGATTTCGCCGCGGCTCGACGGACGGCAATTGGACGGCCCGATGGAAAAGCCCGGCCATGGATCGGGCGTCAGGATCGGGCGTTCGCCGCTCTTCGGAATGACGGTCGAAAACGCCTGGAAATAGAGCTGCATGTTGGGCCGCGCCGCGGCCGGATCGGTGCGGAAGAAGCCGCCGGCATTGTTCATCGACAGCGACAGCGGGCCTGAGCGCAAAAACACGTATTGCATGCCGACCAGCAGCTTGCCCCACCATGGGTGCAGGATCTGGTTGAGCGTCGGCAGCCTGCCCTTGAAAGTGTAATTGATGCCGACATGGTCCTGCAGGTTTGCCCCGACATTCTCGTTGGCGTGAACGACAGGAATGCCCAGACCAGCAAGAAGCGCCGATGGACCGACACCGGAGAGCTGGAGCAGTTGGGGCGAATTGACCGAGCCGCCCGACAGGATGATCTCGCGGCCGGCGCGGGCGGTTTTCGTCTCTCCATTCTGGAGGTACTCGACACCGACGGCGCGTTTGCCCTCGAACAGGATTTTTGTCGCCAGCGCGTTGATCTCGACGCGGACGTTTTTGCGCTTCATCGCCGGGCGCAGGAAGGCGCGCGCCGCCGACATGCGGCGGCCGTTCCTGGTGGTGATCTGGTAGACGCCGGCGCCTTCCTGCGAGGCGCCGTTGAAATCCGGGTTGAGCGGCAGGCCGGCTTGGTTGGCGGCGGCGAGATAGCGCTTGGTGAGCGGATGGACGGAGGTCGAGCAGTCGGTGACATGCAGCGGCCCGCCGACGCCGCGCCATTGGTCGGCGCCGGCCTGGTTATCCTCCAGCGCCTTGAAGGCGGGCAGCAGGTCATCGAAGCCCCAGCCGGGATTGCCGGCCGCTGCCCAAGCGTCGAAATCCTCGCGCGCGCCCCTGATCCAGACCATGGCGTTGATCGAGCTCGAGCCGCCGAGCAGCTTGCCGCGCGGCCAGTGGTCGGCATTGCCGGCCAGGCCGGGATCCGGCTCGGCCTTGTAGTTCCAGTTGACCGCCGGGTCGAAGAAGGTCTTGCCGTAGCCGAGCGGCATCTGCACGTAGAAGCGACGGTCGCTGCCGCCGGCCTCGAGCACCAGCACCGAGAAGCGGCCGGAAGCCGACAGCCTTTCGGCCAGGACCGAGCCGGCCGAACCGGAGCCAACGATGATGAAATCATAGGTCTGCATGGTGGCTGCGGCTGGCTCCGGAATTCGGCTCTAACCTAGGCTTAGGCGCGACGCGGCGTCGCCGGGTCTTCCGGCATCCGTTGTGAAAAAAGCGACCGGGGATATTCAGTCTGAATGTCAGCCTGTGCCTGCTGCCCGAGTTCAGTCGTGTTCGCGCCCATCCGGGTCGAACAGGGCCGCCGCCTCATTGGCTTCTTCCAGCAGGAAGGTGAACACGCTTGAGTAGGACTTGGTCGAACCGGACAGAGGATCATCACTCTCCCAGCGAAAGACCCCCCGTCCGGATTCATGCCAATTAAATTCCTATTATCCCCGAGTGAACCAATAAAGAGAACATCGTCTGGTGCATTGCCTGGCCGTCTCTGTACATTCGGTTCCAGTATGGAGAAGGGTTGTTGACCCGCCTCCACCAAATTCGTGCGTGACCAGCTACGTCGCAGCCCATAGACGCTTATATAATTCGCAAACAGACCTATCCCGTTGTGGAGCATGAGAAAGCAACGGAAATTATCTGGGAGTCGACGCGAAATTTCAGACTCCATCTGCCCAATTCCGATGGCGTCAAGTGGTGCATACAGCTGATGCAAATACGCTTGAGGCGCTCGATGTGGGGTATGGCCAATCCACTCGGTTCCATCCGGATAGGTCTTCTGCCCGAGGCGTTTCCATTTATCGACCAATGCTCGGATTTCTCTGTATGCACGAGCGTCTTCTTCGCTTGACCATTCTTCCTGCTTAGGCATTTCCTTAATAGGCTCCATTTACCCAGTTCGACGGGTCCGTAGGGTCTAATCTGTCGAACGCATCCATCGCATCGAAAACTTTACCAAGTGGCTCTAGCGACCGGCCGGAAGCCGACAATCTTTCGGCCATGACCAAGCCGGCCGAACCGGAGCCGACGATGATGAAATCATAGGTCTGCATGGCGGCTGCGGTCGGCTCCGGAATTCGGCCTCTAACCTAGGCTTGGGCGCGGCGCGGCGTCGCCGGGTCTTCCGGCATCCGATGTGAAAAAAGCGACTGGCGCGATGCTCGGAGTTTTCATCCAGCGGTGATTAGCCGTCCAGTCTTCGTTTGGTCAATTCGACTTGATAGACGCTTCGCGGATGTCGATTGCGTCGCCATATGTTGAGAGATGTAACCAGCGCCAAATACCCGAATATTGCAAGCAGGCCCCACAAAATTCCAAGCACATTGATCGAGACAAAAAATAACCACAAATCCAACTGCAGCCACGGTGTAATATAAGACCGAGGCCCAGACATACTTATCCATTTGAGAGCTACTCATCTATCAGTCCTGGTTAGACGATTCGGTTCATCCGTTGTCGAGAATCTGCGGCCGATCGGCGATCTGACACTCAGGACGCTGGCCATGCCTTCGCTGTGCTTTGTCGACAAGCCGTCCAACCATTACAGGCGATGATCGGCAATCTACCTGAAATCATAGCGCACGATCGGGCGGGCCGGCGTCCTGCGAGCGACGACCCTGAACCCGGCGCGCGCGAAGGTGGAGGCATATCCGCTGCCGGAAGCGCTCGGCGATACGTCCGCGTCGAAAGGATAGGCTTCGAGCGCAGGAGCATTTGCGCGCCTCGCGAGTTCCAGTGCCTCTGCTATCAGCTGGAATGTTACGCCCCGCCTGCGGTATCGTTTTCGCACGTACAGGCAGGACAAGGACCAGACCGGCGCATCATCCACACGCTTGAGCTGCCACAGCCGATCGAGCCAGGGCAGGGCATCTCGCGGCGTCACCCGGCACCACCCGACAGCCGTATCGCCGTCGAAGGCGAGGATGCCTGGAGGCGGACCATGCTGGACGGCTTGCCGGAACGCTGCCTTGTTTTCCTCGCCGGGTCGCTTTCGATAAGAACTGCCGATCCGTCCGTACATACACCAACAGCGACTGCAGGCGGCGCTGTCACCAAACAGGTTCTCGAGCGCGGGCCATAGATCGGACGTTAATGGGCGAAAGCCAAGTTCCATGTCAGCCGTCATCCGCTACCTACCTTGCCCAGTCTAGCCTGAGCTACGCGTTAGTGCATCATAGGTTGCGGTCCATGCGGGTGATGTTCGAAACGGAGCCACTCAGCATCCCCGTCATGCACCAACTCAGCGCAGAAAACCGAGCACGGCCTCCATGAATTCGGCGGGGTACTCGACGTTCGACAAGTGAACCGCGGGCAGAACAACCAGTTTCGCGCCGGGCACCGTCGCCGCGATCAGCTCGCTATGGCTGGCGGCTGTCACAGTGTCGTGCCGGCCGGCGATCACCAACGTTGGCCTGGAAATCAGCGCTGCGGTTCGGCGAAGGTCCGCATCGCGAACCGCCGCGAACAGACCAGCCAAGCCTTGCCGGTCGATAGCCAGCAGCATGGCGCGAAATTCCTCGATGACGGGCTCGTTGGCCGCCAGCATACGCGCAGGGAACCAGTTGCCCAGGAACATCTCGGCGGTTTCCGCCATGTCCGGCGCCTGCAGCACGGCGGCAATCCGCTCGTCAAACTGCTTTGCCGGTCCGAGGTAGGACGAGGTGTTGCTCAGGATCAAGCGTTCGATCCGCTCGGGCGCGTGGATGCCGAGCCACTGCCCGACGAAGCCGCCCAACGACAGACCGAGGAAGTGTACGCGTTCAATGGCCAAGGCATCGAGCAGCTCGATCACGTCGCGGCCAAGCCGGTCGAGCGAATAAGCACCGGCCGGAACGCTTGACCCTCCGTGGCCGCGAAAATCATAACGCAGAACACGGAAATGCTTCGACAGCTCGTTGACCTGCATGTCCCACATCCGCAGTGTGGTGGCGATGGAATTCGACAGCATCAGCACGGGGTTCCCGGCGTCGCCGTCGATGCGGTAGGCGATGCGTGTGCCATCGCCGACGGTCACGAAATCCAGCTCATTCATGGTGAATACACCTTCCTTCTTGGAGCGTTGAATGTGGCAAAGCCTAGTTGCGGCGCGCTTTTGATGATATTACAAAGATAGGACTATCTCTGTAATAGAAGCTGACATGGCCGAATTCACCCTGCACGACCTGCAATGCTTCGATGCCGTGGTCCGCTGCGGCGGCTTTCAGCCTGCGGCGGCCATGCTGCATCGCTCGCACCCGGCGGTGTTCGCAGCCGTTGCAAAGCTGGAGCGGCAACTCGACCTCGTTCTCTTGGATCGCAGCGGCTATCGCGTGCGCCCCACCGAGGCAGGGCTGTCGTTCCATCGCAGGGCACAATCGCTGCTGCGCGAGCTCGAGGGCTTGCGGCTTCATGCTGCTCAGCTGTCAATGGGCGAAGAAAGCGAGATCCATGTGGTGATCGGCGACCTGTGCCCGCGCCCGCAGGCACTGGGCATGCTCGGACGGTTCTTCGCCCAGTGTCCGGGCACACGCCTGCACCTGCATTTCGAGGCGGTGGGCGGCCCGTGGGAGCGCCTCTTCGATGACGAAGCCGATTTGATCCTGCACTGGATCGACAAGAGCGATCCGCGGGTGGAATGGATCGATCTGTGCAAGGTGCCCTTCGTCCCAGTAGTAGCGTCGGGCTTTCTGCCGGAGCGCATCAAGCACCCCATCACGCCGGATCAGATGCACGCGTTCACCCAATGTGTCATGCGCGACACGGCCCGCCATTCACCGCGACAAGACTACTTCATGATCGAGGGTGCGCCGCAATGCATGGTGGCCGATCAGGGTATGAAGAAGGAAATCATCCTGCAGGGCCTCGGATGGGGCCACATGCCCCGCTTCCTGATCGAGGATGAGCTGCGCGACGGACGCCTGCAATCCATGGCCGGCCGTCATCTGCCAGGCCGTACCGAGGAGTTGGTGGTGGCGCGCCGCCGCGACCGGCCGCACGGGCCGATCTCGAACCGTCTGTGGGATTATATCGAGCAAGAAGCGCCGACGTTGCGCCGAGCGCTCGAGCCCCGGCAACCTGTCCAGTAGGCGAAGCCGGGGCTCAGCGAGGCCGTTCGGAGGGCCGAACCAGCGGCCTTACCCGCTTAAGTTCATTGCTGCATAATCTGCAGCAGTGAACTGCATCCCATCACTATTCCCGCAGTTTGTGAGGCGGATTATTGATGTCGCAAGGAGTTGGCCATGAACCGCGCCGACCCCCGCCCAAGAGTGGTCCGAGCGGTCGGCATCCGCCCCGGCTGCGACGACGTAGTCTGGGACTAGCTTCATCTGCAATTCGAAGGACAAGACCATGAATATCGACCGTCGAACGTTCGGCATCGGCACCTTTAGTGCCGGCGCCCTGCTACTTTCCCCGATCAGCCTCTTTGGGAGCAACGCTGCGGCTATCGCCGCCCGGTCTCCGGCTTCGCTTGCGAGCGCCCACAGGTTCATGCTCGGCGACCTCGAGATCACAGCACTGAGCGACGGCTACCTCAATCTCGGCCTCGAACTCTTCCCTTCCGCAGATACGGCTGCCGCCGAAGCGCTGCTGGCAAAGGCATTCCTGCCAAAACCACTCCCGACCTCGGTCAATGCTTACCTTGTCACCAAAGGCGACAGACGGGTGCTGATCGATACCGGCACGGCATCGGCGATGGGGCCTATACTGGGACATATACCTGAGGCGCTCGCCGCCGCCGGCGTCAGGCCGGAAGAAATCGACACGGTAATCATCACCCACCTCCATCCCGACCATGCCAACGGCCTTGTCGGTATCGGCGGCAAGGCCGCCTTCCCGGCAGCGGAGGTCGTGGTTGCCGCGCCGGAATTCGCTTTCTGGCACGATGACGGGATCCGGTCCAAGGCGCCCGACCAGATGAAACCGTACTTCGAAATAGCGCGCAAATCGCTGGTGCCCTACCATGGCAAGGTCCGGAAGATCGAAGGCGAAGTCGAGATCGCGCCCGGGATCAGGGCGTTGCCTGCGCCTGGACACACGCCGGGGCATCTCGCGCTTCGAATTGGCTCTGGTGACGCCAACCTGCTGCTCTTCACTGACGTAATCCACGCCTCCGCGCTGCAATTTGCGCATCCGGAATGGGCAATCGCCTTCGACGTGGACCAGCAGGCCGCAATCGCCACACGCAAGAAGGTGCTCGACATGGTGTCGGCGGATGGCCTGCTCGTCGCAGGCATGCACCTGCCCTTTCCAGGCATCGGTCATGTTATTCGCGAGGGCAACGCCTATGCCTACGTCCCGACGCCCTGGCCCGCTTTGTGAAGCACGCCTATTGGTAAGCTTTCTTACCTCGGCCATGGAATGCAATCCTGCTGGTGCGCTCGTCTAGCTCCGCACAGCATCTTTTCAACACTGTCGACCGATAGCCGAACCTCAGGCCGCGACCTGTTCAGTGGCGCGTTGACCTGTCCGTGCCATGACGATACGGAATCGGACGATCGGCTTCGAGAGGATTGGCCAAATGGTGCATTACGCGGACGGGCGGCCGATCGGCGATCTGACGCTGCGCACGCTGGCCATGCCTTCCGACGCCAATGCGGCAGGCGACATTTTTGGCGGCTGGGTGATGGCGCAGATGGATCTCGCCTGCGGCATCCGCGCCGCCGAGCGCGCCAAGGGCCGCGTGGTGACGGCGGCGGTGAAGGAAATGTCCTTCGCCAAGCCGATGAAGATCGGCGACACGCTGTGCATCTATACGCATGTCGAACGCGTCGGCCGCACCTCGATGACGCTCAAGGTCGAAGCCTGGGCGCAGCGCTATCTCTCCGACCTGATGGAGAAGGTCACCCATGCCGACTTCGTCATGGTGGCGCTGGACGGCGAAGGCAAGCCGAAGGCGGTTCCGGCAGAAGGCTGACCCGGCCTGATTCCAGAAGACGGATTTAAACAGCCGTCTCTCCCGCGCGGGGGATGCGGACAGCGATCCCGCGTGGTCTTTGGCTAACGGGTTCCCGCATGCGCGCCTGCAGCGCGACCGACGGGATCTTGGGAGGAAAGACAATGCGTCAACACATGCTGAACGCTGCCCTGGCGGGTGCCTTTGCAGCCTTGCTCTGCCTGTCGTCCGCAAGCGCTTTTGCCGAGGTCAAAAAAGGCGATCCAGGCGCCACCTGCACGTCGGAAAACCGCACCATCAACGGGCAAGCGGCCAAGTGCGAGATCTGCTCGGCGACGAAATGCGACACCAGCGGCACGACGGTGAGCAATTGCCGCAAGGAGACGACCACGACCTGCACGATTGGCGGCAGGGTGGTCAGTCCCAACCCGAAATGGAACCGGATCGAGAAGCTGCCGAAGAGCAAGATGCAGTTACAGCAGTAGCGCTCATCCGAGGCTCCCCGACAGGTTCAAACCCTTGCAGCACAAGGGTTCAGCTGTGCATGGCGTCGAACTTCTCGCGCGCCGCCTTGACGCGCTCGGTGTTCTTGCGTGCCCATTCGCCGAGCGCATCGACCGGCACCAGCAGTTCGTAGCCAAGATCGGTCAATTCGTAGTCGACCCGCGGCGGGATGGTCGGGAACACGGTGCGCGTAACGAAGCCGTCGCGCTCGAGCCCGCGCAAGGTCGTGGTCAGCATCTTTTGCGAAATGCCGCCGACCGCGCTGCGCAGCTCGTTGAAACGCAGCGGCCCGTTGCCAAGCTTGCCGACCACGAGCACCGTCCATTTGTCGCCGACGCGCTGCAGGATTTCCGAGATGGCGCGGCAGTCCTCGGTGCGGTGCGGGTGCCTTGGTAACAAAAAAGTGCCTCCTTGCACATTGAGCGGCCAGTTACTCATATAGCTCAGGTATCTAAACGATACCAGTATTCCCGTAAGGAGAGCCCCCTCTATGTCAAAACCCAAAATCGCCATCATCATTGGTTCAACCCGCGCGGCCCGCTTTGCCGACGTCCCGACCCAATGGATTGCCAAGATAGCCAAGTCGCACGCCGACATCGACGTTGAAGTCGTCGACCTGCGCGATTTCCCGCTGCCGTTCTTCGATGAGGTCGCATCCTCCGCCTGGGCGCCGTCGCAGAACGAAGTGGCGCAGCGCTGGCAAAAGAAGGTCGCCGGATTCGACGGCTTCATCTTCACCGCTGCGGAATACAATCATGGCCCGACGGCCGTGCTGAAGAACGCCATCGACTACGCCGCCAACGAGTGGAACAAGAAGCCGGCCGGCTTCGTCGGCTATGGCAGCGTCGGTGGCGCGCGCGCGGTCGAGCAGCTGAGGCTGCATGCGGTCGAGTTGCAGATGGCGCCGGTGAAGTCCGCCGTACATATCGCCTGGGCCGATTTCCTTGCGGTCAAGCAAGGCGACAAGAAGCTCGATGAGTTCGAGCACCTCAACCAGGCGGCAACCGCGCTGGTCAACGACATTGCATGGTGGGCCAGGGTGCTGAAGACGGCGCGTCAGGCCGATGCCGTCGCCGAGGAAGTCAAGGCGGCCTGAGCACAGGTTCGAGCAGTCCTCCCAAGGATTAATTCTCCCAAGCATTGGGGCGGCGCATGCGCCGCCCTTTTTGTTCACACGGCATGGGCGTCCTGCGCTTGCCGTGGTCTGATGATGCAATCGGCAAGGCGGTCCATCTCATTCAGCTCGTCGGCGTGATGCTGGCCCCACTGGCAAAGTGCCAGCAGGATCGGCTCGAGGCTGAGGCCGAGCCGCGTCGCCGAATATTCGACGCGCGAAGGTATCTCGGCAAAGATCTCGCGGCGGACGAGGCCGTGCTCTTCCATTTCGCGAAGCTGCTGGATCAGCACTTTCTGGGTGATATCGGGCATCAGCGCCTGCAGCGTCGACAGCCGCCGGGGGCCGTCGAAGAGATGGTACAGGATGACCGCCTTCCAGCGGCCCGAAATCACTTTCAGCGCGCGCTCCGCCGGCAGCGTCGGCAGTCTCTTGATCAGCTTGGCCATGGTCACCTCCCGGTCAGCAGCGGACAAATCGGTGTGTAGTCGAAGCCAGGCAGATAGTGGCAAACAGCGGCCGATGCCAACAGCGATCGGTGCATGCGATGAGAGCCATTCAACTGAGCCGCTTCGGCGGGCCCGACGTTCTCGACATAGTCACGGTGCCGAAGCCTGAGCCGCAAGCCGGCGAGGTCTTGGTCCGCGTTCATGCGGCCGGGGTGAATTTCTTCGAAGTGCTGATGCGCGCGGATCGCTATGCGGTGACGCCGCAACTGCCGATGATCCCTGGCGTCGAGGCCGCCGGGATCGTGGAGGCGCTTGGGCAGCGGGTGGACGCTTCCTTGCTCGGCACGCGCGTCGCCGCGCCGTTGTTCGCCTCGAGCCGCCCGTTTGGCGGCTATGCCGAGTATGTGACGATCGACGCAAGCCTGGCCGTGCCCTTGCCGGATTCGCTCTCGTTCGAAAACGCGACGGCATTGATGGTGCAAGGACTGACGGCATTGTATCTATCGCGGCAAAGCCCGCCGGCCGGCAGATCGGTGCTGGTCGCCGCTGCCGCGGGCGGCGTCGGTTCGTTGCTCGTCCAGCTTGCCAAGCGCGCCGGCGCGAGCCGTGTCATCGCGGCAGCCGGCAGCAAGGCCAAGCTCGACCTTGCTTTGTCGCTGGGAGCCGATGCTGCCGTCGACTACAGCAACACGGATTGGCCGGTGCACGTCCGGGCAGCCACAGACGGCGCCGGCGTCGACATCATCTACGACATTGTCGGCGGCCCGCTGACGGCGGTTGCGCTGGAGGCTCTGGCACCTCGCGGAGAGTTGGTGTTTGCAGCACTTGGCAGATACGCGCTCGGCGCCCCGGAGATGGAGGCGATGATCGGCCGCAACCAGTCGCTGAAGGGTTTTGCCCTGCTGCCGTTGCTGTCTACGGACGGGCTCCGTGACGGCCTTTTGGAGCTTTTCGGTCTGGCCGCTGGTGGTCAGCTTGTGGTGACCAAAGGTGGCCGCTTCCCGCTCGACCAGGCCAGCCAGGCGCATCGCCTGCTGGAGGAGCGCAGCGCGACCGGCAAGGTCGTCTTGATACCTTAGTAGGTGCTCCGCAAGGATCCGGGGTTGTGCCGTACAGGCCGTCAGCGAACCCGGTAGAACGGATTTGGCAGCAGGAACAGCTTCTCCGCATGCCCCCCGAACAGGTCGGATGGCTGGTCACCGACATTGGCAATTATCGTGTAGCCGGCCTTTTCGATTTCGGCCCTTATGGGTGCCTTGAAATCTGCGGCGGAGCCGTATTTGGCCCCAGGCTGGACCATGTAAAGGTGCTCGTAGCCGGCATAGCCGGCCGACTGCAGGTTCTGTTCGGTTGCCTGACGCTGGTCCTCCGGACGTCCGGTGATGAAGAACACCGCGACTTTCGCCGTTCGCGCCTGCCGGAAAACCTCCAGCACGGCGTCGATGGCCGGATCCTTCGCAAGCTGATCCCAGGCGGCCCAGCCACAGGGACCATCGATTGCGATGTCGCAGGCGCCGCCGATCGGGCGGCCGAAATTGTCACGTGTGATCACTTCCCAGTTGGCCAAAGCCGTCTCGTCGATATCGAGCACCAGTGCGGGGCGAGGCACCTCCATTGCGCGCTTGATGACCCAGTCGCCTGCCTGCTTCGCCACAGCGGCAAGGTCGCGGTCATAGTCGCCGGAATCATGATAATTGGCAGCCGCCAGCATCGCATCGCCGACATTGGCTGGCTGGGACGGGCTTGTGAGAAGGAGCGAGTCGGAACGTGCCGGCGCAGGAACATTTGTGCCAATCATCAGCACGATTGCCCCGGCACGCGCAATTCTATTCCAACCAATCGCCCGCATCACGAGACTTTGCTGTCACGAGAAGTCGGCTGTCAAGCGAGGTCTTCCAAAGGTAGTGTCTCAGTTTGAAATTTGAAATATGCGAAAGCGCCTATCCCGGTTTGCTCGCCTAGGCGAAACCGCCTATGTGCTCAGCGGAAAGCATGGAAGGCACCCAATGTCAGATCCGATTCAGTTGCTACCATTCGCCTTGTTGACAGTCCTCACAGCAATCCCCGCGTGGGTGCTGTTTGGGCGACTAAGAATGTCTCGGGCGTGGGTGCTTCTCTCTGTGGTCCCGTTGGGAATGATAATCATTCTCTGGGTCGTCGCGTATAAGCGCTGGCCAATTCAGGAGGCAGCAATTGCCCACCGGACCTAAAGGCCAGAAGCGCCCCGCCGATGTGATCGGCAACGCCGTCCGCGTCATGCGCATGCAAGACTCCTGCGAGGAAGTCGTGCTTCGGTGGCCAGGCACGCCGCCACCGCCTGACTACGATGGACCGTCGTCTTAATTTCAAACTGAGACACTACCCTTCCACAGGTCCTCGAGACCGCGACGCTGAATTGGACATTCCAGATGCCGAATGTCTCTATGGGTTGCTGCACGCTACACGATTTCCGCCGTCGCGGTCTTTGCCTCCAAACAGGTGACGCACCGCCGGAACCGCCGGTCGAAATGCGTCACCCGAAAATCATGGCCGTCACGCGCTTTGCCGTGCCCTACGCCGCCTGAACGATCTCGACCAGTTCAACGTCGAACACGAGATCGCGCCCGGCCAACGGATGATTGCCGTCGAGCTTGACGCTGGTGTCGTCCACGCCGACGACTGTTACCGGCATCGGGCGCCCTTCCGGGGTTCTGACCTGCAGTCGAGCGCCGATATCGACATTGATGTTGTCTGGTACGCGGGCGCGGTCGACGGTCATGACCGCTTCGGGGCGGTGGGGGCCATAGGCGGCGTCGGCGGGAATGGTGACGGTGCTTTTCGCGCCCACCTCCATACCCTCGACATGGGTTTCGAGACCGGCGATCACTTGTCCTTCACCCAACGTGAATTGCAGCGGTTCGTTGCCGGAAGAATCGAACTGAGTGCCGTCAGCCAGGCGGCCATTGTAATTGATGCGCACGGTGTCGCCATTCTTGGCCTGTGTCATGATAGCCATCCTTTGAAAGTTTCGAGGGGCCGGCCAGAGCTCACGGTCCCGTCCTCGATCATCCACACACTTAGGTGCGCGGCGCGAAACGCTAAAACTAGGGACCTGGCTGCCGATGTAAACCCCGATTGCGCGACGCCGGCATGACCCGCCGGCGTTCGTCGCCTTCGGCAGCAGTGCACCGGTCTAGCAGTCATGCCGGCTCAGCCCATCCAGGCGGCGTGCAAATGGCGGCTAGATCAGGTTATGGCCGCCATCGATGCGGATCGTCTCGCCGGTCGTGAAGTCGCTTTCCATGAGGTAGAGGTAGGCGGCGGCGACGTCCGCAGCGGTCGGAATTTTTCTCGATGGCAACCGGGCAGCCATGTCGGCAAAGAAGCTGGATTTGGCTTCTCCAACAATGTCCCACATCGGTGTATCGACCCATCCGGGCGACACGACATTGACGCGCGTCGGGGCCAGTTCGAGCGCCAGGGCGCGGGCGAAGTAGCTGAATGAACCGGCAATCGCGGAGACGACCGAGCCTCCCGGCACCGGCGGCCGATCCTTATTTATTCCCGAGGTGAAGGTCATCGAGCCGCCGGCTTTCAGGGTGCGCACAGCATGCTTGGAGAGCATGACAGCGCCAATCAGCTTGTTATCGACGAAGCCTCGCACAGCCTCCATGTCGGTACTGCCGATCGGATCGCCGGGCGGCAGTGTTCCGGCGGTCGATACGAGGTGATCGAAGGGACCGACCTCGTCGAACAGGCGAGCGACGTCCGCTTCGTCGGTCATGTCGGCGACCACGCTGGTCACGCGGCCCGCATTGAGCGTCCGTTCGGCAGCCAGCAGTTTCTCGGGCGAGCGTCCGACGATCACGACCTTCGCTCCGCCGTTGAGAGCAGCTTCCGCGACGCCGAGACCGATGCCGGAACTACCGCCGACGACGATGACTTTCCTGTCCACGAGCGATGTCATGAGGGTTCTCCGTTCGTTGCGATTGCGGTGAGGGTCAGGCCTTGCCCGCATAGGCGGCTTCGAGGTCGGCGATGATGATCTTGCGCATCCCGTACATCGCCTGCCGGACGCGGTTGGCCTTTTCGCGATCCGGATCGGCACTGAGCCGCGGCAGGATTTCCGGGATGACCTGCCAGTAGACGCCGTATCTGTCGGTGAGCCAGCCGCAGGGTTGTGCCTTGCCGCCGCCGGCGGTGAGCGCCTCATAGTAGTAGTCGGTCTCGGCCTGGTCCCTGGTCTCGATGTAAAGCGAGAGCCGCTCGTTGAAGGGCGGCTGCGGCCCGGCATTGAGCGCAGTAAGGTGCAGTCCTTCGAGCTCGAAATCGAAGGTGGCATGCGGGACCGTCTTGTTGGTTCCGGACACCCAGTCGGTGTATTCGATGGTCTGGAGCGCTTTGCTGTTCTTGAAGACCGAGAGATAGAAATCGCGGGCTTGCTCCGCGTCGATGTTGAACCAGAGGAATGGGTGGATGGTGGCCATGTCCGTTCTCCATTAATTCCTTGCGACAGCGATCTTTGGCGAAGAGCCTGTCCGCTGTTGCTTTCGTTCAGGCTAGCGGTGGTCCGACGGCCGATAGACCGAACCGTCCCAGTCGCGGGCAAACCCGAGGTCTTCGAGCCGGCGGGTCGAGAAGCGTGCAATCTGCCGCCCGGTCCGGCGCCGGCTGCTCGAGGCGAGAATGCGGCCGGCCATGCCGGTCAGGACGTCGACGATGGGTTCAACTCGTTTGGCGTTCATGGTGCTCTCCCAGAGTGGCGGCAGTTTTGGTTTCAGCAGTTGCCCCGCGACTTTCGTCAGCGAGAGTATCAGTCACATCAAACTCGCCTTTTGCAGCGGCGGTGAATGACTGATTACGCGAGCAAACATGCCGGCTTCTGGCCTGGACGACAAACGACTTATCGGCGACAATCTGTGAGCATCACTCACACGTACAGGTATCGATCCATGCCCCGGAAGCTGCCTCCCCTCACCACTTTGCCAAGTTTCGAGGCTGCGGCGCGCCTGTTGAGTTTCTCCAAGGCGGCAGAGGAACTTCATGTCACCCACGGTGCGATCAGCCGGGCGATCAAGAATCTTGAGGATCAGCTCGGTGTGCAGCTGTTCGAGCGCGGTACGCGTTCGGTGAGTCTGACAGCCGTTGGCGAGCCCTATGCGCGGGCGGTGCGCGAGGCGCTCGCCCAGTTGGCCACCGCCACCGCGGCAGCAACAGCCCGCTATTCGAGCTCGACATTGAACGTCAGCACCTCCGATGGCTTCGCGGGCAGATGGCTGGTGCCGCGCCTCTATCGCTTTCACCGTGCGCATGGCGACGTCGATGTGCGGGTTTCGACAAGCGGGAAGCTGACCAACTTCCTCGGCGACGGCATCGATGTCGCCGTCCGTTATGGCAACGGAAACTATCCGGGGCTCACGTCAGAGTTCCTCACCGGCGAGGAGGTGTTTCCAGTGTGCAGCCCAAAGCTTCTTGAGGGTGCACATCCGCTCCGCACGCCTCAGGACCTCAAACACCACACGCTGATCCGCGACAGCTTTCCGATCGACTGGGCGACCTGGCTAGCAAGCGCCGGGGTCGAGGGCGTGGACCCGCAGAGCGGGATTACCTTCGACTCTGCCACCTTTGCCATGGAGTCGGCCGCACAAGGCGAGGGGGTGGTGCTCGGCCGGACCATGCTCGTTGCGGCCGACCTTGCCGCCGGGCGACTCGTCCGCCCCTTCGGCCACGCCCTGAAATCCCCCTCCAGCTTCTATTTCGTCTACCCGCCAGAGGCGATCCGTCAGCGCAAAGTCAAGGCTTTTCGGGATTGGCTGCTCTCAGAAGTCGCGCCGCAAATGGACTGACGGGAAGGCCGAGAGAACAGGATCGTCTACATCGAGTGGTTACTATCCGCTCGCCCGAAACGCGGTGACGATCCAGGCACGCGAGTCGAAAAGCACACCGTCCGCGGTCAAATGTGCGTCGAGCAGATCGCGCAACCGCCGCAGCGCCGCGTCGACATCCACATCCGCGCGGGCGAGCGGATCCTTGACCAGTTGCAGGCCAAGCAAAGCGTCATAGGCCGCATCGACGTCCTGGCCGTAGAAGACCGGCTCATGCACTTCGGCAAAGTCCACCGAAACAAAACCGGATGCACGCAAGATCTCCGCGGTGATGGCGGGGTCGCCAAGCGAAAACGGGGTGGCGGCGCCCGCCGATATGGCGGTCCCCGGCGCAATCGCCCGCTGAATGGTAGTCGCCCACTCGTTGCGGCCCTCGCACTGCCATACCATCCATACAAGACGCGCCCCTGGTCGCAACGCCCGGCCGATGTTGGCGAACGCCGCCGCGGGGTCGGCAAAGAACATCACTCCAAATCGACTAATGCACAGATCGAAACCGGCAGGCGGAAATACCAACAATTGCGCATCGCCCCGCTCAAAGGCGACGTTTCGCAATCCCTCTTTCGCGCTACACTTCCGGGCGATCTCGAGCATCTCGGCCGATACGTCCACGCCGAGCACGCTGCCTTCCACCGCGACACGGGCAGCATCACGAGAGGATTGTCCCGAACCGCATCCGATATCGAGCACGCGATCGCGCGTTCCCACCTTGACCGCAGCCCTGAAGACCTCGTTGTGCCGTCGCAGTTCGGCGTCGTAAAACGCAGCGCAGTTCAGCACCATCGCACGCCTGCCTGGAGATGATGGGCCGGCAGCATTTCCGGCCGCTCTGCCCTGATCTTTTCGCGTCGGGCCACCCCCGAACTGTCAGCCGCGCCGCGCCGCCTCGATCGCTGCAACGTCGATTTTCTTCATCTCCATCATCGCCTCGAATGCGCGCTTTGCTTCATCGCCGCCGGCGGCCATGGCTTCGGTCAGCACGCGCGGCGTGATTTGCCAGGAGATGCCCCATTTGTCCTTGCACCAGCCGCAGGCACTTTCCTGGCCGCCATTGCCGACGATTGCGTTCCAATAGCGGTCGGTCTCCTGCTGATCGTCGGTGGCGATCTGGAAGGAGAAGGCTTCGTTGTGTTTAAACGCGGGCCCGCCATTGAGGCCGAGACAGGGGATGCCGGCGACCGTGAACTCGACCGTCAGCACGTCGCCTGCCTTGCCGGACGGGTAGTCGCTGGGAGCGCGGTGGACGGATTTCACCGAACTGTCGGGAAAAATCTCGGAATAGAAGCGGGCCGCAGCCTCGGCGTCCTTGTCGTACCAAAGGCAGATCGTGTTCTTGGCGATTGTCATTGCTGGTCCCTTTGCTTTCGAAATCAATCTGGGCTTTTGAAATCAACCCGGGTTTTTCACAGCTGGCCTCGGCGTTGCACCGGACATGGAAATGCGCTCGTGCCATCGACGTTCCGACAGCAGCAGCTGCCCGGAATAAGGTACCACGGCTGGTGCTTTCAGGACCAGATGCGGGCAGTGACTCGAACCGGCGATGGTCCGCCTGGTCCGACTGGCGGCCTCACTCTTTGCGTAGGGCAGCGCCGCTTTGCTCAAGGTCGCGCTGGCTTTCCGTTGGCGCGCCGTTGCCTCAGAAGGCGCATGAGCAAGTTCCGTCTGTCCTTGCGCGGGACGAGTTCGATATCGCTGACAAGTTTTGCCCCGCCCTTGTGCCGCTCCAATGTGATCTTGCGGCTGTGGAAGGCCTCCAGCTCGGCGCGGTGCGCTACGCTTATGATGGTGACCTTCGGCAATTCGCGAATAATCATCTCCATCATCTTGTCCTGGCTCTTCTCATCGAGTGCCGACGTTGCCTCGTCCAGCACGATGATATCGGGGCGGTGCAGCAGAAGACGCGCGAAGGCGAGGCGCTGCTTTTCGCCACCCGACAAGATCTGGTCCCATGGCGCGTCCTCCTCGATCCGGTCGTTGAGGTAGTCGAGTCCCACCTTGTCGAGGGCAGCCTTGATCTTATCCAGCGTCCAGTTGTCGGCGGCGCCTGGATAGGCGACAGCGCGGCGAAGCGTCCCGGTCGGGATGTAGGGCCGTTGCGGCAACATAAACAACCGTCTGTCGGCGCGGATGTTGACGCTGCCGCTACCCCATGGCCACAGACCCGCGACGGCCCGCACCAGCGTACTCTTGCCCGAGCCGGATTCGCCGGCGACGAGCACCCGCTCGCCTGGTTCGATCACGACCTCGGTTTCCTTGACCACGGCGGTGCCGTCGTCGAGCGACACGGAGAGATTGTTCAGGCTGAGCATCGCATCGCCGCCGGTCTCGCCGCGCTTTATGCGTCCCAGCGTGTTGCTCTGTTCCGCCCGCTCGAGCCCGTCGAGCGACATCATCAGCGAGGCGATGCGCCGTGCACAGGCGTTCCAATCGGCGAGACGGGGATAGTTGTCGACCAGCCATCCGAACGCGCCCTGCACGATGGCAAAGGCCGAGGCAGCCTGCATGACCTGTCCAAGTGTCATGCTGCCTTCGAGGAACTTTGGAGCGCAAAGCAAGACCGGCACGACAGGCGCAAACAGGCTCGACCCCTGAGACACCAGCGCCGTGCGCATGTGCTGACCTGCAAGGAGCGCCCATTGCCTGAGCACATGGGCAAATGTCTTGTCCACGCCGCTGCGCTCCTCCTCCTCGCCGCCGAGCAATGCGATGCTCTCGCCGTTTTCCCGCACGCGCGTCAGCGTGTAGCGGAACTCGGCTTCCGCCTGATTTTTTCCCTCGGAGAGGTGGACGAAATGGCGGCCAATGACCGCCATCGAAGTGGACGTGATCGCGGAATAGAGCACTGCGGTGATGACCAGGAAGCCGGGAACGGTGACGGTCGAACCTGCAATCGTCAGGGTCAGGGCGCCGCCGATCGTCCAGAGCACCACGATGAAGGTCGAGGCCGACAGAAATGCGACGATGACACCGGCGATGAAATCGACGGGCGATTCGGTGGCAATCCGCAAATCCTCGGCGATGCGGGCTTCGGGGTTGCTATGATCGCCGCCGACGAGGTTCAGCTGATAGTAGCGGCCGCTTGCGAGCCAGCGCGCGATGACCGCGGTGGTGAGCCAGGAACGCCAGCGGCGCTGTATCCTCATGCGAAAGAAGACTTGCGCCACCACAAG
This sequence comes from Mesorhizobium sp. M0185, assembly GCF_040322175.1. NCBI lineage: Bacteria > Pseudomonadati > Pseudomonadota > Alphaproteobacteria > Hyphomicrobiales > Phyllobacteriaceae > Mesorhizobium > Mesorhizobium sp. M0185. The sequence continues at coordinate 17,596 of NZ_JAMYSY010000006.1, read as the reverse complement.
GCTGGCGCTTCCGAGCACGAGTGGCAGGAATACGGCGCTCAGCCAATATACGGTGTGGGCATTGCGTTGCTCAATGGCGTCGAAAATTGCGCGATTCCAGACATTGATCCCATACTGGAAGCCGACATTGGCGACGATCAGGACCAACAGCCCGATCGTCAACGGCCAGGCGACCTTGTCGCCACTGCCGCCCCAGTAACCGCGCGCGCTGATCCAGAAGCGCTTGAGCAGGTATCTCTTGCGCGCCCGCTCGGCCTCTTCAGGTGTCAGCTCAGGATCGGGTTCGGTGACATCCGGCGGCGGCGCGGGCTCGCCGACGACCTCGGACGCGACTTCGACAGGCGATTGTTTCTCGTGGCGCGACTTCTCGGCATCGCGCGATTGGGCGCCGTCAACCGATTTCAGCTTAAATTTAGCCTCGGGCATCCGGCGATAACGGCTTAAAAATCAGAAGGTTTCATAGCGTCCGCTCGAGATCCCAGATGCCAACAACGCCAAGGCTTCTCAGCTGTTCCGGTGCTCGCAGCAGCCTATGGTCGTTCTCGATGACAGGCTTTGATCGTTGCGGGGCAGACCGCCGAGCGTCGGCTGCGGGTCAGTCTGCAACAAAGCATCACCTGCTGCGATCTCGACAATTCGCTTCAGGCTCTCAAGATTTGTCCGCATGCTGCATTCGAAGAGGCTGGACGCAAGCGGCGCGAGAAGTGCCATCGGCCGAGTCAACAGGATCGAGGAGGAGAGGTCATCTCGATTGCGATTGCGAGCATCTGCTGCCCAGCCGGACCGCGCCAGCCCCGAATTCCGGAACAAGGGTGCGATTTTGCCGTTGAGCCAGAAACCGGAAGCGACCCGCATGTCCGAATTGCCGAATGAAGAGATCGAAGGGCGGCTGAACGCCCAGCGCGAGACTCTGGCGCTGGTCGTTGCGCTGCTTGCCAGCAAGGATACGGCACCCGAGCGAATATGGGCCGAACTGGAGGCCCGTTTTCAGTTTCAGAACAGTCAGGAGGACCCTGGCGTCCTGCCAAGCCGCGCATTCGCCATCGAAGCTGCGAAGATGCGGGAGTTCAAGCTGATCGCCGAAGAGGCGCAGGCGCGCAATGCGGAATGGAACGGCAGGGACAAGCCACAGGGCGCCAGCTGAAACCCCGGAGAGTGGATGCAGGACCGGCTATTTTACGATGACTGAGCAAGCGTCAGCTTTGCTGCAAAAGTGTACGTGCCAGCTCTTGCCATTCCTCGTCAAGCGTTAAGGTCGACGGCGCCGCGTTGCTGCGGCGATACCAATATTCCGCATTCGACTGGTCGCCTTCCTTGCGGTGGAGATAGGCATGCACGTGCATGCCCGCCGTGTCGTCGCGCTGCTGCGCGCACTCGTGCGCCTTAGCCCAATCGCCCTTTGCATCCCACCACAGCGCCTCCAGGGCAGGGCTCAAGCCGGCTGGCGGCTGTGGTTTTGCAATCGAATCCCTGAAGGCTTGCAGATCCATTTTTCCACCATAGTGACGTACAGGGCGCCGATAATACCCGCACCGGCAGCCGACTGGTAGCGTACTTTGGGCGGGACGACCGGAATGAGAGGACGTCCGATAACCGCACGGCCAGACGGTTGATTCGATGACGTGCATGAAATAGTGCGCACCACAACACCATGACGCCTGAGACAGCGAGGATGAGCCGATGACAGCCCCCGCGAAGCCGCGCCAATTCTACCACGGCACCCGGGCCGATCTTAAGCCGGGAGACCTGATCGAAGCCGGCTACAGCTCCAATTACGGCGTGCGAAAGCAGGCAGCCTGGGTCTATCTAACCGGCACTCTGGATGCGGCTATCTGGGGTGCAGAACTGGCCGCCGGTGACGGACGCGAAAGGATCTACATCGTGGAAACAACCGGCCCGATCATGGACGACCCCAATCTTACGGACAAGAAATTTCCCGGCAATCCGACGCAGTCCTATCGCTGCCGCGAGCCGCTCAGGATCACCGGCGAGGTCACCGAGTGGCAGGGCCACTCGCCCGAGCGGCTGAAAGAGATGAAGGACCATCTCGAACGGCTGAAGGCACAAGGCATCGAGGCAATCGATTGATCGCTGAGTCCTGCGATTGCCAAGCTTGGCTCTGACTTGCGGTCGGCGGCAGTCCCCGCGAAATACGGCTCCACGTCCGCAATGGGTCCGCGAGTTGTCGTTGCTTGCAGGGCTGGAGAGCGGATGCTCCTTTTCATCTCGTCGCGAACGTGATGATCTCTGGGCTCGAAGGGCCAAGTGGGCTGCCGTCAAAGCCGCCGAATTGCTGTTCGATCCGTAGCCCCGCGTTCCCCAGCAGGCTCGATAAGGCGTCCGTCTCGAGGAATCGCAAGGTGCTGCGACTAACTTGCGGAAGGCTCGGATGCTTTCCGCCGAACCTGTGGGTGAATGTCACCGTCTGTCCATCGAACGGCGTGATCACCTCTGTTGTGATCTGCACCAGCGACCCGTCAGGCAGCTCAACGACCACCGCATTTTCGGGTGTCCAGTGCTCCCACGCCCGCACCGAAGGGTTCCGCGTTTCGAACGCGAAGCATCCGCCTGGCACAAGGGCGTGTCGGACAGCCGCCATGAAATCCCTCAGGTCTTCGTCGCTGACAAGGGCCTGGAATGCGTGCCCCGTCATCACAATGAGATCAAACTCGGCTGTCCAGCCGGCCGATTGGAGATCGCCGAGAACCCATTCGATATCCGCGCGCGTTCGTGCGCGATCCAACACGCCGGGTGCTGGGTCGATGCCGCAGAGCCGCCCTGAATGTCCGGCCAAGCGTGCCTCGTGAAGGAGGGTGCCCGTTCCACATCCGACATCAAGCACCGCGTCTGCTGTTAGAATGCGGGGCAGGTAGAAATCATAGTCGTCGCGCGCAGATCTCGGGTGCCAGGCATCGTAGACGGCAGCGAGATATGGGTCGGCGAAAAGGTGGTCGACCATAGGCGGTATTCCCAATCAACTTTGACGTGCGAGCGGTGTCGCCGCCAGCATATAGCCCATAAGTCGCGTCGATCGTTACCGCACCACCTCGCGGTGGCGGCCGGGCAGGCGGGTGGCGATGAGCTTGTCGATGCGGCGGCCGTCGAGGTCGACGACCTCGAAGCGCCAGCCTTGCGCGTCGACACATTCGCCGGTCGCCGGCAGATGGTGCAAATGCGACAGCACATAGCCGGCGACGGTTTCGTAATCGCGGCTCTCAGGCAGGTCGATGCCGAGGACCTCTGCCATCTCGTCGGCCTGCATATAGCCGGCGAGCAGCCATGAGCCGTCCTCGCGCTTGACCGCGTTTTCCTCGTCGCCGGCGTCGAGGTCGGAACGGAATACGCCGGTGATCGCTTCCAGTATGTCGGCCGGGGTGACGATGCCTTCGAAATGGCCGTATTCGTCATGCACCAGCGCCATCGGCACGTCGGATTCCTTCAGCGTCGCAAGCACGTCCAGAGCGTCGGCCTGGTCATGCACGATTGGCGCGGCCCGCACGTGCCGGCGCGGGTCGAGAGCGCGGCCGGCAAGCATTGCGGCCAGCACGTCGCGGGTCTGGACGACGCCGATCATGGCGTCGACGCCGCCGTCGCCGGCCGGCAGGCGCGAATGCTGGGTGTCCATCAGCAGCTTCCTGATGGCCGCCTCGTCGGATTGCAGATTGATCCAGTCGACCTCGGTGCGCGGCGTCATCACCGCGCGCACAGCACGATCACCGAGCCGCATGACGCCGGCGATCATCCGCCGTTCGTCGGATTCGATGGTGCCGTGGTGCTCGGCTTCGGCGACCAGCATCTTGATCTCCTCGTCGGTGACCTTATCCTCGCTCTGACCGCGCTGGCCAAGCAGCCACAGGAGGGCGCGGCCGGAAAAATCGAGCAGGAAGACCAGCGGCGCCGAGACGCTGGCGAGGATGGTCATTGCCGGGGCGACCCTGACGGCTACCCTTTCGGGGTCGCGCAATGCGATCTGCTTGGGCACCAGTTCGCCGATGATCAGCGAGCCATAGGTGATGAGGGCGACGACGATGCCGACGCCGAGCGGATCGGCGAGGCTTTCGCGGATGCCGGCCGACGCCAGGGAGGTGGCCAGCCGCTCGCCGAGCGTGGCGCCGGAAAAGGCACCGGACAAGACGCCGACCAAAGTGATGCCGATCTGCACCGAAGACAGGAATTTTCCCGGATTGGCGCCGAGCGCCAGGGCCCGGCCGGCACCCTTGACGTTGCGGTCGATCATCGTCTTAAGGCGCGCCGGCCGCGACGAGACGATGGCGAGCTCGGACATCGACAGAAGGCCGTTCACGCAGATGAGGACGACCACGATGGCAATTTCAGCATAAAGCATGCCGGGTCCATAGCATTGCCGCGCGGTTTTCGAAAATAGGACGGGTCGCGCTTTTTAAATTTAGCGAGCCGGGCAATCAGGCGGCACCCATGCCGCATCCCAGGGCGGCGCGGAAAAATGCTCGATCAGGGCGTCGACGACGACGCGCACCTTTGGCGCGAGATTGCGTGTTACCGGCCAGATGGCATGCACCACGGTGTTTTCGACAAGACAGTCCGACAGAACCATTTCGAGCTCGCCGCGCCTGATGCTGTCGGCCGTCAGCCATGTCGGCAGATAGACGATGCCGCAGCCGGCCAGTACCGCATCGAGCATCGGTTCGCCGTGGCCGAGCACCAGCCGCGCCTTGGGCGCGAATTTTTCGAGACGGCCGTCGACATGCCTGACGGTCCAGGGATGGACCGTGCCGTCGCGGCCGTAGCCGATGAGGCTGTGCCTGGCCAGGTCCTCGATCGATTGCGGCCTGCCATGGGCGTCGAGATAGGCGGGGGCGGCGCAGATGGCCGAACGTTGGGCATAGATGCGGCGCGCGGCGATCGACAAGCTGTCGTCGAGGTCGCCCATACGCACCGCCAGGTCGATGCCTTCCTCGATCAGGTCGACGCGCCGGTCGTTGAACGAGATTTCCATAGTCAGATCCGGGAAGCGCTTCGAAATGTCGAACAGCACCGGGGCGACGCATCGCCGGCCGAAGGCCAAAGGCAGGTCGACGCGCAGCCGCCCGGAAGGCACCTGCTTGCGGGAAGCGAGTAGTGACTGGGCGGCTTCGATTTCGGCCAGCGCCCTGACGCAGGCTTCGTAATAGCTCAGACCTTCGCTGGTCGGGCTGAGGCTGCGGGTGGTGCGGTTGAGCAGGCGGACGCCCAATCGCTGTTCCAGCTGCGCGATCGACTTGCCGACCGCCGATTTGGTGACATGCAGCCGTGCGCCAGCGCCGGTGAAGCTGCCGGCCTCCACCGCGTGAGCGAATGCGACGATGCCTTGCAAATTGGCTGATTCCAATGAAGCGCTCCTATTGTAGAGTTTTGCTCCTTAATCTGTTGCAGAACATGCCACATGGAAGCACTTTTCTCCATAGTGAAACGGCGTAAATGTCTCGCGCAATCATCAACCACGGAGCGCGAACCAAATGAGCACCGAAAACAGATCCTGGCAGATGAACGGTTTCGGCCTGTCCAGGGTTGAAGCCGGCTGATGGAAAGCTGCCCCAACCCGGGCCGCATGATCTTCTGGTACGAGTCACAGCGGTATCGCTGAATTACAAGGACAGGATGATCGTCGATGGCGTGCTGATACCGGACCTCAGCTTTCCGTTCGTGCCGACATCGGACGCGGTAGGCGAAGTAGTCGCCACCGGCAGCGAAGTCAGCCGCTTCGGCATCGGGCAGCGCGTGCTCGGCCAGGTGATCGCCGACTGGCCGGACGGCGACGCCCCGCCGGTGCTGCACAAGCATACGCTTGGTTCGTCACTGCCCGGCATGCTGTCCGAGCATGTGCTTTTTCATGAGGATGCCGCCGTGGCGGCGCCGCCGCAGCTCAGCGACGTCGAGGCATCGACGCTGCCGATTGCGGCGCTGACGGCGTGGTTCGCGCTGGTCGAGGAGGCCAAGCCGATCCCGGGCGAAACCGTTCTCATCCAGGGCACCGGCGGCGTGTCGCTGTTTGCGCTGCAATTTGCCGCCGCCTTCGGCCTGCGCACCATCATCACCTCGAGCAGCGACGAGAAGCTCGAGCGGGCGAAGGCGCTCGGCGCCTGGAAGAGGATCAATTATCGCAGCCAGCCGGCATGGGACGAGGCGGCGCGCGAACTGACAAACGGGGCCGGCGTCAGCCATGTGCTGGAAATGGTTGGCGGCGACAATGCGCGGCGCTCGCTCAATGCGCTGGGCGCCGACGGCAGGCTGTCGCTCATCGGCCTTCTCGGCAGCATGGAGCTCAGTTTCCCGATCATTCCGTTCCTGCGCAATCGGATCGTCGTACAAGGCATATCGATCGGCCACCGCCGCGCTTTCGAGCGAATGAACCAGGCGATCGAGACGCTTGCCATCAAGCCGGTGATCGACAAGGTGTTTGGCTTCGACGAGGTGCCGCAGGCATTTGAGCGTCTGGAGACAGGACCGTTCGGCAAGATCGTGATCACCGTGCCCTGAACCCGTCGGGACGAAATGGCTGTCAGACGGGAAGGCCGATTGCGCGCCTACGGCAGTTGCAGCAGGATCCCGATGATGGCCTTGCCGTCGGTGAAATAGGGATCGCCTTCGCCGTTGCGCCCGGTCTTCGTGGCGCCGACGCCTGGTATCTCGCTGGTCGAGATCAGCATGCCGGCGGCGGAGAGGTCGCGCATCAGCCCGTCGCGCTCGGCGTCGATGTCGGGGCCGATATGATGGGTGATCGCGCCGGTGTCATGGCTGAGGCCGACGCCGCGGTCAAAGCTTGCAGAGCCAAGCCAAAGCGGCCGGCCGTCGTCTCCGGTCGCATCGGTCTGCCAGAAGCGGACGTGGTGGCGCCGATCGGCGCTGTCGCCGACCGGCTTTTCGAAGGCTAGGTCCTGGGCGCGGCCTTCGAACAGCAGCCGGCTGACCGGCGCGTCGGGATAGGGGCGGTTAAACAGCACGCTTTCGCCGATCTCGATCGCCGTCTTCAGCGTGATCGCGTCTGCCGTATCCCAGCCGGCGACGGCAAAAGCATGGACAAGCTCCTTCTTCATGCCGACCAGGCCGACATTGATCGGATCGCCCGGAATGCCTTGCGGCGTGTGCGTCACCATCTCGAATTGCTGATTGCGAAAATTGCGGTCCCGTAACGTCCAGAACTCAGGCGCGGCGAAATAGGCGAGCGAAAGATAAGCGGCACAGCATGCCACCAGCCAGGTCGTTACACGTCGTCGAAGGCTTCGTTGGCTCAAGAGGCACCACCCAAGCGTCTGCGCACCATCTTAACCGGCGCAGCAAGTCTTGGGCAGGGGCTGCAATCAGCGGCAGGCGCGATAGCCGTTCTTGCGGTTCTTGATGTCGAAATGGAAATGGTTGCGGTGGTCGTAGTTGTAGCCGGGGCCGAGCACGGTGGTGAAATACTGGCAGCCATCGGCGCGGACATTGTTGAGGAAGCCGCGCGTGCGGAAGGCGAACAGGCCGGGCTTGCGGACGTCGATGTCGTCGCCATTGTTAAGCTCGATGCTCATCACGTCGAGCGCATTGCCCTTGCCGTGTTCCGACAAAACACCTTCGCCGGCAATCCTGCGGCAGGAATAGCTCGAGCCCTGGTGGATGGTCTTGACGCCTGAGAAATAGCGCCAGCGGGCCGACGGCACGAGTTCGTTCCTGGTCCAGCCGGCAAAGGTGGCGGCCATGTCGCAGGTCAGCGTCGCGGCCGGCTTCATCTCGACACTGCCGATGGCCGAGACCTTGACCGGATAGTCGATGCCGCACTGGCCTTCATGGATCGGTGCAACGTCGGTGTAGACGACGCCGAGGCGTTTCAGCTCCTTTCGGCAATCGATCTCTGTGGCCGGCAGCTGTTCGGCCGGCGACATCGGGTTGTCCAGGCGCGGATAGGCGGCCGTCATAAAGGGATTGGACGGGACGAGGCGCTGCATACCCGAATATTGCGGCCCGGAATCTTGCGCGCCGGAATATTGCGGGTCGGAATTGGGCGGGACGGCAGCGGTCTGGCTGCCGACATCGACGGCCGGCTGCAGCGACAGCACGCTGCCGGTATTGCAGGCGGAGACCCCCGCAATGGCAAGCAGGGCGGCAAGCCTGCCGGCTATGCGCGCGCATTCTGTGTGCCGCACAGCGGCAAGCGCAGCGCGAAATAGCCCGGCCATCGGAAGGGTTCCTGTCCCTAGATGGCACAGACTCTAAACCTGAAGAGTAAAGGAAAAATCAGCGGCGCCGTTCACGCCTGCGGCCAAATTGCGGCGCCCCCATAGGCAAGGTCATTGGCAAAACGTGCCGCCATTGCGGCGCGGTTCGAGATCGAAGTGGAGATGCAGCGAATGATCGGCATCGCTGCCGGGGCCAAGCACGGTCTTGAACGGCCCGCAGGCCGCCTTGCGCACTGTATCCAGGAATTTCGCGTCCTTTTCCGGCGGCGCGGGGCCGACATCGATCTCCTTCCCGTCCGAAAGCTTGAAGCTGGCGATATCGAGCGCGTTGCCGAAGGCGTGCTCCGACAATTTGCCGCCGCCATTGCGCGACCGGCAGACAAAGGCGGAGGCCTGGCCGATCGATTTAATATCCGCGCCGAACTCGGCCTTTGCGGCAGGCTGGATGACCGAAGCAGCAAAGCGTGCGGCCGCTTCCGCCATCTGGCAATTCAGCTCGGGCTCCGGGCCGATGGCGATGGATTTGCCGAGCGTCCTCAGCACGATCGGGTAGGGGATCGAGCAACCGACCGCCGTATCATGCTCGGGCTTGCGCTCCTCGAAATCGACGCCCATCGATTTCAGCCGCCTGCGGCAGGCCAATTCCTCGGCCGGCATTTCTTTCCCGGCAATGGCGGCCGATCGAGGATCAGGAAGGATTTTTTGCTCCGCCTTCTCGTCTGCCTCGGCCGGGATTGGTGGCGCGCCTGGTGGGCTTGCCGGCGGCTCAGCCCGTGCCGGCTTTTCGGGCGGCTGCGGTGCAATCGCCGGCGGCTCCGGAGCATCCTCCGGGCGCGGTTCGGGGACCGGGATCTCGGTTGGTGGGGGCGGAGTGACTTGCTGGTTGAGCTGCGGAACCGGTGCAGTTTGCGGTAGGTCGGGTGCCTTGGCTAAAACGGGTCCCGCCAGCGGCGTAGCCGCAACGGCCAGCAGCAATCTGCCCAATCTGAAAAAGCCAAACGCCGCCATTACATCGCAACGGCCAGAATGCAGGGAAGTTGCCTTGAGCGAGGGGGGCGGCCGATCACAATCGGTAACCGCGCCGTCACGCGCCGATCGCTTCCAGGCCTTCCTCGAGCCAGTCCGCCAGCAGCGGCATGCCGAGCAGATATTTTGCCGTGCGCTTGTTGGCGCGCTCGCGGGCGGCGGACAGCGCGTCCGTCCATTCCGTCGCGTCATAGTCGCCGCGGCCGACCCAGGCCAACGCAATCAGTTCAGCCGCTTCGTCGACATTGAGATCATCGATCAGCTCGCGCAGTTCTTCTTCGGTGAGATCTTCGGAGCTTTCCTCGGCAAGGCCGTCATGATGGTGGTTGTCGTGCGCGTTGCCGTCGAGCTCTACCTCGTGCTCGGCGCCGTCGGCATAGTCTTCGTTGACGGCGGCGCTGAGCGCCTTCGCCTTCAGGATGAACAGGCGCACGGTGTCGGGACCGATCGAAAGCTCCCAGTCTCGTTCAACGCGTTGCTGCACCGGCCGTCTCCCTGCTTCGTGCTCGGTCGGCCCGATGATAGCGGATTTGCAGCGCTCGTCACATTATCTTGCGCGGCGGCGTTGATCGTGAAGCATGATTTCCGATGCCCACTCTTCCCGGGATAAGATGGCCTTGCTGGGAGAGATCGCGGTTTTGAGATAGGATGACATTTTCCGGGACGAAACGGCGTTGGCCCGGCGTTAGTGTTGCATTGTCAGGTTCAAAGGAGAATTCGATGCGCAGACGATTGCTGATTTACGCCATGGCCATCGCCGCCCTGCCGCTGATTGCGGCTCCGGCGTTTTCGGCTGGTGAAGGCGGGGGAGGTGGCGGTGGCGGCGGCAATGGCGGCGGCAATGGCGGCGGCCAGTCCCAGTGCAAGAAGGGGGAGGCGTGGGACAAGAAACAGAAGAAATGCGTCTCGCCGAAGCAAGGCATGCTGGACGACGACAGCATCTACGATGCCGGTCGCGCGCTGGCGATGGATGGACGCTACGACGAGGCGATCGCCGTGCTCAGCCTCGCCGCCAACAAGCAGGATCCGCGCATCCTCAATTATCTCGGCTATTCGCACCGCCATTCCGGCCGCGTCACCGTCGGCCTCGGCTATTACGAGGAAGCGCTGCGCATCGACCCGAACTACACGCTGGTGCGCGAATATCTCGGCGAGGCGCACCTGCAGATCGGCGATCTTGCCGGCGCCCAGGAACAGCTCCGCGAGATCGAGAAGCGCACGGGCAAGGGGTCTCGCGAATACGGCATGCTGTCGGAGCAGATCGATCATTTCATGAGGAGCTGATCCTCCGGAACGCTCCTCATAACCGGCTGTGAGCGATCGCAGCCGGTTTTTTGCTGTGCTGCACATGTTGGCCACAACCGAGATTTGGCATCACGGTACACGATACGATCTTGGAAACCCCCGCTTGACGTGGGGTCAGCCGTGCAATCGGTGGATGATTTTTCAAAAACCGACTTTTTGGACGTGAAAAACCCGCGAAGATTGCTATATCTTGCGAAATTGTGGTGAGACGGTTCCGTTAGCCCGAGGCTGCCGGACCGTTTTCTTTTTGTACCATCGACAAGGTCGCTCCCGATTGCGGGGGCGGCGGCAGGAAAGGTCAGGCATTATGAACAAGGTCCCGATGACAGGCGAGGGGTTCGCGTCATTGAAGGAAGAACTGCGCTGGCGCCAGCAACAGGAGCGGCCGCGTATCATCGAGGCGATTTCCGAAGCGCGCTCGCATGGCGACCTATCCGAAAATGCCGAATATCACGCGGCAAAAGAGGCACAGAGCCTCAATGAGGGCCGGGTCAACGAACTCGAGGACCTGATCGCGCGGGCCGAGGTGATCGACGTCACCAAGCTCAGCGGCGACAAGGTCAAGTTCGGCGCCACCGTGGTGCTGGTCGACGAGGATACCGAGGAGAAAAAGACCTACCAGATCGTCGGCGACCAGGAAGCCGACGTGAAGTCCGGCCGCATCTCGATCTCCTCGCCGATCGCGCGCGCCCTGATCGGCAAGGAAGTCGGCGACGCCATCGAGGTCAATGCGCCAGGCGGCGCCAGGGGCTACGAGATCGTCCAGGTGCAGTTCATCTGAGGAATCTGAGGCGAGCCCTAATCCCGTCAGGTAGCGCCGCCCCTCATCGCCCTGCCGGGCACTTCTCCCCGTATAGTGACGGGGAGAAGGGGCCGTCCGGAACCTCGGCGCCGTTTCCTGCAACGCCACCGATTGGCGAAATCTTCGGTGAAGGCGTCCTTCTCCCCGTCCCTATACGGGGAGAAGATGGCGGTAGCCAGATGAGGGGCAGCGCCAACTTTCAGGACTATCCTCTACCGACCTTGACCTGACCGGTCCCCCGAAGCGCCAGCAATCTCTCGGCTTCCGCCATCACCTCCGGCGGCGTGACGCTGTGGCCGGGCCTGGCCAGCAGCGTCGATGAGAATGGCCCGCGCGGGCCGGTCAGGCCAGGCTCGGTAGCGAGGAATATCGCCACCGTCGGCAGGCCGAAAGCGCTGGCGAGATGGGTCAGGCCGGTGTCGGCGCCGATGACCAGCGCCGAGCCGCCGATGACGGCGGCGATCTCGGCTAGCGGCGACCTGGGAACCACCACGGTTTGCGAAACGGCGTGGGCGATCGCTTCGGCAACCGCCTGTTCCCGGTCGTTCGACCAGGTGGTGACCGGGGTCATCCCTCGTGCCACGAGAAGCCTGGCGATTTCGATCCAGTCCGCGACCGGCCATTTCTTGTCCTCGCGGCTGGTGCCGTGCAGCAGGAAGGCGGTCTTTTCGCCGGCAAGAATCGATCTTCCGGCTGGCGGCGCGATACCCGATTCAAGCCTGGAAAAATCCGGCTCGTAGCCGAGCGCCAGGCCGAACAGGCGTCTCGTGCGCTCGATAGCATGCAGGCCGCGCGGCACGGCGAAGCGATGGCCATAAAACAGGCTTGCCGAAGGCTCGCGGGCGCTCGACCGATCGAACCCGGCGATCGGTGCTGCCGTCAGCCGCGCCACCAGCGCCGATTTCAGCAAGCCTTGTGCATCGAGGACGAGGTCGTAGCGGCAATCGCGCAAGGCCCGGCGCAAGCCGACCACTTCCCGCCATGTGCCGGGCTCGAGCAGCTTCCTGCGCCAGCGCCGGATCGCCACGCTGTGGATGGTTTGGATGGCTGGATGCAGCGCCACGATGCCGGCAAATGCCTCTTCGACACACCAGTCGAAGGAGATATCCGGCCGAGCGCGGCGCGCGTCCTCGATCGCCGGGAAGGTGTGGATGACGTCGCCCATGGACGATGTCTTGACGATCAGCACTTTCATGCGGCGGCCGGCATTTCCAGCAGCCGCTCCGCCGCCGCCACGACGCGTTCGACCTCCAGCGTCTTCAGGCAGTTGAGATGACCGAGCGGGCAGATTTTTTTGTGGCAGGGCGAACAGGACAGGCCGAGCCAGACCAGTTCGCGGCGCTCGGCGAGCGGCGGCGTGTTCTGCGGCGAGGTCGAGCCGTAGACGGCGACGACCGGCGTGCCGACGGCGGCGGCGACATGCATCAGCCCGCTGTCGTTGGAGACGGCGAGCCTCGCCGCCGCGATCAGGTCGATGGCATCCTCGAGCCGCGTCTGGCCGGCAAGATCGACGGCGCCCGGAGCCAGCGCGGCGATTTCCGCCGTCACCTCAGCGTCGTTCTTCGACCCGAACAGCGCGACGCCAAACCCTTTCGCCATCATCTCGCGGGCAAGGCCGGCATAGTGTTCGCTCGGCCAGCGCTTGGCCGGGCCGAATTCTGCGCCGGGCATGACTGCCACGAATTTCGCCGCCGTCAGCCCGAAACGGCTGAGCAGTGCCGCCTGGCTGGCTTGATCGACGGCGAGCTTCGGCGCCTGGAAGGCGCCACCACGGGCAAGGCTGAAATAGGCCTGCGCGGTGCGCCGTTTCAGGCGATCGGGCAACGGCACGATGTCGGTCAGCAGCCCGTAACGCATTTCCTTGAGATGGCCGACACGGCGCGGAATGCCGGCAAAGAACGGGATCAGCGCCGACTTCCAGCTTCCCGGCAGGACAAAGGCCGTGTCGTAGCGGCCGCGCAGCAGGCGGCCGAAGCGCCTTCGGATGCGGAATTCGAACGCGCCGGATTGCAGCGGCAGGTCGATCTGCTGGCGGATTTCGGGCATGCGCTTGACCAGCGGTGCTGCCCAGGCCGGCGCCAGCACGTCGATGGCGGCATCCGGATGAAGCTCCCTCAGCGCCTGGAACAGGCACTGCGCCATCACCATGTCGCCCACCCAGCGTGGGCCGATCACGAGGATCGTTGGGCTTTCAGCCATTCGACATAGTCTCTGACGCCGGTTTCCACTGTGCGGAACTGGCCATTGTAACCGGCTGCGCGCAAGCGGGACATATCAGCTTGCGTAAAGCTCTGGTAGCTGCCCTTGAGGTGGTCGGGAAACTCGATGAATTCGATCTGGCCTTGGCCGAGCGTATCGATCACCGTTTCGGCAATGGCGCGGAACGGCTGGGCCTTGCCGGTGCCGCAGTTGAAGATGCCGCTCGAGCCGCGTTTCCACAGCCACAGATTGACGTCGGCGACATCGCCGACATGGATGAAGTCGCGGCTCTGCTCGCCGGGCCCGAAACCACCATAGGCGCCGAACAGTTTCGGGTTCTGGCCTTGCTCGACCTGGTTGAACAGATGGAAGGCGACAGAGGCCATGGCGCCCTTATGCGCCTCGCGCGGTCCATAGACGTTGAAATAACGCAGGCCCGCGACCGGCGAGTGATCGGTATCGAAAACGGTGCGGCGGACATAGTCGTCGAACAGTTTTTTCGAATAGGCATAGACGTTCAGCGGCCGTTCGCATTGCGGCTCCTCGCGGAACTCGGCGCCGCTGCCATAGACCGAAGCGGAGGAGGCATAGAGGAACGGCACGCGCAGGGCCAGGCAGGCGTGCAGCAGGCGCTTCGAATAGGCGTAGTTGACCTCCATCATGAACTTGCCGTTCCATTCGGTGGTGGTCGAGCAGGCGCCCTGGTGGAAGACCGCCTCGATGCGGCCGAGGTCACCGGCCTCCATCCGCGCCAGAAAATCGTCCTTGTCGAGATAATCGGCGATCTCGAGATCGGCGAGGTTGGCGATCTTGTGGCCGTCGGTGAGGTCGTCGACGACGAGGATGTCGCTGAAACCCTCGGCGTTGAGCGCGGCGACGATGTTGGAACCGATCATGCCGGCGCCGCCCGTGACGATGATCATGAAAGCCTCTGGTACCTTGTGCCGGTTGTAGCCCTTGTGGGATTCTGGCCTTATAGGGGAGGCGGGCCGGGCTGTCGACAAAGCAGGTGGCTGGGCGGCCGGATGAGCGCCATAGTGGCGCCGCAAACGTCACGTTTCAGTCGGCCTGCCGGCCGACCGGCGACAGGAGCAAGGTAATGCCGTCAACCGAACTGCTTGTCGCCTTTTTCGCCACCACGGCGATCTTCGCCTATATCCCCGGCCCCGCCATGCTCTATGCCGCCGCGCAAACCATGGCGCGCGGCCGCTGGTCCGGGCTGATGGCGGCGCTCGGCATCCATCTCGGCGGCTACGTTCATGTCTTCGCCGCCGCCGTCGGCCTGTCGGTGCTTTTCCATGCCGTGCCGGCGCTTTACATGGCGGTCAAGCTGGTCGGTGCGCTGTATCTGGTCTGGCTCGGTGTTTCTTTGTTTCGCGCCAAGGCGCAAGGCGAGGTTGTCTTGCCGGGAATTCAGCCGAAATCCGCCCGCCGCGCGTTTTTCGAGAGCGTCGCCGTCGAGGTGCTCAACCCGAAAACGGCGATTTTCTTCATGGCGTTCCTGCCGCAATTCATCGATGCCTCGGCAGCGTTTCCGGTCTGGCTGCAGTTCGTCGTGCTTGGAACGATCGTCAATTTGATGTTCTCGTCGGCCGACATTGTTTGCGTGATACTGGCCGGCGCGGTGATTGCCAGGCTGCGGCAGTCGAGCCGGGCGCAGCGCCTGATGCGGCGCGCCGGCGGTGCGGTGCTTGTCGGACTGGGCGTGCATGTCGCGTTGCAGAAAAGCTGACGCACTGTCTCGCCGCCGCGATCGGTCGAAGGCCCGCCGTTGCGTCGGCTGAAATTGCGGTATATCGGCATCGCCATGAACGGCCCGCCCTGCCAATTGAATTTCCCGTCACCGAAAATCGGCCCTCCCGCGCGTTGACATGATCAAGCTGCCCTCTCCCGAACCTCTTCACCGCGCCATCTCGCGCTTCGGCGGCGCCACCGTGCTGGTGGTCGGCGATTTCATCCTCGACCGTTTCGTCAACGGCGTGATCGAGCGCATTTCGCCGGAAGCGCCGATCCCCGTGCTGCACGGGCGCGGCGAAACGCTGGCGATGGGCGGCGCCGGCAATGTCGTCGCCAACATCGTTTCGCTCGGCGCTGCCGTCATACCGGTCTCGGTGATCGGCGCTGACGAGGCCGGCAAGAACCTCGTGCGCATGCTCGGCGAATTTGGCGTCGACACCGGCGGGCTGGCGCAGGATGCCGATCGCATGACGTCGTCCAAAAGCCGCTTCAGCGCGCTCAACCAGCAGGTGCTGCGTTTCGACGAAGAGGAAATCAAGCCGCTGGGCGATGCCGAGCGCGCGACATTGGTCGGGCATTTTCGCGAAGCGCTGGCACGCGCCGACATCGTCATCCTGTCCGACTATGGCAAGGGCGTGCTGCTCGACGGCGTCGCCGGCGAGCTGATCTCGATCTGTCGGCAAGCGGGCAAGCCGGTGCTGGTCGACCCGAAGGGCCGCGACTATGCGCGTTATGCCGGCGCGACGGCAATCACGCCCAACCGCAAGGAACTCGGCGAGGCGGTCGGCCGCGCAGTGTTTGCCGATGACGAAATCGAGGCGGCGGCACGCCAGCTGATTTCGGCGCACGGTTTCGATTTCGTCGTCGCGACGCGCAGCGAAAAGGGCATGAGCGTCATCGGTGCGGACGACGCCCGCCATATCGCCACGCAGGCGCGCGAAGTGTTCGACGTTTCGGGCGCCGGCGACACGGTAATCGCGACCTTCGCGCTGGCTCTTGCAGCAGGGGCTGATCGTGTCATGGCCGGATCGATCGCCAACGCCGCCGGCGGTGTTGTCGTCGGCAAGCGCGGCACGGCGCGGCTGACGATCGAGGAACTCACCGGTGCGCTGTTTCGCTCGCATGGTCCGGTCGCCCACTTGGATGCGATCCTCGATGCCGCCGCCGCTGCGCGGCTGGTGGCGGGCTGGAAAGACGAGGGCTTGAGCGTCGGCTTCACCAATGGCTGTTTCGATATCCTGCATGCCGGCCATGTCAGCCTGCTGCATGCGGCGCGCAGCCAGTGCGACCGGCTGGTGCTCGGCCTCAACAGCGATGCCTCGGTGCGCCGGCTGAAAGGGCCGGGACGCCCGGTCAATGACCAGCATGACCGGGCCTGCGTGCTTGCAGCACTTGCCTCGGTCGACGCCGTCGTCATCTTCGAGGAGGATACGCCGCTTTCGCTGATCGAGGCGCTGAGCCCCGACATACTGGTCAAGGGCGCCGACTATACGGTCGATCAGGTGGTTGGCGCCGATGTCGTGCAGAAGGCCGGCGGACGCGTCGTGCTGGTCGACCTCGTCGCCGGCAAGAGCACGACCGGCACTATCGGCAGATTGCGCGCCGGGAACTGAGGGTTTCATGTCCGAACTGAACGATTACCTGGCCCGCTCGGCGGCCGCGATTTCGGCGATGGTCGAGCGCGACCTGACCAGCGAGATGGAGCGGGCCGTCAGCGCCGTCGTCGCCGCGCTTTCGCAGGGCAAGGCGCTGCTGATAGCCGGCAATGGCGGCTCGGCCAGCGATGCCATCCACATTGCCGGCGAGCTGGTCGGCCGCTTCCTCAGGGAGCGCAAGGCCTACAACGTCATCGCGCTGCCGGCCAACGCGGCGGTGCTGACCGCCTGGGGCAATGATTACGGCTTCGACACGGTGTTTGCGCGCCAGGTCGAGGCGCATGGTTCGGCGGGCGCCGTGCTGCTCGCCATCTCGACCAGCGGCAATTCGCCAAGCATCCTCGCCGCCGCCCAACAGGCGCGCATGATGGGCATGACGGTGGTCAGCCTGACCGGCGACACCGGCGGCAAGCTGAAGCCGCTCTCCGACATCCTGCTCAACGTACCCTCGACCTCGACGCCGATCATCCAGCAGGGGCATTTGTGCCTCTACCACCATTTGTGCGAAATGGTCGAAACGCGCCTCTGCGACGCAGGGTGATCCTCGAACTCTCAGGACCTGGGTTCCTCGCCCTCCGCGAAGCGGGGGAGAGGTGGCCCCGCAGCGGCCCGAGCGCGGGGGTGGTGAGGCGCGGGTGCCCCCACCCAGGGGCGGCGCGCCCCCCCCCCACCCACCCCCAAAAGGGGGGGGGGAGCACCCC